>VBKE01000156.1 GCA_005879605.1 Deltaproteobacteria bacterium
AAAGGTTCTTTCATGATCCATGACGTCCGAAGAATCCCCGAGTTCATTGCTCGCGCGATGCGCTTGGCTTTCAGCGGGCGACGCGGGCCGGTTCACTTGACGATACCGATCGACATCCAGGAGCAAGGCGTGGATGAAAATGAAATCGTGTTCACCCAACCGGATGCCTATCGCCCTAAAGCATCGCTGCTAACGGACCCCGAACTCGTGCGGCAGGCAATCGCTCTACTGAGCGAGGCAAAGAGACCGTTGCTGCTGGCTGGGCACGCCGCCGGTTATACGCTCTCCGGTGATGCTCTACAGCGCTTCATTGAAACCACTCGCTTACCGGTGCTTACGGAAGAGCAGTCGCGCGGCTCGATTTCCGACGATCATCCTTACGCCTTCGGATTTTTCGAGCGAGGCTTGAATCGCGCCGCCGCCAAGGTCCGCGACGCCGATGTCGTCGTGCTGTTGGGTCGCAAACAGGACTTCACCATCGGCTTTTGCCGGCCGCCCCACGTTGCAGCCGGCGCGAAGATCATCCAGATCGACCCCTCGCCTTTGGAGATCGGCCGCAATCGAGGCGTGGCCGTGGGCATGGTCGGCGATGTTGCGAGCGTATTGGATCAGATGACCAAAGAGGCTGCGAATCATGTCTGGAAAGATCTCCCCTGGCTAGATGAGCTGCGCGCCGCGCGTTCCGCCCAGGCAGAGTGGGCGGAAAATTTGGCACGGTCGCAGACGCCGATGCACGCGTTGTTCGTGCATAAAACCCTCAAGCCCATGCTTCGACCCGACGATTGTCTCGTCTTCGATGGCGGCGACTTTTGTCACTTCGGGCGGTCACTTTTACCGGCGCTTAAGCCGAAGCGCTGGCTCTATGTCTCCAGCCTGGGAATGCTGGGATCTTCGCTGCCCTCAGCGCTCGCAGCCAAACTCGCGTACCCTGATTCTCGGGTGATCATGCTCACCGGCGACGGAGCCTTCGGTTTTAACGCAATGGAATTCGATACGGCGGTGCGCCACAAGCTCAATGTGGTAGCCATACTGGGCAACGATGCCGCCTGGGGCATTGACCGGCAAATTCAGCTCGGCCTCTACGGCCGTCCGGTTGCGACCGACTTGCTGCGGGCTCGTTACGATCAGGTAGTGCAGGGTCTGGGTGGTTACGGCGAGTTTGTGGAACGCCCTGATGACTTGGAAGCGGCGTTGCAGCGGGCATTCGCTGCCGGAAGGCCTGCCTTACTGAACGTTGCAGTGCAGCGAGCGATCAGCCCGAGAGCGGAAGCCGCCATCGGCCGGCGCAAAGCCGCCGCGCAGAAGTAGCAAAGAGATTTACGAGGTGTCACATGCAAATCACTCAAATCAAAGCTACGCTTCATAAAATTCCCATCGAGGCGCCGCTCCTCAAAGAGAAGATGTGGACGCCGATCGTATTCACCGCAGTTGAAACCGATCAGGGTATTACGGGTTACGGTCTGACTCGAGCAGCGCAGCGCTATGGAGCGAAGGAATTTATTAACCGGGAGGTCGCCCCATTCCTGCGCGGCAAAAACCCGGTTGAAACCGAGCGCATCTGGCACGAGTTATACAAGACGTTCAACCCGCGCGCGCAAACGGGAATGTGGAGCTCGGCGGTAAGCGCTATCGATATCGCGCTCTGGGACATCAAGGGTAAATATTACAAGGAACCGGTGTGGCGGCTGCTCGGCGGAGCGCAGAATCCGGTGCCTGCGTACGTTACCTTCGGGCTCAAGCAATACACCAAGGAACAACTCGTCGAGGTGGCCAGACAATTTGTCGCTCAGGGAGAACACCGGCTCAAGATGGTCGTAGCCGTCGACCCCGAAGACCCAAATATCGATGCCGAGCGTGTGCGCGCGGTGCGGGAAGAGGTAGGAGAGAAAGTCGAGTTGATGATCGACGCCAACTATCTTTTCTCTTTCAACCGGGCGCTGGAGCTCTGCAAACTGGTGGAGCCTTATCGCATCACCTGGTTCGAGGAGCCGGTCTACCAGAACGACGCGCACCTATTAGCGGACCTGCGGCGGCACACTTCTATACCGATCGCCGCCGGACAAAACGAAGGACATCGTTTTCGCCACCGCGAGCTGATCGTCAACCGCGCCGTCGACATTGTCCAGCCCAACGTCTGTTCGGTTGGCGGTTATACGGAAGCGGTGAAAGTTGCGGCTATGGCTCAGGCCTTCAACTTGCCCATAGCCAACGGCGGCGGTTGGCCGCACCACAACATGCACTTACAAGCCGGCATGGCCAACGGCTGGCGCGTAGAATTTCATCTCGATATGTGGAAGGTAGGCGAAGCGATCTACCAAGATCCGCCGGCGCCGGATCATGGATGGGTGACGCTGACGGAAGCTCCGGGCCTGGGACTCGAACCGCGTTGGGAGGCATTAAAAGAATACGAGGAGAAGTAGAAACAGTCCAAAATAAACTTCCGATCGCGGGGCCCGACTTTCCCCTTCCGCTCGCAGTGAGAGGATGAGATACCACCCTCACCTTTAATTCTCTCCGTCCGAAGGAGGGCGAGAAGACCACCTGCAGGCTGGGCCGACTATGTGAGCGTGGGGAAAATGCCAATCGGCCTTCGTTCTTCCGCTTTAGCACGGTTGGGTCGCAAATTCAGAAACCGTTTTGGGACATATCGAAGAAATTTCCAACCGGGTCCGAAGCGCGAGTCTCTAAAGTAAAAGAGATCGAATCCTCGCCTGGCTATTTCTCTGCTTGGAGTTCTTTCAGTGCCTGCCGCGCCGGAGTGAAATCCCGCACTTCGTCCAGTGGACGCTTTTTATCCGCTACTCTGTTGATCACGGCCTCAAGCTCGGCATCGGTCATCTGGCCGTCCCTGGTTAGCGTCCTCAGCTCAGTCTCATACGAGTGTTCGGCAATCTCCAGCGGCTGTGGCAGCCATTTGAGCAATATTTGGATCGATTCCTGCTTGTTGCCAAAAATATACTGGTGCGACCTGAGCATGGTTTTGAGCGTCCGCCTGACCAATTGCGGATTTTCGTGCAAGAGACGATCCGAGGTAAACATCCCTGCCACAGGAAGACCGACTTCCGGCGGGCCGGCCAACGCCGGGTAGCCCATACGCTTGAGCAATAAATCATGCGGCGGCGCCACGCAGATCGCTTCGACCGCGCCGCTGATAAGCGCCTGCATTCTCACCGGTCCGTCGCCGATGGCGACGGCTTGAATCAGGCTCGGGTTGAAGCCTTTAGCCTGCAGCAGTTCCTCGGCGACCAGTTGATCAGCTCCTTTGATCGTTGCCACGCCCAGCTTTTTGCTTTTCAACTGCTGAACGTCTTTGATCTCCGGCCGAACCATGACGTAGTAGGGGCCTTTTTTTAAATGGACGAATACGAGTTTTATCGGAAAACCCTGAAGGATGCCGCGAAATATGCTGACAAAAGGCGTCGCGAAAGAGACGTCGCCGTTGACGACCGCGGTCGCGCCGAGGCGCGGATTCATTTGAATCAGCTCCGTCTCCAATCCTTCCAACTTGAAGAACCCTTTGGTCTGAGCTACGTATTGCGGCATGGCCGAGCTGCTCCGGCTTGCGTAGGCGATCCGGATTCGCTGCGGCGTTTCCGCACCCTGGGCTCGGCTGTCTAGAATCAGTGAATCTCCGATGCACAGGACGGATGCGAAGAGACCTATTGCGAGGTTGGCGGTCATCACCGTCTGCTCCTTACCATCGAATCCCCAGCTCTTGCTGCACTTCGCGCGACAAGCTGTAATCAACCAAGCGCTGCGAATGGAGTGTTGAAGTAATGGAGTAATGATCTTAAATCCAACACTCCCGCACTCCATTACACCAAATCCCACTTTCCCTCGTTTTCACGGCAGAAATTTCAGGTCGAGGAGCTGTTGCACCGTCAAACTTTTCGCCTTGGGATTTTCCTTCGCGAGCGAATCGAGCACGACCTCCATCCCCTTCACGGTCGGCTTGCCGTCGTCTGGAGTAGCCCTCAACGATCCTTCATAGACGGTCTCGGCCATCTGTCGTTCCGGCAATTTACTCAGCTCCATGATTTTTTTGATCGCTTCGCCGCGATGCGTTTTGTAATAGCGAACCGATTCCACATAGGTTCGCATGAAAGTTCTGACCGTTTGCGCCTGGGTTTCTAAATAATCGTCGCGGGCCACAACGTTTACGTGGGGGAATTCGATCCCCTTTTCGATAAAATCCAGGAGCACGCTGAATCCCATCTTCTGTGCAACCATGGCCTCTTCCGGACTGAGTACAGTGGCCTGAATCGCGCCGGATTTAAGCGCGACCAGGCGTGCCTGCGAGCCACCGACCTGAATAATTTGCACTTGAGCGGCGCTGAGCCCTAATTGATCCAAAGCCAGCCTGACGACGTAGTCCGTGTTGCTGCCGAAACGGCTGATCCCGATTTTCCTTCCCTTGACCTGTTCCGCTGTCCGGAGACCCGTCGCGACGACAAATGTGTAGGGCAACAGGTTCGTCACGCCACCGATGATCCTGATCTTCGCTCCCTGCAGATAGGCATTGGCGACCGGCGGCCCGCCGGTCAGCAGCAAGTCGAGACTTCTGCCGATCAGCGCCTGCAATGATAATGAGCCGCCGGGGATGAATACCATCTCCAGGTTCAATCCCTGCTGCTTGAATATGCCGGCGTCATTGCCCAGATAAAGCGGCGCAACGCCGCCGAATCCGTTGAAGGCGATCCGGACCGTGGTGAGCTGCGCCGAGAGCCCGCGGGGAAGTAATAGTAAGACTAAAATGATCCCAAGGATGATGGAGCGCTGAGAATTCATAGTGACTCCCAATTAATTCCACATTGAGATGCCCATGAGTAGTTTCCCGTGTTCCAAATCTTCCAGGGCTTCGTTGATCTGTTCATGGCCGTACTTCTTGGTAATCAAACTCTTGACATCGATCCGGCCGTCTTGCACCATCTGCAACACTTCGACGACATCGTTCGCCCGTCGGCTCGATACGCCCTTTATCGCGATCTCGTTCGTCACAAAACTGCCGCTGCTGATCGTGAATGGCCCGCTCCCTAGTCCACCGATAATCGTTGCGGTGCCGCCCGGCCGCGTCGCCTGAATGATCTGATCGGAGGTTTTGGCATTGCCGATCGCCTCGAACGCTTTGTCGACCCCGCCGCGGGTGAGCTTTTTGACCGCCGAAACCGGATCTTCGGTCTTGGCATTGATGGTGTGAGTCGCGCCGAATTTTTTGGCCTCTTCCAGCTTTTTGTCGATGACGTCGACGGCGATGATCGGATAGGCGCCGAAGCATTTGAGAAACTGGATCGCATTGAGCCCGACCCCACCGCAGCCGATGACGAGCGCGGAATCGCCGGGCGCCAATTCACCCACGTGTTTAACCGCATTGTATGCCGTCGTTACCCGGCAACCGATCACGCTCGCCTCTTCCAAGCTTATTTTCTGAGGCACTTTGAAAATCATGTAGCCTGGAACCGAAACGTATTCGGCGAAACCGCCGACGTTCCAACGGGTGACCGGCGTGCCGTCGGTTTTCCTGAGCGGCGGCGGCGCAGGACGATTGACGCAGAGGTTTTCACGCCCCCCGAGACAATAGCGGCAGCGTCCGCACTTGTAGCGCATGCCGATGATAACCGCGTCTCCTTCCTTAAAGAACTCCGTACAGCGCGAGCCGACCCGTTCGATGGTGCCGGAGACTTCATGACCCAAGACCGTCGGGGGATTAAACCGGTTACGCCCCTCGACGACTTTAAGATCGGTATGGCAAACCCCGCAGGCGAAGGTTTTGATAAGCACGTCCTCATCGTTGACGTCGGGCATCTCGAGTTCTTCGATTCTGAGCGGTTGGCGGACTTCGTAAAAAACTGCGGCCTTCATTCAGACTCCTTTTCAAACGTTATCCTATCGGAGAGCCCAAGCAGGGTTGAATTTACTTATTCCACTCGAGTCATGGGCGTCAAGCGAAGCGTGCATTCTCTTGACAGGTTTTCTGCTTGGGGATAGCGTTTCGTCTCAACTAAGAAACTCGAAGAAAGGAAAATCAACATGCCTAACAAACCTGTACCCCAAGAGGTTACCGTTGATTCGAAAACAACGGCCCTGCTCGTTTTGGATTTGAACTGTCGCTGCGAAAATCCCGAGGAGCCCTGTTACAAACTGATCAACCCCGTGGCGAAGTTCCTCGACCGCGCGCGGCAGGCGAATATGTTCATCGTTTACACCGTCGCCGATCGTTACAAGGGCACAGCCGAGGCGAGGATGCCGCACGCCTTCAAACAACGCGATGACGAGCCGGTCATTTTTCCAGCCGCTTTCGATAAATTCTATAGCGGCGAGCTTCAGCCAATGCTGCAGAAAAGAGGCATTAAGACAGTG
>VBKE01000303.1 GCA_005879605.1 Deltaproteobacteria bacterium
TATAGATGCCTTAGAGTTTCTTAAGGAGAATCCACTCACACGCCGCAGCGAAACTCCAAGCGTCTTGCCCGGCTGAGCGAGACGAGATGGCCATAATCACCGGCATGCAAAAAAGGAGGTGAACCCCAATGGCAGAAGAACACGAAGCCCAACAACCCTATAAGTGCGCAGTCTGCGGCGAAAAGTTTGATTCGCAGGAACAGCTCCAAGAACATTTGAAAAAATGCACGGCAAAGAATCGCTAAACAAAGCAGAAGCTATGTGCATCTTTGATGATCGGTCACGGGGCAATTCCACCTGACCGATCATCGAGGAACCATGTGCGCGGAGTGAATGTATCTGTCATCGCTCAATCGGATAATCCGTCTTCTATCAAAGAGACTCCGGACAATGATTCTTGAATCTAATTATTGGAGGTAACCAAGCATGGATACCCAAATGTGGATCGTTCTTGTTGCCGTGTTAGTCGGAATAATTATTTTTTTGGTCGCCTACCTTTATTTGGAAAGAAAACGCTCTCGCGATCTGCAGACGCGCTTCGGCCCGGAATACGACCGAACGCTTAACAAGTATCGGAATCAGCGCGCCGCAGAAGCAGAGCTCAAAGCACGTGAAGAGCGCGTGAAGAAGCTCCATATCATTCCTTTATCGCCGGCGGACGGAGCAAGATTCTCTGAGGCTTGGCGCTCTTTGCAGAATAGTTTTGTCGATAGTCCGAAAGCGGCGGTCGAGGACGCCGATCGGACAGTCCGTGAGTTGATGGAAAAGAGAGGTTACCCTATGGGCGATTTCGAACGTCGGGCCGCTGATATATCGGTGGATCACCCCTCGGTTGTTGAAAATTATCGACGGGCTCATGAGATCGCGCTCCACAGTCAGGGCGGCACCGCAGATACTGAGGAGTTAAGGAAGGCCATCGTGTACTACCGTGCGCTCTTCGAGGAGCTGCTGGAAGTACGAGCGCCCGAGCGAACAGTAAGGGGCACTGAGCAAAGAGAAGGAGGACATAAGTATGGAGTCTAAGGAAAAACATCTTTCTACTGAAGATATAGCTTCGGGTTCCGAAAGTCAGAATATAAGCCGGAACGCGGAAATCAATTCGAGAAACGACGACGAAGGCAATGCCGTTCCGCCAGAAGGTGGGTCTGATCGAGCCGGGGCAAAAGATCTTGTGCCGTTATTTTCCAACGAAGCGGTGCAGGGCTACCGATCGCGGTGGAACTCTCTTCAAACCGGATTCGTGGATGAACCCAGACGGGCGGTGGAGGAAGCCGACGAACTCGTAGCTCAGGTCATCAAAGAGCTAGCCGAGACTTTTTCGGACGAGAGGAGAAAGCTGGAGGGACAGTGGGATCGAGGCGACAAGGTATCCACGGAAGATTTGCGGCTGGTCTTGCAGCGGTACCGATCGTTCTTTGAGCGGTTCCTCTCAGTTTGAGAACTCATAGCCCGGCTAACTAGTTCTCACTGAAAAATTCCCCGTTCACCCTTCGACATCGCTCAGGACGAACGGAAGCGGTCCTCGACCGAGTGCGCTCCAAAAATTGGTAACGGCTGAAAGCACGTTGGCGTAAAAGAACCAAAAAGGAGGATGGCACAAATGAATTGGGATAAAGTTTCTGGACAATGGAAACAATTGAAAGGGAAGGTCAAAGAAAAGTGGGGAGACTTGACGGACGATGACCTTGATCAGGTCGCGGGCAAACGTGACCAACTGGTCGGCAGGATTCAACAGAGATACGGGATCGCAAAGGATGAAGCGGAAAGACGGGTCGATCAATGGGCGAATGAGTTAGATCAGAGGTAAAAACACGCCTGTAGTTCATAAACGCTGGCTGGATCACGTTCTTTCTTTCGGGGTAGAGTTTACCTCGGTGCCCGGTACCGATCGAATGGTTCATCGTTAGCGGGTGGGCGGTTACTGATTTGGTTGACCCTAGGCGTCGGCGGGATGGGCGTGCTGCTCGCTTTCCTTCTGACCTGAAGAGAGTACTGTTTCTTTTTGACAACGACTTGGAAGTTAGTCATGCGATATTTTTCCGGTGCTTTGGAGTGAGTGATTCCGATTCGATGAAAATGTGTTTAATGTCTCGATGATGCTCGCGGATGGTTTCTTCGAGCCTGTCCACGCTCTCCTCCACTTCCGCCGCGGAAAGATCCTTGCGAAATTGCAGATCCATGGCCAGTAGAATCGTGTGAGGGCCAAAATGCATGGTGAGGGCGGTTTTTACAGCTTCGACCCGAGGATCGGACTCGGCTAGATGCCTTACGCTTTTGAGAGTTTCCGGATCGACAGCCTCTCCGACCAGAAGTCCCTTGCTTTCGTAGGCAAGTAGCACGGCAACGACCGCGAGGATGATTCCAATGAAGACAGAGGCCACGCCATCGAAGTGCGGAACATCAAGGAGATGGGCGAGAAAAACGCCGGCGAAGGCTACGACTAACCCCAGCAGCGCAGCCGTATCCTCGAAGAGAACTGTGTAGGTGGTAGGATCTTTGCTGGTGGCGATTGACTGCCAGATGCCCTGGTCTCCTTTCTCCGCCTGAAACGCCTTAAAGGCAACAATTAAGGAGTAGCTTTCAAAGACAAGCGAGAAACCCAGAACGGCATAGTTCCAAGTGGGGCTTTCCAAACGAACCGGATGAAGGATGTGAAGCAGACCTTCGTAAGCGGAGATTCCTCCGCCTACGGCGAAGATCACAATCGCGACAATCAGGGTCCAGAAGTAAAGCTCCTTGCCATACCCAAATGGGTGCTCGGCATCAGCGGGCTTTCGGCTCCGATGCACGCCCAGGAGCATCAAGCCGCCGTTGCCCGTGTCCACCACAGAATGGATCCCTTCGGAAATCATCGCCGAGCTACCGGTGAATCCGGCGGCAGCGAACTTGATTGCGGCGATGCCGAGATTGGCAGCGATGGCGGCGTAGATGACTTTCGTGGACTCAGCGGCCATCAGCGAATCAGGCGAGATCGATCAACGCCAGGCCGCTTTCCGCGTCGAACTTTCGCCTCAGGTGCCTGGGCGATTCGGTCAACACCACTTCGAGGGTGGGCCAGACTCGGGCTTCAAGAATGTGGCCGCCGTGAGCCGTCCCGTCTGATTTGCCGACCACGACATGCGCGTGGACCTGCGGCGCGCCGTCCTTCAAGGCGATGTCGCCGACAAGCGAGAGGACTTCGACTTGCTCTTCGATCGGGATCTTTTTGTAATCTTTTTTGTCACGATCGAAATAGCCCAGCATGACGGTGCGAAACGCGCCAATGGCCGTAAAATGGCTGCCGCCAAGATCCTTCTCTTTTGCGAACGAGGTGAGCACCGAGATGAATTCGTCGCCCTTGTCGAAAATAAGCGCAAAGGTGTTCTGTTCAAGTTTTTGAAATTTCATAGATTGCTTCTCCTTCTGTTTTCGATCCAAAGAAAAGTCGCCGCCACTAGCGCGGCGCTGGCGAGGCCCGATAATTTTCTGCTTGGTTTGCGCGTGCGCGCGCTCCCTTCGCTCGACGAAAAGCTGCTGACCGTCATTTGTAGCAGCTTGCCCTTAAGATGAGCCGGCGTACGCGATCGTGCTGAGCAGGGCGTTTTCTGCCTGGCGCGAGTCCAACCGGGTATGCTGCACCACGATCGGCACATTGGCTTCAATAAGACTCGCAAAATCGAAAACGTACATGGTGAGAGCACCTAGTCCGGTGCCGGTTATGATTGGCAATACCGCGTTGATAAAACCCTCCTGCCACCAATTTCTACCGAAATGCAGTTACACAGCGTCTCGAGTCACAATCGTTTCATCATGGCGCGGGTAATCGTGGCCCGCGCCGTTTCATAATCCTCCCATGGATCTCCCCGCAGCCGTGCCAGGCGCTGAGGGACGTTCTTTATATTGAAATTCGATCGAATATCATTTGTCAGTTCCTCCCAGCGCACCGGCAGTGAGACGGGCGCGCCTGAGCGCGCTCGCGTAGAATAAGCGCAAACGGCGGACGCCGTTCTGGCGTTGCGGAGATAGTCGATGAAAATTTTTCCCTTTCGCTTCGATTTAGACATAGTGGCGATGTATTGATCGGGCGCCGACCGAACCACACCTTCCGCAAACGCCTTGCAAAAATCTTTGATAAAATTCCAATCTCGTTTAGGCGTAATGGGGACGACGACGTGAAGTCCTTTGCCGCCGGTGGTCTTGACAAACGCGCCCAAATTCAGGTCGGACAGTCGTGATCGCAACGTCTCGGCGGCCTCCTTCAGCTTTTCCCATGACACTGATGGGTCGGGGTCAAGGTCAAACACCAAGCGGTCCGGTTGCTCGATTCGACCCTTACGCGAGCCCCAGGCGTGAAGCTCCAACACTCCCATCTGTACCAGCGCGATGAGTCCAGAGAGAGATTCGACTGAAACGTAAGAGACGACCGATCCACGCTCCTTTATTTGAATAGGGCGAATCGCCGGATCGAGAGACTCGCGAGTGTGCCGCTGATAAAAGCATTGCTTCTCATACCCTTCAGGACAACGCACCAGTGTGAGAGGCCGTCCTTCGATGTGCGGCATGATCCAGTCGGCGATCTGCTCGTAGTAATGGGCCAGGTCGCGTTTGGTAATTCCCTGATCGGGATACAGGATACGGTCGGGATGAGTGAGCTTTATGCCGGCAATTTCATCATCGTTATCTCTATCGGCGTTGCCACTATTAATATCGGAATTGCCGTCGGAGCCGGAAGACGCGACTTTTGCAGTCGCCGCAGCCTCCTCCCGGCGAATTTGATGAGGCGGTTTGTCTTCACGCAAACCTTTGAAAGAAGGGTGGCGGAGAACGCCATCGCGCGTCCAGCCGGTGAAGACGACTTCGCCGACCAGCTCCGGCTTGACCCAGTGCACCCCTTTTGCCTCTCTTCCGACGGGAGGTTTGGCGAATGGCGGCGAGTTTTGCCCGAGCTTATCGAGCCGTCCGCGGAGATCTCTCAACGTGGTCGCATTAAAACCCGTACCGACGCGGCCGGCATAATGCAATTGTTCCTTGTCGTCGTAGACGCCAAGAAGCAATGCGCCGAGCCCTGCTCGCGACCCGGCCGGATCGCTAAAACCACCGATCACAAATTCTTGGCCTTTCAGACATTTTATTTTTAGCCAGTCGCGGCTTCGGCCTGGGCGATATCGTTGGTTCGCTTTTTTGGCAATGATGCCTTCAATTCCCATTTCACATGCCTTTTTGAAAAGAGCTTCGCCTTGGCCGATCCAGTGTTCGCTGCATCGAACGGCGGGAGCGAAGGCTGTATTTCGCGTCTTGCCCTGGAGAATTTTTTCAAGGAGCTCTTTACGGGCGAGAAGGGGAGAAGCAATTAACTCCTGACCATCGAGATAAAGCAGGTCAAAAACGAAGTAGACGAGATTTGTGCCGGTCTTTTGCTTGAGTGAGTTCTGTAACAACTGGAAATTGCTCGTCCCGTCCTCTTCGAGAGCAACCACCTCACCATCCAAAAGCGCTTGCCGAACCGGCAGCTCTTTGGCGGCGTCTGCTATAGACGGGAAGCGCGAGGTCCAATCCTGCGCTTCGCGGGTGAGTAGAGAGATGCGTCCAGCATCGATGCGGCACAAAATCCGATAGCCGTCGAATTTGACTTCATGGAGCCATTCATCGCCTCTGGGAACCGAATCCACCAAGGTCGCCAGCTGCGGTTGAATAAACTTCGGCAGCTCCGACTTTTTTGCTCCCGAGATGTCGCCAAGCGTTCTTTGAGGCGCGGTCGGTTTGCGACCGGGCTTTGCCTTCGATTCGGCAGACTTCGGTGCTTTGCCAAGGTTGCGTTTGCGGCGATAAGTTTCCAGTCCCATAGCGCAGGCTGATCTAAGCGTGAATTCAGCCGAAGCTTAGCTGGCTTTGCGCCGCCGTGCTGGCTCCTCTTTTCTCCGGGCCTGTTTCACGCTCTGTTGCAACAGGTGCATGATGTCAATAACTTTGCCCTCCCGCTTGGGCCGTGGCGGCGTTTCGGCGGCTTCCACCGCTTTGGTCTGGCCGGAGCGAATCTTCTTATCGATTAAATTCTTTAGATCATCATAGTAATCGTCGCGATACTTTTGTGGATTCCACTCGCCGATCATGTTTTCGAGCAGTTGTTCGGCCATCTTGATCTCGCGATCCGAGACCCCGGCGCGTTTGGAGCCGGTTTCGGGCACATCGAGGGCGGAGGCGTCGCGCAGCTCATGCGCAAAGCGCAACAGATTCAAAATCAGCAGCGATCCCTGGACGAGTAGCACCGCCAAGTGCTGGCGCGTGCGGATGACGACCCGGGCGATGCCGGCTTTACCGGTCTTTTTCATGACCTCGCGCAACAATGCATAAGCGCGTCGACCATTTTTCACGGGCTCTAGATAATATGGCTTGTCATAGTAAATCGGGCTGATTTCAGAGAGATCAACAAAGTCGGTGATGGTGATCGATTGGGTTGACTCGACATTCGCTCGGCGGAAATCTTCGTCAGTGAGGGCGACGTATTCCCCCTTTTCGTACTGATAACCCTTGATAACTTGATCCCAAGGAACTTCTTTACCGGTCCTTTCATTGACTCGGTGATAACGAACGCGGGAAAAATCTCGCTTGTCGAGCATATCGAAATCCAACCTACTCGGCGTTTCCGCCGAGTAGAGGGAGACCGGTATGTTGACCAGACCAAAATCGATGCTACCCTTCCAAATCGGCCTCGAAAGCGAGTTGGTCTTGCGTGGCTGCTTTTTTTTTCCTGTTTTGGACTTTCGAGCTGCCATTGGAATTCTCACTCAGCAGAGTGAAATTGCGACACCGGTCTTTTGTTTCTCGTCGTGCATGCTTCGTTTGTTCGGTGCCTTACCTTAGTCGTCCGGCCACGGATCTCTGGATCAGTCGTGGAGTTTGCGCGTCCCTTTCTTTTATTTCGGCGTCTGCGGGTCATTGCCTTCTGCTCATCGCATTATATTCTATGTATGAATTTTTCCTTCGTTCTGTCTTTAAATTCTTTAAACGCAAGGAACATACCAACGGTTTTACACTGGCATTCCGGTATGAATTCGCGTCGATCTCAAAAGTGAAACAAAACCATATGCAGTGGTGCAGATTTGGGACGAACTGAGACATAGGACCGATTGGTTGCCGCGCCGCTGACATTAATGGCCGAGGAATTCGGCCACGGCAGCGAGGGGCTCTATGTGATCACAAACAATCTTGAAAATGGCAAGCAACGGTACTGCCATTAACGCTCCGGGAATACCCCAAAGCCATCCCCAGAAAATCAGCCATATGAAAATGACGACCGGATTAAGCAGAAGGCGGCGGCCGATGAGGAAGGGAAAAAATAAATACTCTTCAAGCAGGTTCAACCCCAAATACGCTGACGGTACGAGCAAAATCGAGGTGAGTTGATCCATGGTGACGAGGGCCACTAAAGTTACGACGCTGATCCCTACAATAGCTCCCAAGAACGGGATGAAGTGCAATAAACCCGCCATTACGCCCCACAAAAGTGCGTTGGGCAGACCGATAAAATACATGCTTAGCCCGACTGCCGATCCAAACACGGCATTAATCAGAGTCACGGTCAACAGGTATCTCGAAATGTCATGTTCGATCTGACGAGAGATTTCCACGGCGAGCTTTTTGTTCTCAAAGCGCGGTAACACCGTGACCAGTTTGCGCAAAAACATGTCGCCGGAAGCCAGGAGAAAAAACAAGAGAACGAACATGACGCCGCCACTCACAAGAAATCCTTGAGTCTGACCTAACAGGATTTCCCCGACGCTGGACTTCTTCACCTCCACCTGTTGAGCCGTCCCGGCGGTGTCAAATTTAGTAATCCGCTCGACTTCCCGACTCGCTTTGCTGAATTCCCTGAATGTCTGCTTCAAATTGCTGAGTCGATATTCCAATTGCGCCGCGGCTTTCGGCAGTTTCGCCATCCAACCGCTGGCGGGCGCCGCGAGTTGATAGATACCAAATGTCAGGACGCCAATAAGCCCGAACAAAACCAGAGCGGCTCCGAGAGACAAAGGGATGTACAAACGGTGCAAAATTCGCACGACGGGCGCGAACAGAAAACTCAACAGAAAAGCCAGCATGACGGGCACGAAGAAATCGCTGCCAATCTTTAGCGCGTATAACGCTAAAAGGAGAAAAATACCCGTCAGCGTGAATGACCGAACGTGTACAGGCTCCAGGAAGTTGGCGGTCTCGATAATGTTGGGCCGACGCTCATCGGTCCCGTCCGCAACCTCAGACCCATTCCCAGGTTCATCTTGATTTGGATGTTTCACTTTAACTGACTTACTCATTCACTATAGCCAAAAAAAAGCCCAAATGAAGAGGTTCCGTCACCGCGACGCTATATCGGGCGTAAGGCTGTCTTGCCAAATCGGCCGGTTTCCAAGGGGTAGAGACAGAGAATGGCTCTATCGTCAACGAGCGGAATCATCGAGATCCGCCGGCCGTTTTTCGTCGTTAATTTTCCGTTCGTCTCGGAGTATGGCCGGCGCCGACCAGCGGCGAAACCACGTCACTCCCAGCAACATGAGTGACAAGATAACCGCCAATGTCACGAGCGTCAGGAGACTTGGAGAGCGAATCATTTGCTCAAGCTGGTCTTCGAATAAGGTGATGCCGATCACTCCGGGGCTTATGCCAATCACGGATCCCAAGACGAAATCACGAAAAGGAACACGCGCCGCTCCGGCGGCCAAATTCACCACGGAATAAGGCGCGACAGGAAGCATGCGAATCACTACGATCGCGAGGATACCGTGTCGCCCGATCAGGCGATTGAGGCGACGCAATCTCGGTCCGGTCAAGCGCGCGACCGTGTCACGCCCGAGTAGATAGCCAATTGCATATACCAACATTGCGCTGGTCACACAGCCGAGCAACGAATAGATAACTGCCGTCCACGGCCCGAAAGCAAATGCCGTAGCGACTATCAAGAGCGTGACGGGAAACACGACCAAACCGCCGAGCAGATAAGCGCCGATAACGAATAGAGGCGCCGCGGCGCTCTGTTGGAGGGAAGTTTCCCAACTTGCGATAGTTTGAACGTTCACCCAGTGCCCCAGGCTGGTCCAGCGCCAGGCCGCGGCAAGACCAAATAAAAGAACCAAGATCATGACCCCCCGAAACAACGCTCCGCTGGTCGAACCCCGTTCCTCGGGAGCAACCAGTTCGTCGACGAGTTTCTCCGCGGCGATGGGGGATTCCGGATCCACGATGGCGGATTCGGGAATCATCTGATCCAACCATTCCGAAACGGATCCGTCGAGAAGTTCCAGAGTGCGCGCGCTGTTCCCCCGCAAAGCATCAATGGTCTTGATCAACGAATTCGTGCCTGACAACGTTCGGCTTACCTGCTCCGGCTGTACTCCGAGATGCTCGGCGATCAGGGCATTTCGAAACAGCGCAATCCTTTGTTCCATTTCGTTGCGGCCATCCGTGTCGAAAGCCAAATCGCATTCGGTATCGAGTCCCATGGAGCGGTTGCAGAGATTGGCAGAGCCGATGCGGACCAGCCGGTCATCCACAATCAGAAGCTTCGAATGGACTGAGATGCAGCCCTGAGCCAAACCATCGATGACTGGACAATAGACGCGCAGCCGATGGTACTCGTCCGCGTCGCGCAAGCGTTTCAACAGACGCGCGCGGAGGACATCCATGGTGGCGCTTTCCAGCCAGCCGTAGCTCTCCCGCGATATGACGAGAACGATTTCGGGGCCGTCCGCTTCGCGCAAGCGATTGACGAGAGCCTCCATCACGGCAGCGGAACTGAGGTATTGATTTTCGATGTAGATTAAACGTTGCGCCGCCGAGATGGCTTCTCTAATGAGCGTTTCTACCTCCCGGATCTCCCGGGTATCCATATAAGCCGGCACGGTGCGCGCAATCCCGACATCTATTTGTGTGAGGTCCGGGATCAAGTTAGACGGCCAAGGATCTTCGGAACTTTTAAAAGCGCTTAGCCGTTCGCCGGTAGCACGCCACCATCGATGTCTCACTAGCTCTCCCAGAGCCGCGGCGGTTTCGCCATCGACTGCGACCTGGACGTCGTGATGCGGTGGCATATAGGCTTTATTGAAATCTACGCGTCTCGGGTCTTCCGGCCGATGTTCCGGGGTGTCCCATCGCCCTTTTGCCAGATCGAGGCCGCCGACGAATGCGACGGCATCATCAATCACTACGATCTTTGCGTGGTGAGAGGCTCCGATGGGATGATTTCCGTCCAGTTGGAAATGGATGCGTGAACTTTTGCGCCAGGCGCGGTCAAAAAAAGGTGTGGGCTCACGTTCTAACGCGAAAATCATGGAATAGTCCCAGATCAGAATATAAGCATGCAGCTTTCGCCGCTTCGCTACGAGCGTGTTCAGGAGCGTCCCCAGGTCGTTGGAAGCCGGCGCTGAACCGTTCGCTTCTGGTCGCAGACAAATACGGCTGTCAAAGTCCCACCCCAGAATAAGTATGGACTCACGAGCATGCTCCAGAGCTTCGGCAAGCGCGGAAAAATAAGACGCGCCATCGATCAGAAACTTGACACGCCCTGACCGGACCTTTTTCCAGCAGTTTCGGCCTTGCTGCAGAATATCTTTTGCAGTCACGTTTAAATTCTAGCAAAGCTTCGTTTGCACTCAATGGTCCTCCCGCGTCTTTGGTGTGGCTTTTGCACGATGCCCGGTGAATGGCACGCAACGACTAGTGATCGGCAGTGGGATGAATTCGGAAAGGTAATGTTGTACGAAAAAGAAGACACGGTGCGATACATGAGTTCTGATTTCAAGGACAAGCGCGCTGTCATTCCGGCTTCTTCACCAAAGCGCAAGGTTGCCGGACGCGGTCGAAGACGAGTTAAGATGAGCTTATATCTAAGTCCGACAGCAAAGGAGAACCTGGAGAAGCTCAGGCTAAAGTCTTTGGATAAGCGGGGAAGAAAACCCGCCGAGTCCCAGATCATAGAAGACCTAATCAATACAGCTGCCAAAGACGTACCGCAGGTTTTTTATCCAAGGGGTAAAAGGTCAGGTTAGGGTTGGAGAAAATCACATCGCCACGCCGTCCCATAAGTCAAGATCGATTGAAGCGCATAGATATAATAAAACGTTTCCATGGAACATCGCCTGGTCATCATTGGCGGGGGGTTCGGGGGCCTGTATGCAGCTCAATCGCTAAAAAACGCCGCACTTGAAGTGACGTTGATCGATCGCCGCAATTTTCATCTTTTCCAACCCCTTCTCTACCAGGTTGCAACCGGCTGGCTCTCGCCCGCGAACATCGCTTCAACACTGAGGGCTGTATTAAAACGGCAGAAAAATGCGCGCGTTCTCTTAGGCGAGGCGATAGATATCGATGTCAACAAACGGCAGGTCATGCTCGCTAACGGCAGAGTTGATTACGATACTCTGATTGTCGCCACCGGCTCCCGGCATCATTATTTTGGTAACGACCATTGGGAAGCCTTGGCGCCGGGACTTAAAACCATTGAAGACGCTACGGAGATGCGACGGCGTATCTTCTTAGCCTTCGAGGCAGCGGAACGTGAAGCGGATCCGATGCGAGTGCGCGCACTTTTGACCTTTATAATTGTTGGTGGGGGACCTACGGGAGTCGAATTGGCGGGAGCCCTGGGAGAGATCGCAAGGGACACTCTGATTAATGATTTTCGGAGCATCGATCCCGCCGATGCACGAATCTTACTGATCGAAGCCGCGGATCGGACGCTGACGACCTATCCGGCCGAGCTTTCAAAAAAAGCGGAAAAGTTTTTGAGTCGAGTCGGCGTTTCAGTTCGAGCTAACACGATTGTGACGGCCATAGAACATGACGCCGTGATCACAAAACGCGGCAAGAGCGTCGAACGCATCCCATGCCATACTGTTTTATGGGCTGCCGGCGTCCGAGCCTCATTTTTAGGGGAAATATTGTCCGAGAAGACCGGTGCCAAACTGGACCGTAGCGGTAGAGTCCTGGTCGAGCCGGATTTGAGTCTCCTAAACCATCCCGAGATTTTTGTGATCGGTGATTTGGCTAATTATCGGCAACCGACAGGACAACCCCTCCCGGGATTAGCGCCTGTAGCCATGCAGGAAGGTGAGTACGTAGCAAGACTGTTGCGCAATAGATTGGACGGAAAGACGACCGCCCCTTTCCGTTACAAAGACCGTGGCAATATGGCGATAGTCGGCCGCGGATCGGCCGTCGCTTACATAGGAAGAGTTCAACTCGCCGGGTTTGGCGCGTGGTTAGCGTGGCTCTTTGTTCACATTGTTAACTTGATCGAATTTGAAAATAAGATCTTAGTCTTGGTCCAATGGGCTTGGTACTATTTCCGGCGCAATCGCGCGGCTCGTCTAATTACGGGAGATACTTATACGCGACAATAGCACACGTCAATTTTTGTCCACGGGCGCGCGGAATTCCGATAACCGGCTTTGTCCCATCGTGAGCGGGGTAATGTTTATAGAAAACTGATCCAGCCTATGATAAATTTCGTTAAATTTGATCCTCCTGTAAGAATAAAAGAGCCTAATCTGGTGAAGAGTACTGAGGGCTTTTCCCTATTTTTTTCGGAAATGGTACGTCAAACCGTCCGACATCACGGCAACAGAATCTTGGAGAATTGGATACTTGCCGTTTTTCAAAGAAGATTGAAAATACCTTGAAATTCCTGGGGTGCGTGGTCACCGGGTCAAATCCGATTGCCCCGACCATCCTTTCCTCTGTCGAAGTGAAACTCCCCGATCCGATTCCACCAGACTTTACCTGGACCCGAGAGAGAATGGTTCAGGAGCAAATCATTGCGCGCGGCGTCAACAATTCGCGAGTTATCCAAGCCCTGCGCAAGATTCCCAGGCATCTGTTCATAGATGCCGGCTTGGTCAATCGTGCCTACGATGATAGCGCTCTCCCCATCGGCGAGAAGCAGACTCTCTCCCAGCCGTTTATAGTCGCGCGTATGACGGAAGCGCTCGAGCTCAAAGGGGAAGAGAAAGTACTCGAGATCGGCACCGGGTCGGGGTACCAGACGGCTTTGCTCGCGGAACTTTGCTTCAATGTTTTTTCCGTCGAAAAAATTCGTGCCTTGTCCCGAAAGGCAAGAACGCTCTTGGATCAGCTTCAATATCACAACATCGCGCTTCACGTCGGCGACGGAACCGTGGGTTGGTCGGAGCACGCGCCCTATGACGCCATCATTGTCACGGCGGGAGCGCCGGAATTGCCGAAGCCTCTGCTTGATCAACTCTCGCTTGGTGGGCGGCTGGTTATTCCGGTTGGGGATGAAAAGTCACAGGTATTGGTTCGCGTTAGGCGCGCCGAGTCGGGGCTTGAAGAGGAGCAACTCGGGGAGTGTCGTTTTGTAAAGCTCTGGGGGAAGTACGGTTGGCGCGATTAAAAACAGTTTCGAGTTTCGAGTTTCTAGCTTTAAGTTAGCCAGAAACCAGAAACTAGAATTTAGAAACCCGTTTATTCTTCATTCCGCTCTTCTATGCCTTTGTGTTTTGACTGCCTGCGCTCCACGGATCTTAGCTCCTCCCACGCCACAGCGACCGCAAGGGATCTATCACGTGGTTAGACCCGGCGACAATCTATTTCGCATCGGCAAAGCTTACGATGTCGCCTATGAAGAGTTGGCTCGCGTCAACCGCATCAAAGATGTCAGTCAGATCCACGTTGGCCAAAGGATTTTCATTCCCGGTGCGACGCGACAGCTTCCGGTTGAGACCATCACGCCGGTAGAACCTTCTCCTGCTACTCCCAGCATGCCTGAAGTGCCGGATTCATCGGTCGATGGATTCATCTGGCCCGTGAACGGAACGATCAACTCGGGTTTCGGACCGCGCGGTATCAGCTCGCATGATGGAATTGACATTGGCGCGCCGGAAGGAACTCCGATTCGGGCTATTGAAAAAGGAGAGGTCATTTATAGCGATCAGTTGCGGGGATATGGAAATATCATCATCGTTCGCCACACCGGAGGCTTTATTTCGGTTTATGCGCATAATGAAGCCAACTTAGTGCGCGAGGGGCAGGCGGTTTCCCGAGGCGAAGTCATCGCCAGGGTGGGGAACACTGGAAGAGTAACCGGACCTCACCTCCACTTTGAAATTCGGAAGAATAATGCAGCTCAGGACCCGCTCCGTTATTTGCCGCCGTTGTGCTGCATGCCGGCATCCGATAAGGTGACGCCGAAAGGCTAGAAGTTCGCGTATGAAAAATCTTGCCGAAATAAGAAACGATGTCGTCGGTAGTTTATTGCGCCCGATTTCATTGAAAGAAGCGCGGATGCGCTATGACGAGGGAAAGATGACCCTTGCGCAGTTTCGACAGGTCGAAGACCAGGCAATCGTTCAGGCGATTCGAATGCAGGAAGAAATCGGCCTGGCGGTGCTTACCGATGGCGAATATCGCCGGCTGAACTTTCAGGATAGCTTTGGCGAGTCGGTCTCTGGTTATGACGCAGCCAAAGCGACTCTAAAGTTCTATGAGCAACGGGTGGAAGGAAGCAACCCGTTGCAGCGTTGGGAAATTCCCGACCACGGGGAAAGTAAGGGAACTGCAGTGTCGCAGCGTCGCCCGGTGGTGGAAAAATTGCGGTTGAAGCGGAATGTGCCGCTCGAAGAATATCGTTTTGTCAGTCAGATGGCGCGGAAGCCGGCCAAGGTGACCCTGATCGGGCCGGACCGAATCTCTCAGAGATTCGACTCGCAGAATTCCAAAAACGTTTATCCGACAATGGATGCCTTCATGGCGGATGTCGTCGCAATTCAACGCGAGATCATTCGCGGGCTGTCGGAAGCCGGTTGCCGCTACGTTCAAATCGACGCGCCGGGGTATACCGCTTACGTCGATCCACCGTCGCTGCAAGCCATGCGCGACCGGGGAGAAGACCCCCAGGAGAATTTTCACCGCTCATTAAGAGCCGATAACCAAGTTTTGGATGGCTTTGACGACGTTACCTTCGGGATTCATCTCTGTCGCGGCAATCAGCGGAGTATGTGGCACCGCGAAGGGACTTACGACGACATTGCGGAACGGCTGTTGAATGAATTGAAGCACGACCGCTTCTTATTTGAATACGACTCTCCGCGCGCCGGCGGTTTTGAGCCTCTGCGTTTTTTGCCTAGAGGGAAAATTGTGGTCTTGGGCCTGGTGAGCACCAAGGTGCCGCAGCTTGAAAAGATCGACGATCTCAAGCGGCGAATCGACGAAGCCAGCAGATACGTGCCGCTGGAACAATTGGCGATCAGTCCGCAATGTGGTTTTTCATCGGACGTTGTTGGCAATCTCATCGGCGAAGACGATCAGAGGCGAAAACTCGACGTCGTGGTCGAAACCAGCCGTCAGGTCTGGGGTTAGTGCTCGCGGCGGCGAGAAATGTCAGATTTCAAATTTCGGATTGTCTAATTTGACACCCGCATTCGATGGAAAAGGGCAGGTTCATCATGATACGGAAGCGGCGATGCTCATAGCGCGCTTCATGCTTGCCGGTTGTATTTACTTATGTTAGCTCACGTTCATGAACAACGACATTGCACTTATCCGGCGTGCCATTCGAGACATTCCCAATTTCCCCAAGCCCGGCATAGTTTTCAAAGATATTACTCCTCTTCTGAGCGATGGGCACTTGTTCGGCCGAACGATTGACATGCTGGCCGATCGTTATCGCTCCCAAAAGATCGATGCGGTCTTGGGTATCGAATCCCGCGGTTTCATTATTGGCTCGGCGTTGGCCTACAAACTCGGCGCCGGATTTTGCATCGTTCGCAAGCCGGGTAAACTGCCTTATGAAACCCATAAGGCCATCTATGAATTGGAGTACGGAACCGATGCCCTTGAGATTCATGTGGACGCGATGCCGGCAAATGCGCGGGTCATTATCGCGGATGATCTGATCGCCACTGGCGGGACGGCGGCAGCGACGGCCAAATTGGTTTCCAAGCTCGGCGGCACCGTTGTGGAGTGCGCCTTTGTGATCGAGCTTTCGTTTCTAAAGGGGAGGGAAAAACTCAAGCCTCATGGGGTATTCTCGCTTCTCCAGTATGACTCCGAATAGCCGGCACACTGACCGCTTGCCGCTTGGCATGATTCCTTGACATCACCCGGCAATAATCTATAAGTTAACTTTGATCTAGCTTGAGGCAGTAGAGCCGAAAGGCTAAATTGCCGTACTGTCACGCGACGGCCCGCGTCCCCAACCTAGGAATGACCGGATGAAACGAATCGAAAAGATGAGTTTTTGGCAGCGACTCTACTTTCCCGAGATTATTCTCGGGCTGATGGTCACCGGCTACCGCTTCTGGAGAAATCTGTTCGTTCACACGCTCCATAAGGTTGGCTTGGCAAAGCGGCTTCAAGCGGCGGTTACGGTCCAGTACCCCGACGAAAGAGCGCCCTATCCGGATACTTTCCGCGGGCGACATCGCTTGACCTTAAAAGAGGACGGCGCGGTTCAATGCACGGCATGTTTTCTTTGCGCTACAGCCTGCCCGGCGGAATGTATTTATATCGAAGCCGGCGAGTATCCCGATAATCCGGTCGAAAAATTCCCGATTCGTTACGAGATCGACACGCTTCGCTGTATCTATTGCGGCTTCTGCGTCGAAGCCTGTCCTTGTGATGCGATTCGCATGGACTCAGGAACCCACCCAGGCAATTTAGGCTTTAGTCGCAAAGATTTTGTCGAAACCAAAGAAGTATTGATGCAGCGCTCAAAGGAATTGGCAGAAAAGGGAAAAGAAGGGCTCTACGAAGAATACGTAAAACCGTACCGGCACGTCTGAGGGTCTGCAAGCCAGCGATAACCCGGATCCCAAGGAGGGATTACCATGGCAAATTCCCAAAACCAAAATAGCTCAGGGAAAAACGGAATCACGACTCAGCCCCTGCCAGCTTCGCATAAAATGTACGTTCATAGTCATCAACGGCCGGATGTCAGCGTCCCGATGAGAGCGATCGTCGTGTCCGCCACCCGAGCAGGCCACCCGGGCAACGGCCACGCGAATCCTCCCGTTGTGGTCTACGATACGTCGGGACCGTACACCGATCCAAATGTGGAGACTGATATTCGGAAAGGCTTGAGGCCGCTGCGTCTGAATTGGATCACGGCGCGCAGCGATGTGGAAGAGATCGCAGGTGGCGGCCATTCGAATGCTAACGGGAAAAACGTGTCAAAGGATGGCTCTCAAACGGAGCGCTTTCCTGAAGCTTCCCGACGGCCGATTCTGCGGGCGCGGCCCGGTCGGAACGTGACCCAGATGTACTATGCCAAGAAAGGCATCGTTACCCCGGAGATGGAATATATTGCGATTCGAGAAAATCTCGGCCGGCAAAAGGCGCTTGAAAACGGCGCGAACGGCAACCCGCGAACCGCCACGGGAAACAGCTTCGGCGCGGCGATTCCCAAATTCGTAACTCCCGAGTTCGTGCGCGACGAAGTCGCCCGCGGGCGGGCGATCATTCCAGCGAACGTGAACCATCCGGAGAGCGAGCCGATGATCATCGGCCGAAACTTCCTGGTGAAAATCAATGCCAACATTGGCAATTCCGCCGTTGCCTCGTCGGTCGAAGAAGAAGTAGAAAAAATGATCTGGGCGACGCGCTGGGGCGCGGATACCGTCATGGACCTTTCCACCGGCGATGACATCCATGAGACCCGAGAATGGATCTTGCGCAACTCTCCGGTGCCGATTGGCACCGTGCCGATTTATCAGGCGCTTGAAAAGGTCGGCGGCAAGGCCGAAGAGCTCACGTGGGAGATTTATCGGGATACGCTGATCGAGCAGGCAGAGCAGGGGGTAGACTACTTCACGATTCACGCCGGGGTTCTGCTGCGTTACGTTCCTCTGACGGCAAATCGAGTCACCGGCATCGTTTCACGCGGTGGTTCGATCCTGGCGAAGTGGTGTCTCGCCCATCATAAGGAGAACTTTCTCTATACCCATTTCGAAGAGATCTGTGAAATCATGAAAGCGTATGACGTTTCTTTCTCCCTGGGTGACGGGCTGCGGCCGGGAAGCATTGCCGACGCCAATGACGAGGCGCAGTTCGGTGAGCTGGAGGCCCTGGGCGAGCTTACCAAGATCGCGTGGAAACATGACGTGCAGGTCATGATCGAGGGACCGGGTCACGTGCCGATGCACCTGATCCATGAAAACATGACCAAGCAGCTGGAGCTCTGCCACGAAGCGCCGTTTTATACTCTCGGCCCGCTGACGACCGATATCGCACCGGGCTACGATCACATCACCAGCGCCATCGGCGCCGCCATGATCGGCTGGTATGGCACGGCCATGCTTTGCTACGTGACGCCCAAAGAACACCTTGGCTTGCCGGATAAAAAGGATGTGAAGGACGGCGTGATCGCATACAAGATCGCCGCCCATGCTGCTGATTTGGCCAAGGGCCATCCGGGAGCCCAGCTGCGCGATGATGCGTTAAGCCAGGCGCGGTTCGAGTTCCGTTGGGAAGATCAGTTCAATCTCAGCCTGGATCCCGACACCGCTCGTGAATTTCACGACGAAACGTTACCGGCGGAGGGCGCGAAGCTCGCCCACTTTTGCTCTATGTGCGGTCCGCATTTCTGCTCGATGAAGATTACTCAAGATGTTCGCGACTACGCCGCGCAAAAGGGTATCGCTGAGCAGGATGCGCTGGTCGCCGGCATGGAGGAAAAGGCAGAGGAATTTAAGAAGAGGGGATCAAAGATTTACCACGAGGTTGCGTCTTCCGATAGTGAAGCGTCTGATTGGCCGGCCTTTAGGGCTGCGCCCAAAGAATAAGTCGAGCGTATCTTTGTTTGAACGGCCCTCGCTCGTATGACCGAGCCAGGGCCGTTTTTCTTTTCCTAAAGGATGCCCTGTAGCGACGATCAGTTCGCTTGTAGGCCCGGGTGGGGAGAAGATGCGAGATAATTCCAATTTCCGCGAGAAGCTAGAACGTCTGGCAGAGATTGTTTACATATCCCTTGCCTGACTGTTGCTGACCTTTAGAGTTTTGGCGTGTACACTCAAACGCTTAACCGACGCCACCATGGGGCATCTATTTCAGGGGATGGTTTAAGGCGATCTTGGTTCAGAAAGAGAGCCATTATGCTCCGAACAATGAGCTTGACACCTACCACAAAATGGCGATTTGAACGATCGCCGTGACGGTCACAGTTCGGCGATTCGGAGGGGCAAACCGGTTAATGAAAGGGGTTTTTGACTACGTTTATTTTTTGAAAGTTGTCCAATATTAGACAGCAATCACTAACGGTAAACGTCAAAGTTAGGTTTAGGAGTTTGCCCCACCATTCGTCCGACATCCCATTCCATTAGAGTCTAAGTAGGCGGTTCCCGTTCTACTCCAACCACCGTGCAAACGGACTAGAAGGAGTTAACCATGCATGAACTGATGAGCTGTGAAAAATGCGGCAAGGTAGCAAGTCCGAAAGATATGATTATTACTAAGCCGGACGGTTCTAGATGGCTCCACTACCAATGCCGCGAAGGACACCGGTTTCATAGGAACTCGGTCCTAAAGCCAGCTCAGCTCGCGGACTGCGACTGCTTCAACAACGAGCGTCGAATGACAAGACCGGCGACACCACCTCGGGTCTACAGATAATTTTGACGCTCGTGTATGCCGGAGCCCTGGACTCCCGCGGCCACCATTTACCTAGCCCGTTGGCACCCATAGCTAGAGTCGCTCGCGGCTTTGCTACGCATGAGCATCACGTCACTTGATGAATGTTTGGTGAAGGGGAACATGTCCGGCAAGGAATAATAGGGGCTAACTGGAAGTCAGCCTTCTCAGCGCCTCTGTATATTTCTCCTGAGTCTTTTTTACCACTTCAGGCGGAAGCACGGGCGGCGGTGTTTTCATGTCCCACGGAAGGTTCAAGAGGTAATCCCGCACGTACTGCTTATCGTAGCTATCCGGTGTTTTGCCGGGTCTGTAGCCGTCCACGGGCCAAAAGCGGGACGAATCCGGCGTAAGGAGCTCATCGATCAAAATGATGTCGTCGCCTTCGATGCCGAATTCGAGCTTGGTGTCGGCGATGATAATTCCCTTCTTCTCGGCCATTTCACGGGCGCGGCTATAGATCGCAACAGTCACGTCGCGTATCTTTTCAGCCTTTTTCTTGCCAATCTTTTTGACCATTTGATCAAAAGTGATGTTGATGTCGTGCTGGCCCACGGGCGCCTTGGTTGACGGTGTGAAGATCGGTTGGTCTAACCTTGATGCTTCCATCAAACCCCGCGGCAGTGGAATGCCGCAGACCGCTCCGGTTTGCTGATATTCCTTCCATCCGGATCCGCTGATAAAGCCGCGCACGATGCACTCCACCGGAGCGGGTGTACTTTTCTTAACCAGCATGGTACGGCCTTCCAGCTTGGCTCTGTGAGGTTGGCAAGCGGCAGGAAATTCATCGACATTTGTCGTGATCAGGTGATGCGGAACAATGTCCTTCATCACGTCAAACCAGTAGACTGAAAGAGCGGTAAGGATCTTGCCTTTTTCAGGTATCAAGGTCGGGAGGATGACGTCGAAGGCAGAGATCCGATCGCTCGCAACCAGCAACAGCTGGTCGCCCAAATCGTATATGTCGCGCACCTTGCCTCTGTTAAACAGAGTCAGGCCAGAAAGCGATTCTTCAGTCATGTTCTAACCTTTTGATTTTATTTGCGGCAGGTAGGTGTGAACCTACCTGCAATCGCGGCTGGTAGACATTTTTTCAAAGCAGCTCTTTCACTTCCGCTTGGTTGAAACCGGTGATCTTTTTTTGCCTTTAGTGAACACTGGCCGCTTCAAAAGATTCTGATCCTTGAGCATCATTTTGATCGCCTCATCCTTCGAAGGCGGCTTCTGTTTCATGTTCTTTTCTCGATAGAGCGGCGTGCGGGTATTCAGGAAGTTTTGAATCGGTTCAGCTCCTATGATGTCCTTTAGCTCTGTTTCTGTCAGCGGGTTTTTCCCGTATTCTCTCTCTTCGAAATCAGCTTTCTTTGATTGCAAGAAACTTCTTGCTTTGCGGCACGTCGTTCACGTCGCTTTGTAAAAGAATTTGATCTTGTCGGCCACGGTGCTGTTCTTGAATTACTTGAAAAATTTTGCCACTCGTTCGAAGGCCTCCGGCTGAATCTCGTTGCGCTTGGGCCAGCCACCTTGCAACGGAATCGTCGCGTCGATGATGGCCACCGAATCGCCGAGCCAGCCGCGGAAGCTCTGCACTTCGCGGATAACCTCGATATCTTTGTCCCAGTGGACCCTGGTGGCTACCGCCCACATGACTTCGCGCTCGTTGAAGACGTCGACGTCGTCGTCGACGATGACGGCAAGTTTCAGATTGGGCATCTCTACGAACGCCTGCATGCCGGCCTTGTTCGGCTCGTTTTCAAATTCTTTTTTGATCGAGATGTAACAGATGCAACGGCCGCATCCTGAAGGCGGAAGGTGGATGGCCCTGATGCCGGGAACATTTTTCTTGATGACGTTGTAGACGCTTCCTTCCTTGGGAATACTTCCCAGGTTCCAATGGTCCATGTGACCAGGCCAGAAATCTTCGACGATACCGCCGCGGCGAAACGTGATAGCCGTAACTTCGATGACCGGCACTTCCATTTCCACTTGATAGTAGCCAAGGATTTCACCGAAGGGGTTTTGCTTGTCTCGAACATGAGGCGGAATCTCGCCTTCGATGATGACTTCGGCGTCGGCAGGGACGAGGAATTTATCTCCCCAGGTCGTGGATGGTGTCACCCGTAAAGGCTCATCTAAAAATGACGAAGCAGTCAAGTAATCGTTGTTGCCGAACGGAGTCATGCAACAAGTAGAAAGATAAAACGCCGGGTGGTGGCCCAGGATGACGATCACCGGAGCTCGTTTGTTTTCGGCTTCGTATTCGCAGGTCATAGCCTCGAGATGGTGATGCTTGTGAGCGGAGAAGCTCATCCGACGCGGCTCGTAATATTTATTCTTGGTGAAAGTGATATCGTAGAAATCGGCGTGCAGCCCTTTCATCGCGCATGTCATGGTCAAATAGGGACCGGCATCATCCTTTTGGTGCATGGGAATCGGAAGCATTCTCAAATCCGCTTTGTCCCCCGTGAGGACAACCTCTTTGACCGGGGCTCTTTCCGGCGGAATGACTTCGACCTTTCCGTGCTTGAGTTCACGCCGCGCAACCTCCAGGCTGACCTCCATCGGCGATTTGATGTCTCCCATGCCGAGAGAATCCGCGACGTACTGCCGCGCCACCCATGGATTGTAAAAAAGCGGGAAATCGGACTTCTGCTTGT
>VBKE01000157.1:0-7183 GCA_005879605.1 Deltaproteobacteria bacterium
TCTCTTGGGCTGACTATTCAAGAGATCGGTCAGAGATTCGAGACAGAGCGCTAGATTCGCGAGCAGGGATTCCAGCGCGTCTTCCTCGGGTAAGAGCTGGCTTCGATACAACAGATCGTGAATCGTTTTTAGCTCGCCGGTGAAAACGCGCACGCTGCTTTCGAATCGTCTCAGCACCTGGTCGGACAGCGCCGAGTGTTGCCGGTTGATCTGATCCATGGCCTCGACATCGGCAAACACCAAATGCAGATTAGTCCGCACGCGATCCAACCGGTCTTCGAACGTCGTGCGGTGAATCTCCTCGACTAATTCCTCCTGACGTCGCGAGACCAACTTCGAGATGACACAGCCGAAAATCAGCAAACCGGCAATCCCTTCCGTAACGGCTAAAATTCTCAGCGGACCGACGGGAATGATATCTCCATAGCCGATGGAAAGAGCGGTAACGAAGCTGAAATAAATCGCCGTCCCAAGCCCGTTGAGGTCCGGTCTTATCTCGGTGTTACCGGCCTGAAGTCCCCAACCCATTCCGATGCCCGCAACCCAGTAGATGAATCCGAAAACAACGATAATCGCGAGCCAAAAACCAACCAATTGTTCCAGGGACCAGCTGGCCAATATATCGAGCCAGTTTGACCAGGAAACAGAACGCGCCGATGTGGAGCGAAGATCTCGCTCAGGGAGTCTTGCAACCCTCGGTGGCACGGCGGTTTCCACCGACCCGCCGTTCTCAACCCAGTCCGCCATGCCGCCGACGTAATAATGGAGATTCGCGTAGCCCATCCTTTCCAGCAAGCCGACCGCCTGCTTGCCTAAAGGTCAAGTAGGACCCGCGCAATAAATGACGAGTTCCCGTGTTGAATCCGGAAAAACCTGCCGCGCTTTGCTCTCCATTTCCGCAACTGGCAGGTTGATGGAACGAGGAATATGACCGGCTTCGAAGACTTCTCTCGGCATGACGTTCACTAGACCGAGAGATGGATCACGAAGGTGGGCGAGGATTTCTTCCCTGGTAACCGTGCAGATATGACCCGAGCTTCCGTGTGAAGCGGGTTCATTACCGGCGATCGAGTTCACGATTGACACTATTGATACGCGCTAATTTATGTCTTCGGGGCGCAGACGCACCGCTAGGTTTCGGTTGCTTGCTTAGATGCGCTTAAGGAGCAATTGGTCGCAATTTCGTTTGAGTTCCACTCTCTACATCATCTTACTCTTTGAATTCGCGCCCGTCTCAGAGATACATTGGCTTAAAAAGCGCAAAAAGGGAACCCACATACGCACGGAACTTATCAGCATCCCAACTCCAACTCATCCCCTCGATGGTGCCTACTACACTCCGGACGGCCCGATCAAGGGCGCGCAATTAAGTTCGTTCCAGGCTCTCGGGATCATCCATTCGCAAAATACTTTGCAATGAGTGTCTTGCTCCACGCTTTCTCCGTTTTGTAAATATAGATCGACTCGGTCATGACGCGCACGAATCGTGAAACAAGAGCGCGCTTCGATTTCACAGTTGCCTCGCGGCTCACAGAAGAGCGCGATTTTTTTTGCGCCGCGGCCAACAACTACCGAAGCCGTTCCTATGAAATGAGCTCGCTCAGCTTTGGCCACTCTTTCATCAATCTGCCGTAGCCGCTCATGGGGTAAGACATTCCCAGCTTGGAGAGCACATACCAAAGCATAGCCGGGTTACTGGCGACCACGGTCATGCCGAGATACGTTTCTATTCGCTCCAAAACCTTGATCGGGTCGAGCACCGCACCCTGAAAGTAAACCGCATCCACCGGATCTACCGCATTCAGGTTTTGCTTTGTCAGCTCAAATACTTCGTCGGGACTCATACGCTTCGGCACGCCCAGCTCGGAAAAAGGATGGGGTGCAACAGCTGAAATGCCGAGTTTCTTTAAGTGCTGGCAGATCAGGTCGTTCAGACCCTGATCGAATGGTGTCAGCAAAAGCACGCGCTTCGCCGAGTAGACTCTGAGTGCGGCAACGCAGGCATGCAAGGCCGTCGTAAAAGGAACGGTCAGCGCCGCTTGGAGAGCGTCAAAAAGGCCGGGATTAAGAACCTCCGTCGGCGCGGCGGTCACGATGACTCCATCCCATTGTCGATCGGCTACGAACTCTTTGACCCGTTGGACGATGATTTCTTTTTTGTCGGCGATTTGATAGAGCGATTCGCGGTAGAGCTCCAAGCCCACGAAATCCACTTTGATCGCGCTCGGGACCAAAGGCAGAAAGCTGTTGTAATGCGGCATAGAGCTGGTGCCGCCGCTAACGAATCCTATTGTTGCCTTGATTATTTCAGCCATGGCAAGCCTCCCGCCGACCGGGTTGATAATCCGGATCCCCTCGCCCGCTCGCGGGCAAGGGTGAGGGTAGATCGTATGTGACTACTTCTTCGTCTTATATTTCTCGATGGCCCCCTTCAGGTCGTCGTATTCCTCGCATTTGCCGAAGAACGGGCAGGCCTTTTTCAAGGCCTGGAGTTGCTTTTCGGCGTTGGCGGGCTGGTTCATGTCGAGGTAGAGCTCCCCCAAATATTCGTGCGCGTACCGATGACTCGAATCGATCTTCAGGGCCTTCTGATAGTGCTCCATCGATTTGTCGAAGGTGCCTAGCTTCCGATAGCTGTAGCCGAGCATACTCTGAGCATCCGCGTCATTGGGCAAATCCTGCACCGCCTTCGTCAAATGTCCCACCGCGGCCTTAAAGTCGTTGGCTTCAATCGCCTTTCGCCCGGCCGCGACATTCGGATTCTCTGGTTTCGCTTTTGGTTCAGGTAGATCCGCAAAAGCCAGAGCCTGCATGACTATCAAACTAAGAACCAACGTAACGACCGTTAATAATGATTTCATATTCGACCTCCCCTTTAAAAATTTACACGCCACCGAATACTACTCAACCGCCTACCTGTCGCGCAACACTCCTCTACCTGTCTCTCCCAGTCTTTGTCTCTCTGTCCTTATCTCCTTGTCTCCTGTCTGCTTTCCTAACCCTTTCCCAGTTCTCCCTTCGCCTCGCGCAAGATCGATTGATCAACCAGGCGGTCTGCAGGGATTTCAGTAGCGATGCAGACTCCTGCCTAATCTTGTCGACGATGGATTTGAAAACCGGTTCTTCTTGACGCCCTTTGCGCCTTTGTGAGAGATACTGCGATTGGGTTGCGGTCCGGCCGCGCTGGTTCTTTGCATTTTTCCCTGTTAGCTTTGCTTCCCCGCGAGGCTCGCACCAAATTTCTTGATGACCCTTTCTTTCAGCTCGGCGCTGGCGCCGGAGACTTTCGGAAATTCGTCTAGCCATTCGTAGGGACGGCAAGCGTCGATCAGGCCGCGCGACTGAAAACCTCGCTCGCCGGGCCGTATGATGGTGTCGATGGGATTGCTCCAGCAGCGCCGCATGATATCGATGTCCTTGATCGGATCGGTCCTCGTGCAGAACGCCCAGAGAAGTTCGTTGCTATCCCAGATATCGATATCATCGTCGACAACCACAACGTACCGGGTGAGCAGGGCCGCCGCTCGGCATTGCGAAGCGATCACTGCGGCTTGCTTGGCGTGACCCGGATAGCGCTGTTTGATGGCGACGACGACAAGTAAACGAGTTTGATAGTAAGCAACGCCCCGAACATCCGGCACGCCGGCTTGGTCGAGATAATTCCAGATGTAGGCGGCACGGATTAAATTATTCTCCGCGCCTGGCGCCGGGCGAAACGGCGGCGCGCCTGTGATGATAGGGTCGTTGCGATACATGAGCCGCTTGACCTTGAGGATCGGCTCGGTCCTCCGCCCGCCGGCATAGTAACCGGTGAACTCGCCGAACGGTCCTTCGGGTATTTCAGTTCCGGGAATCACTTCTCCTTCAACGGCGACTTCGGAATACGCGGGAATGGGTAATTTTGTACGCTCGCCTAAAATCACTTCGTACGGTTCGCCGCGAATGCCGCCGGCATAGTCGTATTCGGACTCGCCCGGTGGAACCTCCATCTGACTGAAAAACCAGAGCAGTGGGTCCGGGCCGAAGCTGATCGCAACGGGGAACGGCGCGCCCTTATCAAAATATTTCTGCCGGTGAATGTTGCCGTGGTGGCCGGGCGAGATATAAAGCGCCAAAGTATCCCGGTCATGGACCATGACGCGGTAGCAACCGAGATTGATCCAGCCTTCGTCGAGATCACGGCTGATCGTGACGTCGAGGGTGCCGATATATCGTCCGCCGTCTCCTTCATGCCAGAAGGGCACGGGTAACGAGAGCACGTCAATGTCTCTGCCCTCAAAAACATTTTCCATGATCGGCCCGGAGTCAACGACGCGAGGTGGAATCAGCTGCGGATCGTTCAGACGCTTTTTCCAAGCGTCCATGAATTGGTCGCGTGTATAATCGAGAGGAAGATGATTGGTCAGACACTGCCGTTTGAGCGTCGGATTGTGAACGCCTGTAAGAACGCAGCGGCCTGCCGGATAATCTTTGATCCGGTCAAAGAGAACCGCCGGAGGTCGTTCCGAGCGCGCCGCCACTTCGGCAACGGCACCGATTTCCTGATTCCAGTCAGCGCCCTCGACAACTCTAAGCTCGCCGAAAGATTCAACACCTTCGATCCAACCACGCAGATCACGATAGTGCATTCCTACTCCTCCGGCTTAGTCGATTCCACCGGCACCGATCTTAGAACGGGCGCGGCGCGGGTACAACCATCGTCTCGAGGCTTTCTTTGCGGACAGGTAATTGTTATATAGGCATCGTCGCCATAATCAGCGGCTACGTCAGTAAATGATCAAAGCATGAGGAGGAAATGACCATGTCCCTTCGTCATCTGTTTCCTATGAGCCTGGCGACGATCGCTATGTTCATTTTGTCATGCGCAACTACGCCTCACACCGATGCTCCCACCGGCCAATACGTGGCGGGAACCGGCCCCATTGATAAGCTTCAATTGCCGGCGCCCTTTGCCACGCCGTCCGCGCGCAATACTTCCAAAGTCATCGGCTGGCCTAAAGGACGAATGCCGAAGGCCGCGCCGGGTTTTGAAGTAAGCCTCTTCGCTGACAACCTCGACAACCCGCGTTCGACTTACGTGCTGCCCAACGGAGATATACTCGTGGTGGAAGCGACTCGCGAGTGGCCTGACCGTCCCGATCGGCCAGAAAAATCGGCCAATCGGATCACTTTATTCCGCGACACCAACAAAGACGGCAAACCCGATCTCCGTGAAACTTTTCTCACAGGCTTGAATATGCCGCACGGTATGCTGCTCGTCGGCAACTGGTTCTACGTCGGCAACACGAATGGAGTGGTGCGTTATCCCTATCGTAGCGGCCAAACGAAAATCGACGGTAAAGGCGAAAAAATTCTTGACCTACCCGCGGGCGGGCACTACACGCGCAATCTCATCGCCGACGCCGCAGGCAAGAAAATTTATGTTGCGATCGGCTCCGCTTCAAACATCGATGAAGACAACCAGTGGGAAAAGGATCAACGGCGTGCCGGCATTGTCGAGATGAACCCCGACGGCAGTGGAACCCGAATTTTTGCCAACGGGCTCCGCAATCCAGTCGGAATGGATTGGGAGCCAGAGACGAACGTCTTGTGGACGGTGGTCAATGAGCGGGATCTGTTAGGGGATGACCTGGTACCGGATTATCTGACGAGCGTGCGCGAAGGGACGTTCTACGGCTGGCCGTTCTCGTACTTCGGCCAGAACGAAGGGCGAATCGGATCACTTTATTCCGCGACACCAACAAAGACGGCAAACCCGATCTCCGTGAAACTTTTCTCACAGGCTTGAATATGCCGCACGGTATGCTGCTCGTCGGCAACTGGTTCTACGTCGGCAACACGAATGGAGTGGTGCGTTATCCCTATCGTAGCGGCCAAACGAAAATCGACGGTAAAGGCGAAAAAATTCTTGACCTACCCGCGGGCGGGCACTACACGCGCAATCTCATCGCCGACGCCGCAGGCAAGAAAATTTATGTTGCGATCGGCTCCGCTTCAAACATCGATGAAGACAACCAGTGGGAAAAGGATCAACGGCGTGCCGGCATTGTCGAGATGAACCCCGACGGCAGTGGAACCCGAATTTTTGCCAACGGGCTCCGCAATCCAGTCGGAATGGATTGGGAGCCAGAGACGAACGTCTTGTGGACGGTGGTCAATGAGCGGGATCTGTTAGGGGATGACCTGGTACCGGATTATCTGACGAGCGTGCGCGAAGGGACGTTCTACGGCTGGCCGTTCTCGTACTTCGGCCAGAACGAAGATCCGCGCAAGAAAGGCCAGCGGCCCGACCTCGTCGCCAAGGCGATCAAACCGGACTACGCCGTCGGCTCGCACGTCGCCGCGCTGGGGCTGGCTTTTTATCGCGGCAAGGCTTTGCCTCAGCGTTATCATGGCGGCGCTTTCATCGGCATGCATGGTTCTTGGAACCGCTCGACGATGGTGGGTTATAAAGTCTCTTTTGTCCCTTTCAAAAACGGCAAGCCCGCCGGTCCGATGGAAGACATCCTCACCGGATTTGTCGCCAATGAAAAAACGTTCGACGCCTATGGCCGCCCGGTCGGAGTGACCGTCGCGCCGGACGGGTCGTTGCTCGTCGCCGACGATAGCGGTGGAAAGGTGTGGCGAGTGAGCGCGAAACGTTGACAAGAAATTCGGCTCGATTTAGGTGAGACAATCGGACGCGTCACGCCTTGGGAGTAGCCCGCCGTACCTTGCCCGCGGCGATCTCCCGAAGGGCCGTAACGACCTCTCGGTTATCCGCTTCTATGAGCGGCTTGGCTCCTTTTAAGAGCTGCCGTGCTCGTACTGCGGCGAGCATTACGAGCTCAAAACGGTTAGAACTCTTTTGCAAACAATCTTCGACTGTGATTCGTGCCATAGTGAATATTCTATCCCCGGGGGTCGTTCAACGCAAGAAAATTTTATGCAGTCTGGGAAGCTCTGACTGAAGTATGCCTGACGCGGGTTTTCACCAAAATGCGCGCGATCTACCGTTTTTATTGGGAGCTCTGTATTGAAATTTTGGGGGTAGTCCTTGTATCGTGCCATCGCCTCCCTGCCTGAGCACTGTTTGCCGCTATCATACCACGCAACCCCACTTCACTCGTACGTTTTTAGTTTTTCTACAGGCTCAACGCCATGCCGCTGAGCCGTTATCACAAAATGAATCGTACATCGTTAA
>VBKE01000157.1:7218-11952 GCA_005879605.1 Deltaproteobacteria bacterium
GCTGGATCTTCCTCGCAGGCACCACACAGTCGATAGGCTTCAGGGACAGGTCGAATGCTTGGTTCAGAATATCGCTGACTGTTTTCTCGGGCGCGACGAATTTCCGAAAGACTCCGAGAGCCATGATGATGTCGATCGCTTCGATGCGATAGCCATCAAGATCAGAAACGGTGTCTGCCCTCGAACCGAGCGGATTCCAGTCCGCAAGAACCGCTGCCACTTTCGAAATTTGCAACTCGTCCACGTGTCGTCTCCTCGACCCCTAACGGATTCGGCGTTCAGCGGTGGCGAGGCGAACGAAGCCACCGAGCCATTTGTTGCAACGCCTCGTTATACGCCCAACCTCAAGATCAAGTCTCTGTAGGTTCAAGCCCATGTCGTTTCATTAGTTCTCGTTCTTCCTCAGGCGCGGGAATGGAATCCTTCCAGAGCGCTTCTAGCTCGGCGAAGTAGGCGTCTGCCGCGGGAGAGTGAATGATCAGTAGTCGCGCGGGAGAGTCACCAGCATTGCCGAATGTGTGCGACGCGCCGCTTGGTGCCAGTGCCCAAAATCCGGGGCCTCCTTTTCTGCTTTCTCCTCCGACGATGAACTCAATGGACCCTTCCAAGACGTAAAAGCCTTCCGGGCCCTTATGAGTGTGAGGCTGGGGCCGACGGTTGCCTACCGGTAGGTCCCGCTCCATGAAGCTGAAGGCGCCACCCGTAGTCTCATGCAAAGCCTTGAAGGCCATCTTGCTCCCCCGCGCGGAATAAATCGTCCCCTGACCTGGGTCCAGAAATATGCCTCTAGCCATGGAACCTCCTCAAGTGCGTATAACGTTTCGGCTGAGCGGCCGTCAATGGTCGCGCCGATCTTTGGTAGAGCAGTTGGATTGTCCGCTCCAGCCGACGAGTTAGGCCACAAGCTTGCACTATTAATCCGCGATTCCCTTCCGCGCCGTAACCTTGGACAGCGGCACGCGAACCAAGATCTCTCCCTCCACGGCGTTACGCTTCCCGTAAGCGTCGGCCTGCTCCGTTCCCATGTATCGCATCGCGATCCGAGTGGTCCACGGGAGTAACTCCGGCGGTGATAGGTCGCTCAGGGTGGCGGAACCCTCCACTAAGACAAACGCGAAGGGCGGCTGCTCATCATCTACAGCCAGCATGACACGCGGATCGTGACGAAGGTTTTTTCCCTTCACGGAGTCGCTGTGCGTGGTGAAAACAAGGTCGTTCGCCTCGAGCACGAACCAAATCGGCGCGACATGCGGGCGCCCGTCCGGACGACGGCTAGCCAGCTTCGCCGTGCGCGTGCCGAACGACAAGAACAACCGCCATTCGCTCTCAGTCATCGTATTCATGTGGTCATCCTCTCTTCCGGCCCAGTCTCGCACGGCGCTCCGACCAAAAGAGCTCGCCTCTCGCACGTCCCCGGATCTGCGCGTAGCCGGAGGCCGAAAACGACGAGCGGCAGCTCCGTTGCGGACGCATGAAGCGCGCAAATTGGTGCTGGCGCAGCCGCCTTCTCTTAGAGGGGACATTCAGGAGCGGGATGATCAGCCTCGCATTTGGCGTCGATGAAAGTGAGTTCGGCGCCCATAATCCGCTCTTATGCGTCTTACGCCCTTCAGCTCGATCAGCCACGGGCACGGGACGCGTTCAGCGTCACGGCGGCGCGAACCAGAGCCTGCAACGCCTCCTCGTCAATCTTCTCGTCCTCGTGGAAGTCGATGGCACGCCTGGTGTTGCCATCGAGGCTGGAGTTGAAGAGGCCTGATGGGTCCTCAAGTGCGGCCCCCTTGGAAAAGGTCATCTTCACGACGTTCTTGTACGTTTCGCCGGTGCAGATCAATCCGTCGTGAGACCACACCGGAACCCCTCTCCACTTCCACTCCTCGACTACCTCGGGGTCGGCTTGCTTGATCAATGTGCGGAGCTGGGAGAGCATCTTGCCCCGCCAGTCGCCCAGCTCCTTGATCCTCTCGTCTATCATCCGAGATGGAGACTTTCCTTTCTGAGACCCGCTCTTCCTCATGATGTTTCTTTCTTTCCGTTCCTTTTGTTTCTTGCGGCTCGCGTTAGGCATCACAGGGCTCCGACAAATAGGGATCACGGCTCACGTGCTGATTCTAGCTGGAGCTGCAATCCGCTCTTATGCGTCGTAAGCGTCCAGCGACGCAGACCTCCGTTCTGCCTAACGTTCAAGGCTGAGCGGACAAGGCCAGCGAGCGGGCCCGAAGATCCGTCTCAAGCCGCTGGTTAGCCGGATTCCCTGCTCCTCCGGACGTGCACACGGTGCAGCGCGAAACAAAATGGTTACCTGCAGTACGGGCGGAACGATCAGGCCTCCTCATCGTCATCGTCTTTAAGTTCAAAGCTGAACAGGTACTCGACCCCGGCTTCGACCCACCGCCCGCCATATCCGACGTCGACTGCCGCCCACGAAGCAGAGACTTCGTTCAAGCGGTCTCGCGCTGTGTTGACGCCACTGAAGTACGAACGGTCTTTGGGCGCCTTCCCGACGATAAGGTACGGGCCTTCACCAGCCGGCTCATTGATGTCAAGGACCATCTCTCGAATACCGGCTTGAGAGCGCGTGAGAATTTGACCCTTGAGCTGCGTACGGACCTCTAACTTAGTCATATCCGTCTCCTTGTCTGTCTAACGCTTAGCGTGAGCGGCATCTCTACCAATCATACGAACAGTCACGGCAACGTTTCGTTGTCCGCTCCACGCTTTTGTTAGCGCGTCTTCGGATTCGAACCGGGCGCAGGAGCCGCGGGAATAACACCAAGTTGCTGCATCATGCCCAACATATCTAAGAGAATGCGCGTGGACTTGACCTTCCGGCCTTCGAACCGATCAATGACCATGCCCCAAACCCGGACAACTCGGTTGGTGGGGGGAATACCTAATAACTCGCCCTGATGCGTGCCTGACCAGATGAACCGCGTGAGAACTTTATTGTCCTCCGCGATTTGTTCTTCGATGCTCCATTTCGAATCCGGAAAAGCATGTCGAATGCGAATCAATGTTTCTTTGAGCCCGTGGAGTCCCGGGCCCTGTCCGGGCAACGGCTCCTCCTCAACGACATCGTCATGGAAATAGTCGCCGGTTGCGTCGATCTCGCCTGCTGTGAGAACCCTGTCGATAAATTCTCGGATACGGGTTTCGTTGTCTTCGGACATAACGCCTCCACTGGTGAGATATGGATTCGCGCGCTAACGCACGGCTGAGCCGTGGCGAAATAAAGTGAGCCGCAAGGCGAACGATTTCGACATCTGTCTCAAGCCGTTGGTTAGATGGCCGTTTCACAAGTTATCGTTCATGTCGGGTTTCCGAGGGAATCAGGAGAGAAATCACAATCAGCACAATACCCACCCCAATCGGGACAAATGCATACTCCACGAAGAGCTGGTGTCTCGTTCAGGATTAATGCCGATTCGCACCGGAAAGGCCAACACTCCCACCAAAACAGCGACAATTCCGATCCCTCTAATCCATGTCTTTAAGATTTCCGTATACATACACCAAAACGGCGCACGCCATTTGCCAGCTAACGTCCCGATTCAGCGGCGCGCACGAACCTTGATCGAGCATGCTGGGTGCGCGTCCGCTGGAATCGGTAGTTATGTGCGCCGTCATTTGCGCACAACTCTTTCTTTCTCCTATCCTTCAATCAGATACCTCTTGATTTTTTCCATCTGTCTTGAGTACGTGTGATGGCGAACGAAATGTCGCGCTAGCCCAATCCCTTTGAATTGTTGTCCACAGTACCCGCAAATGTAAAGATTTTCTCCGCCGACAGAGGGCTGACGCCGAGTCAATTTCTCAAAATTCTTTTTTACCAGGTCTAAGGGTTTGACGAACAATTCAGAGACCCAGTAATGCCTTCCGTCGCTGTCTCTAATCAAGAACCGATTGTCCACCATTGCCATGCGGATGTGATCTAAAGCCAACGTTGGATCATCATATGTTGTTGGATCAACCTTGCTGGCAATAAATTGTTCGATCTCTTCTTTGGTGTATTTTCTTGCTGCGTCAAGTTGGTCAGCAAGGGAATAAGCTAACAAGTATTTGCTGCTATGACCCGTCATTTTCATATAAAGCAAGCACATAACGTCTTGGGTGAACGGCGGGCCAGCGCTATGCTCAATGACGGCACGGCGCTGGCGGCCCGTCCGTTCGACCTCGAGTTAGGCGCCATTGCCCACGAGATACCAAGTCGAAACTGCAACCGCAATCGCCGTTATAAGCATACCCAAGTCGCCGATACTCAAGTGCACGCCGGCCTGCGCCAAGGTAATGACCTCGCGCGTGATGGAACCGTAGCCATGACCAGTGACGTACAGATCGATGACCGTGACTATGAGCGCCGCCACAACTGCCGCTCCAATTCCCGCGGCAGCACTGATTCCTAGTCGCATAAACATGTTCACTGGTTTCACGTTTGGCTCGACCTCGGCACGCCTAACGCTCCGTATGAGCCGCGGTTGACGGTGCCCGACCGGAGTGGCAACGAAGGGAGGCAGCGGTCAAGCGTCGGTCTCCATGCGGTTGTTAGGCGCCTATCTTGGTTTCACAAATTAGCTTCCGCTTAAGTCGATTGAACACCATGAGAGTGGCAATAAAGATCGGAATAGTAAGTATCCAATATTCCGGATACACAATAAGGACATAACCAAATACCGCCCCAATGCCCAGGCTAATTGGAACAATCGATCGATTCGCCTTTTCATAGTAAAGATGATG
>VBKE01000304.1 GCA_005879605.1 Deltaproteobacteria bacterium
CGGGACCTTTAGTCTGGTCGGCGCAGCCGGTGAAGTCGAATACCAGGCTGTTCCCTTTTTTCTCGATCCGTACTTGAATGCGAACCGGCTTGTCGAGATCGATGCCGTCGCTGTCCACGAAGCGTTCGCCTTCGCCGATCCCGTCCGGCCAAGAGGCGATTTCGCTCCGAACTTTCGCTTCGGTCATCGCGAAGAGTTGCTCATAAGAAGCGAGGATGGTTTCCTTGCCGTAGCGCTCCATCATTTCCTGAAAGCGCTTTTCGCCGAGGCGCGCCGCTCCGACCTGCCCGCGCAGGTCGCCGACCACGAGCTCCGGCGTGCGGCTGTTGCATCCTAGGAGCGCTTCGATGTCTTTGCTGGTTTGATAGGCGGAAACATATTTAATCGGCGGCACGTGCAAGCCTTCCTGGTAGATCTCGCGCGCTTGGCTCCAGCAGCTGCCGGGCACCGGGCCGCCGATGTCACTTTTGTGCGCCAGGTTGGCGGCGAAGCCGACCCAATCGCCTTTATAAAAGATGGGACTGAGCACGGCCATGTCCGGCGCATGGGGACTGCCACCCAGGTAGGGGTGATTCGTTATGAAGGCATCTCCCTCGTGAATCTCCGAGACCGTGTAGTTCTTCAAGACGCCTGCCGCGCAGGCAGGAAAAGCGCCCATGTGTAGCGGCAGCACCACGTGTTGCGCGACGACTTCCCCTTGGGTGTTTAAAATCGCGCAGCTGGCATCTTGGGATTCACGGATAATCGTCGAGTAGCCGGTGCGAAACAGGGAATTCTGCATCTCCTGGACGATGCCGGCCAGACGCGCTTGGATGACTTGCAGAGTTACGGGATCAACGCTCATAACAAATAGTTTCGCGTCTCGGGTCTCGAGTCTCGCGTGACCCAAAACACGAAACCCGAAACAGTCGTTTAGTTTTTCTCCTTCACAATCAAATTTCTGTAATCATCCACAGTCGCGTCCTGCTCTGGATGAATGACCGTCGTGGTGTCCAACTGTTCAATAACCGCGGGACCGGAAATCTTATGGCCTGGTTCCAGCCGTTCGCGCACGTAGATTTGGCATAGGACTGTACCATGCTCTTTGCCGAAATAGATTTTTCGCTCGGCAATTTTTGCTTCTGCGACTTTTCTGCCGGTGGCTTTCGCAGGAGACAGTTTCGCCTGCGGCACAAGCCCGTAGGAAATCAGCCGCAAGCTTACCAACTCCACCGGCTCGGTTTCGGCTTTATGGCCGGAAGCCTGCTCGTGCTGCGTATCGAACCGCTGGCGCATGAGTTTTAAATCCTCCGGCTTGAGCGGCGGCATGAGGCAGGGGACGGTGAGTTCATAGCCCTGGCCGGCGTAGCGTAGATCGAGGAAAGGTTCGATCTTGATTTCCCTGTCTTGAAAGCCTTCGGCGTTCAGATCGGCTTTGGCTCGTTCGATCAGTTGTGCGAACAGATTATTAATTTCATTCAAATCGAGTTCGTCCAGTCCAACCAGCTTGGAGCGAACGTAGTCGTGCTTCACGTCGGACATCAACAAACCCAGCGCTGAATGAACGCCCGGCGTGAGCGGAACCAGTACCGAGGGAATGCCCAAGTCGAGCGCCATTCGTCCGGCGTGCATCGGTCCGCCGCCGCCGAAGGCGACGAGCGTGAAATCACGTATGTCGTAGCCGCGCTGCGAAGAGACGGCTTTGATGGCCTCTTCCATCTTGACGTTGATAACTTTTAGAATGCCGTCGGCCGCTTCGAGCAGACTCAGGCTCAGCGGTCTGGCGATCTTCTCTTCGAGTGTGCGTTCGGCCTTGGTTTTGTCGAGCTTCATTTTGCCGCCGAGGAACTGCTTCGGATCTAGGACTCCGGTGACGACATTGGCGTCTGTGATCGTGATGTTCTCGCCGCCGCGGTCGTAACAAACCGGGCCGGGATCGGCCCCGGCGCTGTCCGGACCGACTTGGAGCGCGCCCACGGCGTCGATCCGCGCGATGGTGCCGCCGCCCGCGCTCACCGTGTGAATGTCGAGCATCGGCAGACTGATGGGCCGCTGGTTGATTTTGCCCTGGGTGGTGATGACCGGATTGCCCCGGTGAATCAGAGCGACGTCGCAGCTCGTGCCGCCCATGTCGAAGGTAATGATGTTCTTGATGCCGACGCGCTCGCACGTGCCCATGGAGGCGATGACGCCGCCGGCGGGTCCGGAGAGAACCGTGGCGACCGGCTTTTTGGTCGAGCCGTCGAAGGTCGAAACCCCACCGTTGGATTGCATGATATAGAGCTTCGGCGTCGTCACGCCGATCTCTTTGAGCCGGTTTCCGAGCCGGCTCAAGTAATTCGCCATCACGGGAGCGATATAGGCGTTGATCACGGTCGTGCTCATTCGATAGAACTCGCGGATCTGCGGCAGCACCTCGCAGGAGAGCGAGAGGCTCGCTTCGGGAAATTCCTTGGCGAAGATCTCTTTTATTTTTAGCTCATGATCGGGATTCAAAAACGAGAAAAGAAAGCAGACGGCGACTGACTGGACGCCTTTCTTTTTAAGGCTTCTCACCGCTTGCAGCGATGCTTCCACGTCGATGGGCTTCAGTGCTTGACCACGAAAATCGACGCGCTCGGGAATCTCTTCGGTATAGTAAGGCGGCGCCAAAAGCCTCGGCTTTTCGAAGAAGAGATCGTAGGTCGCCGGGCCGTAACCGCGTGTCTGCTCCATGACTTCGTAAATTCCCCGGAAGCCTTGAGTGACAACCAAACCGATTTTTGCTCCCTTTTCCTCTAGCAGAGTATTGGTTCCGACGGTCGTGCCGTGGCAAAAAAAGGAAATATCTCTTGCAGCGGCGCCTTGATCGACCAGTTCTTTGATGCCGTTGAGCACGGCCTGAAACGGTTCCTTGGGCGTCGATGGGACCTTCGTGATAGTGAATTCACCCGTCTCTTCATTGAAGAAAACAAAATCGGAAAAAGTTCCGCCGGTGTCGACGGTTACTCTATATTTACTCATCGTGACTGGCTGTATCATTAAATTTTCTTGGGTTCAACGAGGGACTCCGCTTCGTGACCAGAGGCGCGGCCTGCATCAAAATCAGGTTGATTTGATTTCTATTTTTGGCATACTAATTAGAACCCACATCAATACTGCGGCAGCAAGTTGATTTCACCTCGCCAAGCAGTGTGCCTCGAGGAAGGAGCTGCTCAAGTGACCGACAAGACCAACAAAATCGCCAAGCGCAGAGGGGCGCGGGGGAGCGTGCGGACTTCCGAGATTCGTTATCGGCGGCTCTTTGAAGCCGCACAAGATGGGATACTAATTCTGGATGCCGCCACGCGAAAAATCACCGACGTCAACCCATTCATGACAGAGTTGCTGGGCTACACCCGCAACGAATTAGTGGGGAAGGAACTCTGGGAAATCGGCTTGCTCACGGATATGACAGCTAGCCGACACGCTTTTAAGACTTGCCGCTCCAATCCAAAGAGGGAAAGCACCGCGAAGTGGAGTTTATCAGCAACGTCTATCCGGAAGACGGCCATCACGTCGTTCAATGCAACATTCGCGACATCACCGCACGCAAACGTGCAGAGGCTGCCGCGCGGGAGACCAGTGACCAGCTGAAGGTTTTGGTCGCTGAATCGCAGCGGCGCGACAGTGAAATGCAGTTGCTCAACCGCATGCATGATCTGATTCATACCTGCACTACACAGGAGGAGGCTTACAAGGTGGTTGCCCTGATGGCGGGAGAACTATTCTCCGGACAAGCCGGCTGTCTGGCGGTCTTGCATGCGTGGGATCAGTATCTTGAGACGGTGGCGCACTGGGGCGATGAGGCGCCAGTCGAGCCGGTCTTTTCATTGGAGGATTGTTGGGCGCTGCGGCGAGGTCAACTCCATCAAGTCACAGATCCCCAGGCTGGTTTGCAATGCCGTCATTTCGTCCGTCAACTGCAGACAGGTTCCTTGTGCGTGCCTTTGACGATGCAAGGCGAAACGCTGGGGGGGTTGTGTATCATTGGTGCCTACTCTTTGAAAGATGAGCATGCGATCGGCCAGCAACAACTGGCCGTAACGGTGGGCGAAGTCATAAAGATGTCTTTGTCCAACTTGAAACTCCGGGAGAAACTGCGCGAACAGGCTATCCGCGATCCGCTGACCGGGTTGTTCAATCGCCGCTTCTTGGAAGAGACAATGTCGCGGGACGTGTATCGCGCGCAGCGCCGGAATTCCCCGTTATGCGTCGTGATGCTCGATCTCGATGATTTCAAGCGCTTCAACGATACCTTTGGTCATGATGCCGGGGACGCGCTGTTACGCGAGTTGGGGCAGGTGCTGCGTGAAAAGCTCCGCAAGAGCGATATCTCGTGCCGCTATGGCGGCGATGAGTTTGTGCTCGTTCTGCCCGATTCATCGCTGGCGGACACCCAGAAACGCGTAGAAGAGATTTGTGTGCTGGTCAAGGAAATGCAGGTTCGGCACGGTGGCCCGCTGCTTGGCACGATGACCGTGTCGGCCGGCATTGCGCAGGCGGGTGTCCACGGTTCCAACCCCGGCGAATTGCTGCGGGCGGCCGACAAAGCCTTGTATGTCGCCAAGGCGGCAGGGCGCGACCGCGTGGCTGTCTACCAAGCGAAGGAGTCATAGCTCGAAAAGGTTGGAGTTGATGCAAGCACGGCGTGGCGAATCCGCGCTGTAAACCGGAAGCTCAATCGAGCAGGGAAGAAAAGCAAGATTCATATTCAAAAGTCTCCCCCTGGATCACCTCGCTTCTGATCTCGCCTCAATCTTCGTTGAAAAAACATCGGAGAAAGTTCCACCGGTATCAACCGTGACGCGATATTTTGCCATTGTGTTTGACTGTACATTATTTAGGCGACCTTCAATCATATGAGCAAGAATAAAACGGCCTTTTCAGAAAATTGGATTTGCGCCCGCTTCCTCCGCCCAATTGACTTATAAGGTGCCGGGATATACTTTTGGTGATTCCAGGTCTGAACGGGAGGGGTTCCATGGCCAAAGCGCTCTCCTTAAAGCTGGATGAACCCACTTATTTAGCGGCAGAAAAGATTCGCAAAAAGCTCAAGGTGCCGCGAAACACGTACTTTCGCAAAGCAGTTAGCCATTATAATGCGCTTTACGCCCGGAAACTGTTGGAGCGGGAATATCGCAAAGCGTCGCGTCGCCTAGGGGCGTCGCACTTGGAATATCTGAGAGAGACCGAACTGCTTGAGGATCTGCCGACCGAACGATGATACCTCAGTATGGCCACCTCTATGTGGCCGACTTAAACCCTCGCTTTGGCACGGAGCCAGGGAAGGTTCGCCCAGTTGTAGTAGTGCAGTCGATGCCCTTAACCGATCCCATCCGTCGACTATCATCTGTCCATTGACGACAAAAATAGCTGGTTTTGAGAATCCCTTACGCGTAGCGCTGCCCAAGTCAGTGTCGGGACTGAATCGGCCCTCAGACGTGTTAGTGGATCAGATCAAGTCCATTGACAGTCGTCGTCTTCGCCGAAAACTAGGCGCGCTTCCCGATCCGTATCTAAGCGAGCTTCGGACTAAACTTCTGCTGATATTGGATTTTGTCGAGGAAAGCCTCTCGATTAGACCCGTCTGAATACCACCGTGGTAAGACAAAGTTTCTTCGACGCCGTTTAACATGGCTTGAAGGTTTCTTCGGAGTTGGCGGAACTTTGTGATCGTGATTCAGTGTTACATGCCGTGCCCGGTCAACTCGGGCGTTGAGGCAGTTTCCTCAGGAGCAGACATGGTGCTCCTCAAGAACATCATCTTCACTATCTTCGTGCCGGGCACCGTCACGGTCGTGATTCCATTTTTGATCTTGGGCCGCGACATCATAGCGGTACCGTCCCAGTGGGGAATCCCGCAGCACCTAGCCCTGTTGTCAGCCCTGCTCGGCGTGTCGGTCTATTTCCGATGCGTCTGGGATTTTGCCTCTGTAGGAAGAGGCACTCCGGCTCCAATCGACCCACCCAAGGTTCTGGTAGTTCGTGGCCTCTACCGGTACGTCCGAAATCCGATATATCTCGGCCTTCTGTTCGTGCTGTTAGGAGAAGCCGTCTTCTTTGAATCCTGGTCACTATTGCGATACGCGATAGGGGTTTTCGTGCTATTCTATCTGTTTATAATTGTTTACGAGGAGCCGAGCTTGCGCAGCAAGTTTGGTGAGTCGTACGTCCGCTACTGTCAGAACGTTCGTAGGTGGACACCGGGTAAGAAATACCAAGAAGGTGACTGATCGCTGGTTAGGCTCCTCAGTACGACTCAGCATGAGGTTTGTATGCAAGTTCGCCAACTCGTCATCGTTCCGTTGCATGATCTGAATCCAAACTTCCAACGAACGTGCAACGCTCCACGTTGCGCTACCTAAAGGGTGAGAATCACCGACGCCGATCTCTGCTCCCAAAGAATTTACGCATCAGCTTCTATTGACATCCGCTCCGGTCTTTTCTACGATCCGCCCCATGATTAAACTTATAGATCAGATGCATGAGTTGATCGACAACGCTTTGGCCAACGGTTGCCCTTGTATTCTCGCCACGGCCGCGCCAGACGGCGAGCCGGATATCGGTTACAAGGGAAGCATGATGGTCTTTGATGACGAGTCCCTGGCTTACTGGGAGCGCACCCGGCGGCAGCATTTAAAAAACGTCACGGCGAACCCCAAGGTCGTTGTGCTGTTTCGCGATGCCAAGACAAAAGTCGCCTGGCGCTTTCACGGGGTCGCCACGGTCCACGACAACGGCTCCGTTAGGGATCAGGTCATGGCGCGCACCGTACCCGCGGAGCTGGAAAAAGATCCCGAGCGCAAAGGCTCGGCCGTCGTCATCAGGATTGATAGGGTCACCAATATGGGCGGCCAGGTTCTGCAAAGCCGATAGGGTCTTTCGCGCTGTCTCGACTTATAGCGATCATTGCGGGTTTTCGGGGGTTGCGGACTACAAAAGACAATGCCCCTGAAGCGCATTGTTCCCTTCGAATTCGGTCAGGGCAGATTCTGCCTCGACTGGGCCAACAGAAAATCACTAATAATCGTAGACTTCTCCGTTCACCCTGAGCGCATCGAAGGGCAAACAGCAACCTGCTAAACTTTGAAGCTCAGTCCAGCGGCCTTTATCCCCTCGATAGCGCAAAGTTCGTCTTCATCGGACGTCCCGCCGGTTACACCGACGGCGCCAATGATTTCATTATTGTTCATAATCAATACGCCGCCCGCGACAGGTACTACCTTGCCTTCCGACATAGTTGACAAGGCGCCCAAAAATGCCGGCCGGTCCTTTAGCCGCTCGCCCAGCTGACGGCTGGACTCTCCCATCCCAACGGCCCCCCACGCCTTGCCGATGGCGATCTGCGGACGGAGAATGCTCGCGCCATCTTCACGTTTCAATGCTTTCAGGTGGCCGCCTTCATCCAGCACGGCGACACACATGGGTCTGAATTTAGATTCTCTCGCCTTAGCGAGTGCTTTGTCGGCAATTATGGATGCCTTATCGAGAGTCAGTTGCATGTTCTTCCCTCCGATAATTTTTTGTGTGAATAGATACGTTTAACTCGCGCTCCCAAATTTTCCGAATGAAGTTACTTCACAATTGCATACTAGAACTTGCTCGCTGTTCCAAAATCTTTCGCTATTTCCGGCTCAGACAAGATCTATAAAAAACTCTGCCGGCATTCTCCCTGATCTGGGGAAAGGTATTTGAAGGAAATTTCGTTGTCAACCATGCTTCACGGGTGAAGCACAACGGGAACTTGGCGTTCGGAAGTAAGCGGTTCACTCCGACGATTGTTTGTGAGCGACCCCTAACAAGTAAATTTCAAATTTGACACACCGACATGCCTCTTATACGCTAGATGCTGTATTTTCCGTTTTAAAGACGAAAGGGTTGGGAATCGAGACAGATTAAAAAAATCCGGGAGGCTTCAATGGCTAAACCTGAAAGTAAAATTATTCCAGCGGATCAGGGCGAAACTCCAGGAAACCGCCAGCGAGTCTCGCTCCGAGAGGCTTTCCACGAGCGCATCCATGCGAACCATATGCACGGTCTCTGGGAGCTGGCGAGCCAAATGACTCGCCACCCGCGGCCCAAGATGATTCCTTACATGTGGCGATGGTCCGTCCTTGAGTCGATCATCAAAGAGTCGGGCGAGGCGGTGCCAGTCGGCGACGAACGCCGCGCGCTGCAGCTCTTTAATCCCGGTCTTGGCGGTCGTTGGGCGACGACGAACAATCTCATCGCCGCCGTACAGGTGTTATTGCCTGGTGAGGTTGCCCGCGCTCATCGGCACACGCCGACGGCGATCCGCTTCATTATTGAGGGTACGGGCGCTTACACCGCGGTCGACGGCGAGCGCGTGTACATGGCCCCCGGAGATCTAATATTGACACCCAGTTGGTCCTGGCACGACCACGGCAATGAAACGGGCGAGACGGTAGTCTGGATGGACGGGCTCGATATTCCATTGATTCAATCATTGGAAGCGATGTTCTTTCAATTTTATACGGCGCCGCAGGTGCCTGCCAGCCGTCCGCCCAACGCCTCGAAACAGCTCCATGGCCACGCGCACCTGAGTCCGACCTGGGTGAAGGAGAAGCCTCAATCATCGCCCCTGCTCCTCTATTCTTGGGATCAGACCCGGGAGGCTTTATCCGCGTTGCGCGAAAATGACGGTAGCCCTTTCGATGGCGTTGCACTCGAATATCGTCACCCTCAGACGGGCGGCCCCGTGATGCCGACGATGGCTTGCTGGGTCCAACTGCTGAGACCCGGCCAGCAGACCAAGGCGCACCGTCACACGGGCAGCGCCGTTTACAACGTGGTGCATGGGACAGGATCGACGATCATCGATGGGCAGCGGTTTAACTGGAGCAAAGGGGATATCATCGCTATTCCGCCCTGGGCGCTGCACGAACACCTTAACGCTTCTTCGACGGAAGACGCCGTGCTTTTTTCGATTCAAGACACGCCCGTGCTTGAAGCTTTGGGGCTGTATTACGAGAAGGCGCTAGAGGAAAAGGACGGACACCAAGAAGTCACGTCCGTTTTCGCGGCTACCTAATCCTTCCGTTAGCCCGGTGCGGCGTCTTAGCGCATCCGGATTGAACGCGGAGAAATCCCGCCGACCTGCCCGTGGAGCAGCCGCTTCGGCGCAGCTCACGAAAATAACCGTGGGTAACAACGCAATCAGTGGAAACGGTCTGCCGGCCTGGAGACGGATCGGGACGCTGGAATAAAGGTACTCACTCAGCTTCGGCCTCCGCCTCCGCTTTGAGGCGCCGCTGGCGCACCGCGTCGGCAAGCGTATCAAGCAACCCGTAGCTCTCTTCCCAACCGATGCAGGCATCCGTGATGCTCAGACCGTAAACCAACTGCTTCCCCGGCACCAAGTCTTGACGGCCGGCTTTGAGGTGGCTTTCGACCATGACGCCGAAGATTCTTCCATCGCCGCCGGCGATCTGCGCCGCCACCTCACTTCCCACCTCGACCTGTTTTTGCGGATCTTTGCCGCTGTTGCCATGGCTGAAGTCGATCATGATCCGCGCTGGTACGCCGGCTTCGGCCAAACTCTTGGCCGCGGCATTCACCGCCGTGTCGTGGTAATTGGGTTGCTTTCCGCCCCGCAAGATAATGTGGCAATCCTCGTTGCCGGTAGTCGATACGATTGCCGAGTGGCCGGCTTTGGTGACTGACAGGAAATGATGCGGCGCGTGTGCCGCGCGGATCGCATCGAGAGCGATGCGGACATTGCCGTCGGTTCCATTTTTAAACCCTACGGGACATGAGAGGCCGGAAGCGAGCTCGCGGTGCACCTGGCTTTCCGTTGTGCGCGCGCCGATGGCGCCCCAGGAAACGAGGTCCGCGACGTATTGCGGTGTAATCATGTCGAGAAACTCGCATGCCGCCGGAAGACCCATTTCGTTGAGTTCGAGCAACAGCTGTCGCCCGACACGCAATCCTTCATTGATCTGAAAACTGCCGTCCAGCTTCGGGTCGTTGATCAGCCCCTTCCATCCCACCGTGGTGCGCGGTTTCTCAAAATAGACGCGCATGACCACCAGTAAATCATCCGACAGACGATACTTTGCCTCCTTCAGCTTGCCGGCATATTCCTTTGCCGCTTTCACGTCATGAATCGAGCAGGGACCCATGATCGCCAGCAAGCGGTCGTCAGCGCCGTGCAAAATCCGGTGGATGGCTTGCCGCGTCTCGTACACCGTCTTTGCGGCTTTTTCCGTGATGGAAAACTCGCGCAGTATGTGCGATGGCGGCAACAGTTCTTTTATTTCCTTAATGCGTAAGTCGTCGGTCCTGTATTGCATATCAGATTCCATTCGACCAAGTCCCTAATATACCGGAAAAATTCCGGAATCTAAACCACAAAGCCGCCAAATCGGTACTGTGCCGTTGCCATTCCGATGCGGACTCCCGGCGTTGCAGGACGCTCGTTAAAAAAAGTAAGCGGCGCGCGGCCTGCCGATCTCGTTAGAAAGGTCACTTCGTTGCTGCCGAGAACGCGGCCCGCCCACTTGAACGCTCGACAGGTTTCAAGTACGCATTCTGGAGAGCTATGCGACTGATCCACAGGCGGCAAACGTTCACGACGGTCTTCATGCGCAACGTGGTGAAACTTGCTTTAAATTCAGTGCTGATACTGAGCATGTGTATTGTTTACGGCTGCGTTGCGTATAATTTTTCAAGCGACTTTTTGCCTTTAGAAGAGAATCAAGCGCGCAAAGCGATGTTCCAAAGCCTGGCTCTCGGAGTCGAACGGCCGCCAGACAAGCCGGAATCGTACGATCTTGGAAAGTTTCTCGAAAACCTAAAGAAAAGCGAGGTCTTTAGAACGGTCGCATACGTGGATGGGGTTTCCACCACCGATTTGGTTTTGACATCTTTTTTCTTTAGAGGAACGAATCCCTATCATGCTTGTATGCTGGGATTTGAGGGGCAATTATTGACAATCGCTACCGCCGGGCTGTTCCCACAGGTTTGCAAGGCAGGTTATGAAGTGTCGTTTGCTTTGTATTCGCCAAAACACAAACAGCAGAGGAAAGCAGTTTCCTTTCGGTACCAGACGCGCAACATCTTGGGATGGGCCGCGCTATTTTACCTACCCTCTTCCGATTGGACCGTGATGCCGCGCGAAAACGAATACGCTAATTTGTTGAAGGCGGTTTTCTACCGGCAGGCAGACGACATCTACCAGCTCTTGAAGTAACCGAGTTAGTTTCAATTCGGCACTCGAACATTGTCGTTCGCGCGTAATGCGCCTCGCCAGGGAGACACGGTGCTTTATTTAAAATTCTACGTTGCCGTTGGCTTCAAGCTTCAAAACCATGCGAGAGCGTCCCGTGGGAGCGGGCCCGTCAGCTCCGTAACGGCAATGACAATCGAAAAAGATTTAAAAGCTTCATCTAGGCAAAGTTTCGCGACCCACGACAGCCAATAAAAATGCGGATAACACAAGCAGGGGCGCATAGGCCAAGAACGGGACGCCGGCATTGAAAGTGTCGGCCAGAAGCCTCCGAGGAGCGGCGCGCCCATGCCACCGATCTCCGCTGCCGTTCGTCGCGCCGCCTGAAGCCGTCCACGGGCACTCGGCGGCACGACGTCATAGGTCGAGGTCGCCAGCGATCCGAGCGACAGTCCGTTGGCTATTCCCAAGAACGATAAGAGAACGGCCAGCTGAAAAAAAGTCTCGGCAAAGGGAATCAACAGGAAGGCGAGGGCCGGGATGCCAGTGCTGGGGACCGTCGCCCACTTTCTGCCGATCTTGTCGATGATGAAGCCGGCGGGCAAGATCATTGTGAAGACACAGAAGCCGGATATGGTAAATAAAAGCCCTACTGCTTTCGGTGTCAGCCCAAGCTTGGAGCTAGCATAAAGCGGTAGCATGCTTTGTGTCGTGACCCGATGAACGAAGCTGGTAAACGTGGCAAAGACCAGCACGATGTAGGTCGCTCGCAGGTCGGGGTGAATCTGGTGAAAAAGAATCCTTAGACCGCGCAGCCGGTCCATCAAAGTTGCACGTCCGGAATGTTTTGCGGCATCTGAAGCGGAAGGCGGCTCGTGAGCAGGCCGCGAGTTCTCAACTGAAAAACCGATCAGTACTGAAGCCGCCGCGCATGCGGCATAGGCGACAAAGACAGCTCTAAAGCCGATGTTCTCGGTGAGTATCCCGCCGAACAGAGGACCTAAGGCGAGCCCCAGATTATTGACGCCGTGAAAACCGCTGAGGACTCGGCCGCGTTGGTCCGGGCGCGCGAGATCGATCCCGGCGACCTCCCGGGCAATAACCCAGACGCTTTCCGCAACGCCCATCAAGAAAACCAACGCGAGGATCGAGCCGAACCAGGGCATGCTCGCCGCCAATAATCCCGCGGCACATCCCAATGCTGGGCCGGCTATCAATGCAGAGCGCGTGCCCAAGCGATCCAGCACCACTCCGCTTACAGGCAGGCCGGCAAATCGGCCGACGGCCAAAGCCGTAATCGTTTGCGCCGCGGTGCCGGCGGAAACGCCAAAGGATTTCGCCAACACAGGAACGGCGGGAACGATCATCGCCCACATTCCTGCCAACAGCGTGCTGGTATAGAGAGTGACGAGTCCGCGGGCCGTGGAGTTGAGTCTTTGAGAGAAAATCATGCGTGCGCGGTGTGTGGGTCAGCTGAATGAGAATTTAAGCTCGGGGATTCGAACGGTACCACGATATGCTGTGTGACGCATCAGGAATTCACGTTGACCGGCGCGCGTGGGAAAGGAATCAAGTCACGGTGTTTTTTAGGAGCCGATAGACACATTATGATATGCTCATGAAATTCTCGAGGTCACCATTATTGCACCCTATTACATATCCGGCGCCTGCTTTATCAGCCAGTTCATCAAATAGGGTGTTACAACGAACATGAGGGCAGCGGTGACGACTATCACCGTCCAAGTCCAGCGAGCGAACCGGGAAAACTGCGGGCTTTGCCACAGCAGCGGGAATGCGAGGGGACCGACGAGCAATAACATGGCAACGACGTAGGGTCTGCGATAATAGAACTCGGACGGCTGGCCGGAAGCGTTGACGACTTTGAAGGCATCAACGATGGCGCTGCTCCAAAGAAGGATCAGAGCAAGAGCAATGCTGAATTTGTTGAAGCCTGAAAACCAGTAGGTGAGCAGCGCGAGGCCCAAGCAGGAAGCGAAAATTACGAGCCCCTTTTTCTTTTCCTCGTTAAAAATCTGCCCCAACCCAGGGACGATTACTGAAAGCACCAGAGCCGTGATAGGACTTTTCCGAACAGACATAGGGAATCATGAGGTCTAAGCTGGCTTCTCATTTTGTTAACCTCCCGAAGAGATTTCAAGGGGCGGATTGGAACGCAGAGAGGCTGGAAGTTGCGTCATCTGGTTGTCGCGGATTTTTCCACGGTTTCACGAGGATGCCATGAACGAATCCTAACAATAGGACGCATTTCCTTATCATCCGTTCGAGGCCGAGGCCGGAATCGTGTGCCGCCGCTTTCTATGGATCTGTGAGAGTGCGCAGCCCGCTCGAGGGAAGCTCAGTTAGCGACTGCCGGAGCGTCTTGCTAACGATCGTTCCGCAGAATCTTGAGATGAGTTCAACCCGGTTTATCAGCAAAATTTTCTTCGACCCAACTAAAGAGCGGACTTGGTCTTAAACTGGCTGCTAAGTTCCATAAAGCGTTCAGCGGTCGCACGCGGCACATAGATGCGACGAGAATCACGAATCTAGATTGTTTGCACTTTCAGGTCGCACGGCTTCGTTTAACGAACCGCTTCGGAAACCCTGTAGGTCAACTGCAATGTATAAAAAACCAATCTCTTTAAAGGTGGCGATAATTTTGGTGCAGACCTCGGGAGAGAAGAGCCGGGGAAACATCTCGGGCTCGACCTCAATCCGGGCAATCTCACCATGGTAGCGCACCCGACAAACCCGGAAGCCCAAATCCCGCAGCACCCGCTCACCTCGAGCGACTTGGGTAAGACGGGCGGGAGTGATCGCGGTGCCGTAAGGAAATCGACTCGAAAGACAAGCCAACGCCGGCTTATCCCAAACCGGGAGATTGATCTGACGGGCTGCTTCTCGAATATCGGCTTTGGTGAATCCACACTCATCTAGCGGAGAGCGAACTCCAAATTCTCGTGCGGCTTTGCGACCGGGTCGGTGGTCGCCCCGGTCATCAACGTTGAAACCATCGAGCACGTATGAAACCCTCAGGTTGCGGGCATGCTCGATGGCAGTCCCATACAGTTCGGTCTTGCAAAAATAGCAGCGATTGACCGGATTCGCGGCGTATCGAGGATCATCGACTTCGGAGGTCTGAACCAGAAGGTGACGCGCTCCGAGCTGCTCGGCTAAGTTCTTTGCATCTGCGCCTTCCTCCGGAGCCAGGCTCGGTGAAACAGCTGTTAGCGCCGTTGCTCCATTTCCTAATTCATTGACCGATTCCGCCAGCAGGTAGCTTGAATCAACGCCTCCCGAGAAACAGACCACGACCTCTCCCATCTCTCGAAGCAATGATCTGAGCTGGGCAACTTTGGCACTTAGAACGGGCATAGCAGCAAGTGCTCTCCTTTCGGAGTCCGAAAACAAAGGCCCGACCTGGAAGAAAGCGGTCGAGCCGAAAGATGACAAACCCAAGTTGGCTGCCAAAACCAGAATCAGGCAGGCCGGCAAAACTTGTACGTTGTGTTTATTTCACAACGGTCATACTCTGTCAAACATATCTATTTCTAGGAGATTGATTTTTCGTCTTTTCACTAAAGTCTATATCTTTTTTTCCAGCTCGGTATCAAAACTCCGCGTTGCCCGGCGTGCGCGGGAAGGGAATGACGTCGCGGATGTTTTTCAGACCCGTTAGATACATCATCATCCGTTCGAGGCCCAGGCCAAAGCCGGAATGCGGAACGGAGCCGAAGCGACGCAGATCGAGATACCACCAGTAGGACTTTTCATCGAGCCCGCTGTCGCGGAGCCGCTGCAAAAGTATGTCGTAGCGCTCTTCACGCTGGCTGCCGCCGATGATCTCCCCGACTCTCGGAACCAAGACGTCCATCGCTCGAACGGTCTTATCGTCGTCGTTGAGGCGCATGTAAAAGGGCTTGATGTTTTTTGGATAGTCCGTGACGATGACGGGCTTCTTGAAGACCTCTTCCGATAAAAATCGCTCGTGCTCGGTTTGCAGATCGCTTCCCCATTCGACGGGAAATTCCCAGGCTCTGCCGGATTTCTTTAGCTCCTGAATCGCATCGGTGTAGGCGATTTGCCCGAATTTTGATTGCGCGACATGTTCCAACGTGCTCAGAACGGTCTTCTCAATCCTTTCATTGAAAAACTCAAGGTCTTCCCGACAATGGTCGAGCACGTAACGAATCGTAAACTTCAGAAATTCTTCAGCCAGGGCCATGTTGTCTTCGAGGTCATAGAAGGCCATTTCCGGCTCGATCATCCAGAATTCCGCCAAGTGGCGCGGCGTATTGCTGTTGTCAGCGCGAAACGTGGGGCCGAACGTGTAGACCTTCGAAAACGCCAGGGCAAATATCTCGCCTTCCAATTGGCCGCTGACAGTTAGATAGGCCGGCCGGCCGAAAAAATCCTGCTGCCAGTCAATGCTCCCCTCACCGGTACGCGGCGGGTCACGCACATTCAACGAAGTCACGCTGAACATTTGTCCCGCCCCCTCGCAATCCGAGGTGGTAATGATGGGCGTCTGCACATAAATGAAATCTCTCTTCTGAAAGAACGTGTGAATCGCGCGGGTCAGCGCGTTGCGCACGCGGAAGGCCGCGCCGAAGGTGTTGCTACGAACACGAAGATGGCCGATCTCACGGAGAAACTCTAAAGTGTGCCCCTTTTTTTGCAGAGGATAAGTCGCGGGGTCCGCTGTGCCGTAAATTTTGATTTGTGAAACTTTGAGCTCTACGGCCTGACCCTTGGCCGGCGATTCGACCAAAACACCCGACGCAGCAACGCTGCTGCCCGTCGTGACCTGCTTGAGCGTCTCTTCTGAAACCACGCCGGCATCGACCACCAGCTGCATGCTTTTGAATCGCGAACCGTCGTTCAGCTCGATGAATGTGACGCCTTTCGAATCGCGCCGCGAGCGCACCCAACCGTGCAGCGTGACTTCTGTTCCGACGGGCAAGTCATACGCCTGTTTGATTGAATGGTGTTGTAAGCTCATATGAGCAAGTATTCGAATAATGCGTAGCGATGTCAACCGATGTCATTCTCCCATTACACTCTTGATCGAATGCCGTCCATTCCAATGCAACCGGCTTTTTAGTAGGCTGTCTTTGCAAAGTGCCTGCGTTATTTTCATAGCCTCGCGATGGTCGAGCGTGAATGGAAAGAAAGTTATTAAATCAAACCTCCCACCGGCCCTGGCCGCTTCCATCGAGGCCCTGGGTCACGACCATGCGTTGGCACGATCTGCTGTTTCTGCATTGGCCGGTCCGTCCTGAGATAATTCGGCCGCTGATTCCACAGGGCCTGGAGCTCGATACTTTCGATGGCGCCGCTTGGATCGGGGTCATCCCTTTCCGGATGACCGGCGTCCGTCCACGATACTTGCCTCCGTTTGCAGGACTGGCTTTCCCGGAGATGAATGTTCGCACCTACGTCTGGACTCCGGGCAGAAGCGGTGTTTGGTTTTTCAGCCTGGACGCAACCAATCGGCTTGCGGTTAGAGCCGCCCGAGCGTGGTATGGCCTTCCCTACTATAATGCCCGAATAACTGTGCAGCTAGAGCGGGGAACCGTTCACTATCGCAGCATCCGTGTCGACAAGAGAAGCGCCGGCGCGGAATTTCACGCGTCTTACAAACCCACGGGAGAAGTCTATCGTTCCGCTCCGGAAACGCTCGACCGGTGGCTCACTGACCGTTATTGTCTTTACGCGGTGGACCAGCAGGGCCGGTTGGGCTACGCAGACATTCATCACCTGCCATGGCCTCTCCAACCCGCGGAAGTGGAATTGCGTCTCAACACGATGACTGACCCACTCGGGATCAAGCTTCCGGATATTCCGCCTCTTGCACATTTCGCTCGATACCTCGAGGTGCTTGCCTGGCAAGTGGTGCCGGTTGACGGCTAGACCTGCGACATCGGGAAAGATTGCGGACTGGAGTGTTGGCCGACTGAGGATGCAATGATCTTAGAAGCAGTAGCATTCCAATTCTCTATCTGGCACGGGAGGTTGCATGCCCATTCGCGTTGACAATATCTTTACCGCACTGCCCGAGGCTTTGGGCCAAGAACATTTTTTCAGGTTGTTCGAAAATCAGTCTGTCAAAATTGAGCGTATTGTTTCTCATTCCCATAAGAGCCCTCCCGGTTTTTGGTACGATCAACCTGAAGATGAGTGGGTGATGGTTCTACGCGGCCATGCCACGCTGGAATTCGAAGGCGGCGAATTTGTCGAAATGAAGGAGGAGGATTATTTAACTATCCCAAGCCATGTCAAACATAGAGTCCATGAAACCGATCCAGAGACCATTTGGCTGGCAGTGCATATCATGGAAAAAGAAGGAAGGCTATAGTAATGATCTCGAGCGAACTACCGGCAATACGGAGAGGAAAAGGAGACGTTGATGACACGGCGTAAAGCATTGCAGATATTATTGGTGGTAAGTGTTTGGGCGGCATTCAAGCGCCGAGGATTTGCCGCACAATTCTCATCTATCAAAGACATCGAGGCGCTGCAGAAAAACTGGAAGGCGCTGCTTGCTGATGGTATCAAGGTGCCGCTCCCTTCGGAGTCACTCAAGGTATCGAAAGACGAGTGGCGCAAGCGACTGGATCCCATGCAATTCGCTATACTGCGCGAGGAAGGCACCGAACGTCCCAGCTCTAGTCCACTGAACAATGAAAAGCGGCCTGGTGTCTTCGCCTGCGTCGGCTGCAACTTGCCGCTCTTTACCTCCGAAATGAAATACGAGAGCGGCACCGGTTGGCCGAGTTTTTTTACCACCATTCCCGGGGTATTCGGTACGAGCACAGATTATAAGCTGATTTTGCCGCGCACCGAATACCACTGCATCCGTTGCGGCGGTCACCATGGCCATATTTTCGACGACGGTCCGCCACCGACGGGAAAACGCTGGTGCAACAACGGTGTCGCGCTCAAGTTTATTCCGAAGCACGGCCAAGCCTAGATGTTTCTGCGACTCTTCGAGATGAACTGCCGTTCGTAAAGTGACCGGAGCTCTGCCAAACTCGTTACTTGCGCGAGGCTTTTGTCCTCGCGAATGCGCGTGATCCGCGCAAAGCGTAGGGCAAAGCCCGAGCTGTACTGCGGGCTGCGCTGTATTTCATTGTAAGTGACCTCGACAACGATCTCCGGTTTTACCGTTACCGTATAGCCGTCATCGGCCAGTTGCAGCTCCTGGAGCTTGGCCGTCATCCCGGTGAATTCTTTGTCGGTAAGACCCTTGAAGGTTTTGCCCACCGGAGCGAATCCACCGGCGCCGTCCGCAACCGCGAGGTGATAGTTGGAAAGCCAGCCGCGCCTTCGTCCTGAGCCGCGGTCTGCGGCAATGATCGCGCAATCAACGGTTTCCGCCGGCTTGATTTTAAACCAGAGCTTCCCCCTGTTGCCGGGCATGTACGGGCTGTTCAAAGCCTTGGCCATCAAGCCTTCATGGCCCGCAGCGAGTGCTTCATTCAGAAAAACTTCCGCCTCGACTTTGTCGCTGCTAATTTTACGTCGCGCGAGATAATTGCCTCCGGTCATTGCGCTGAGTTTCGACCAGCGTTCCTCATACGACTCATCGATGAGCGAACGGCCGTCGAGGAACAAACAGTCGAATAGGTGGAGAGAAAGGGGAACTTCGCTCGCCGCCGATTCGATGCCATGGATGCGCTTGAAGCGGCGCATGAGCTCTTGAAAAGGAAACGGCCGCCCATCCTTCCCCATCGCCACGACCTCCCCATCGAGGACGAAGGAATCTCCTTGAAGATCTCTGCGCGCGATCTGGGCGATTTCTGGAATGCTCCGGGTCACTTCGGAAAGGCGCCGACTCCAGATGCGCACCAACTCGCGGTCTTTGTGGATCTGAATTCTCGCGCCATCGTACTTAAATTCAAGCGCCGTTTTTCCACCGTGGGCTTTAAAGATATCGTCGAACTCTTGGGAAAGCTCGGAAAGCATCGGCAGAAGCGGCACGAAGAGTGTGATATCGACCCGCTGAAGAGCCGCGGCTCCTTCCGTGAGCGCCACCGAGGCGACTTCAGCGAGGTCGGAAAGAAAAAGAGCAGCGCGGCGCACCGTTTTCAGATCGGTTCCCGAGGCGCGGGCAATCGCTTCCTGAATGAGCCCGTCGTGGAGCCCGATGCGGAGTTCATTGTGGAGAAGACGAAACAAAATCGGACGCTCGTGCGCATCAGTCCGCTCGACAAGCTCCTGCAGTCGAGCAAATTTTTCCCGGCGGGAGCCCTTGCCGCTCGCTTCGGCGATTTTGGCGAAGCCGTCTGCGACGTCTTTGAGCCTGAGCGGAATCGAGGAAGAATTCTCGGCTGCGGGGATTTTCGACACTTCAAAAAAAGCGCCCGGCCCGATATCCAGTGTCCGCGGATCGGCAATCGGGAAAGGGCGGCCGGACAAGAAAGCGACGCCGTAACGGATTTCATCCGGCTCAAGCCGCTTGAGGTATTCTGCAGCCGAGACGATCTTCGCAAGCCGGCTCGGCGTTTTTTCAAGCTCGTAGCAGAGGGAGGCGAATTCGGAGAAGTTCATGGATCACACTTTAGCACACCGCTATCGGGTTTTTGACTTCCAACGGCAGGCTCAAAGGAGACGTCTTGACGTGTCGCTATGAAGCAGAGATATTCGGTTGAGTTATTGATAACGACGAGTTTTCGCGAGGCTCATCGAGGAGAAGGAAGCATGCGTGAAATCCCCATTAATATGTTTGCTGTTCTGGGCGCTGCCATAGCAAAAATCATCATCGGTGCTTTGTGGTATTCTCCCATACTTTTCCTCAAGGATTGGTTGGAGCTCTCCGGGATTACAGAAGAACAGATGAAACAGGGAATGATCAAGGCTCTGGCGGTAGAGTTTATCGGAAGCTTTCTCATGGCTTTCGTACTGGCTCACGCCATCCGTTACGAGGGGGCCACGAGCACGCTCGAAGGGATGGCGGTCGGTTTCTTCAATTGGTTGGGTTTTGTGGCCGTGGTTACCATAGGCAATGTGACCTATGAAAGAAAACCTTTCAAACTATACTTGTTGAACAACGGGTATCTCTTGCTTTCCCTCTTGGTCATGAGTGCCATATTGACGCTTTAGGGATGAGTCAAGGGGTGTCGCTCGCGCGGTGCAGCCCACGCGCTAAATTTCCGGGCATCACTCACAATCAATAGCATTCCAAACTCGAAGGAGGAGCCAGTAATGGTCGCAAGCTCGATTGAGAAATTTCTGCCTAAACTTTTTGATCTCGGAGTCGATGTTACCAAAGGATCGCTGCGGATTCTTTTGGTCATTATCACCGCTTATATAGGCGTGAGGTTATTGCGCCTCGCACTAAACCGGGTGGAAACGATTCTTGTCCGGGCCGGTATGCCCTCGGAAACCGTTCCGGGCGCCGCCATGATGAGAGTCCGGACGCTGACAAGCGTGCTCTGGACTATCGCCGTCGGTCTCATTTGGTTTCTCGCCATCTTAACGACCCTGGAACAAATCGGCGTTAATATCGGCCCAATCCTTGCCAGCGCCGGCGTCGTTGGACTGGCGGTAGGATTCGGCGCGCAAAATCTCGTGAAAGACCTCGTCAGCGGGTTTTTCTTGATCCTGGAGAATCAGGTCCGGGTCGGCGACATCGCTGTCATCAACGGCACCGGTGGACTCGTCGAAGCGATTACTTTTCGGACACTTGTCCTGCGCGATCAATCCGCCGTTGTCCATGTTTTTCCCAACGGTTCCATCAACACGCTAGCGAACATGACCAAGGATTGGTCGGCGTACGTTATCGACATCGGGGTGGCTTATAAGGAGGATACGGATCACGTGGTGGACGTGATGCAAAGAGTCGCCGACGAGATGCGCGCGGAGCCAAAGTACCGCTCTGCGATGCTGGAGCCCATTGAGATTTTTGGCGTCGATGGTTTTGCTGATTCGGCGGTAACGATTAAAGCCAGGCTGAAGACCCTACCGCTTCAGCAATTTACCATTGGCCGGGAATATCGGCGGAGACTAAAAAAGGCCTTCGACGCGGAAGGAATTGAAATCCCGTTTCCGCACCGAACTCTCACGATGGGACAGGAGAGCCCGCCGTTCCAGGTTAATGTTAAATCGGCCGAAGCGGTTGCGGAGCAAAACAACTGACTCACGCATGTTCGACGTATGCTGCTTGCAAAGGCCTGGTTCACCAAGAGATCCAGTGGCGTGAGTCACCCTGAGCAGCGCGAAGGGTCTGATGAGTCGAATGAGATTCCTTGCCGACCGTTCAGAATGACCACAATGACGTGCCAAAAGAGGGGAACGGTTTACGTTTCCCGAGGGAGACACGAGGGGCACTTACAGCGATCGTCTGTTTAAGAGCCGGCCCTTCCCATTTTCGCCGGAGCGTGTACATTGGACGGAGTGCAATTCATTCCCAAGGCATCCGTGGAGATTGGCGCATCTTGGCTGACAGTCATTACTCATTTTCCCGCTCGGAAATCATACCCGTCATCGTAGTCAGTCTTATTTCCGCGCTGCGATTGTTGGGCATTTTTCTGATGCTCCCCATCTTCAGCGTGTACGCGGTTCGCTATCCGGGGGCGAGCGCCGCCCTGGCGGGCCTGGCGTTTGGAATCTACGCGTTGACCCAGAGCGTCCTGCAGATTCCTTTAGGATGGGCCAGTGACCGGTGGGGGCGCAGACCGGTGTTGGTTATCGGGCTCGCCGTCTTTGGGCTGGGGAGCGTTGGCTGCGGGCTCGCGCAGAATATTTTCCAGCTAATCGTAGCCCGCGCAATTCAGGGGACGGGCGCGGTCGGCTCCGTGGCATTGGCGGCTCTAGCCGATCAGACCAGACCGACGGTTCGTACCCAGGCGTTTACCATCACGGGAATCGCCGTCGGTTCCGCGTTCATGATTGGTTTATTGGCCGGTCCGCTATTGGCGGCCAGCATCGGCTTGAGCGGTCTCTTCTACGTCTTGGCCGCGCTTGCCTTTTTGGCGATGCTCCTCGCCGCGACTTCATTTCCGCAAGGACGCGGAGCCGAAAGCAGCGAGCCGACGATGACGTTTAAACCGATTCTCTTGCATGTGCAGTTGCGCTCGATTTTTGTCGCAACCTTTGTCCTCTCTTTTGCCCTCAATCTTTTCTTTTTTACCTATCCTCTCAGCTGGACGGAGCTTGGACTCGACAAGTCCGAGCTTTGGAAGGTCTATCTCATTATCTTTATACCCAGCGCGCTTTTGGTTTTTCCCTACATGCGCCAAGCCGAAAAACGTGGCCGCTTTCGGCTGCCGATTCTCGTCGGGTGGTTAACGGCGACCGCTGGTTACGCCGTTTATTTCTTCGGCGCCCGCTATGATTTTCTTCTTTACGTTAGCGGCGCTGCTTTCTTCTTCGGCTACACCCTGTACCAACCGATGTTGCCCGCGTTTCTCACGCAAAGAATTCCCCCGGGCGGTCGCGGCACAGCGACGGGGGTCTACAACTTCTTTGGCTTTATCGGATCTTCTCTGGGCGGCATGCTCGGCGGCGCGCTCATCCACCTTTCGCCGTCGCTGCCGGAGCTTGTCGGTGTGTTGTTCCTCGTCTTCTGGTATTTTTTGGGTCTCCCTTCGGCGCCTGAATCGGCTGCGTAAATTTTCGTTCATCCAGCTATCTGATCGAGTTTGCATTGATCAATCCTCAGGGGTAGTTAAACAAAAGAGGGAATGAGATGGGATTCAGATCCTTGGGGATTGTACCTCGTTCTTTGACGTGCTGTTTTTGCATGGCTGTAATGCTCGCTGGGTGCGACGGTTCTCACGACGAAACGGTGGGCGGCCTACAGGTTCCGATACCGGGTGGAATGACCAAGTCCGAGGAAAAGGGAGTCGAGCTGTCCATCCCGGGATTCGGCGGCGCTCAAGCGTCGTACCGGGGCAAGTTAGAACCGAACCAGGTTGTTGATTTCTACAAGAAAGAGATGCCGGCCCGGGGATGGAAACCAAGTATTGGAGTGCTTTCGCAGGGAGGAATGTTAACGTACGCGAAAGAGGGCAAGAGTCTTATCGTAATGGTCGGGAAAAGCAACGGCGACACTAATATGACGATCACCGTCGGGGCAGCCAAGCAGTGATCGCATCTTTCCATTTGAGTTGACTTTCGCCGGGACTAATTCGAGAGGAGAAGCGCCATGAAGGGGAATGAACAAGTCGTCAGCGTCTTAAACCAGGTGCTGCGCAAGGAACTGACCGGCATCAACCAATACTTCATTCATGCCAAGATGTGTGAAAACTGGGGATACGAGCGACTCTACAAGGTTCTTTGGGACGAATCGATGGGTGAAATGAAACACGCGGACCAAATCATTGAGCGGATTCTATTTCTCGAAGGAATACCCAACTTATCCGCCTATGACAAAATTCTAATCGGCTCTGGCGTAAAGCAACAGCTGGAGAACGACCGCGACCTTGAAATGGCGGCGCTGACGGTTTTGCATCCGGGAATCAAGACTTGTATGGAGGCGAACGACGATTCGACGAGAGAGCTTTTGGAGCACATCGTCATCGACGAAGAAAAGCACATCGACTGGATCGAGGCGCAGCTGCATCAAATAAAAGAAGTCGGCTATGAAAACTACCTGGCGCAGCAAATCCATAAGAAAGATTAACACGCGGCCGACAAGACTGGAACGCAGCTTCGGCGGCCTATTCGGTGAAGGCAGAAGTCATCGAGCGATGAATCGGCCGGCTTTCAATCTCTTCCCACTGAAATCAGAAAAATTCCCACCACAACCAAAGCGGCCCCGGCCATTTTGTGCAAGGTAACCGTTTCAATCCGGCGTGCTATCAGCGGTGTAAGGACCAGAACAAAAACCGCGTAACTATTGATCAGCGGGCCGACGATGGAAACTCGCTCCATGCTTAGCGCCAGAAACATGAAGAGAAACGAGCCGCCGGTGCAAATACCCGAAGCCGCAAACCAATGGATGACGTGTCTTGGCGGGAGAGCCAATTTTTCTCCGTGAACGTAGAGGTTGATTAGCAAGATCTCGACGGTTGAGGTAGCAGCCGCGATGGCGGCCGCCAAAATCGGTGAGCCGCTTCCCTCCAAACCCCATCGTACCGTCACGTCTTTCATCGAGAACAAGACCGCCGCAAGAAACGGAAAGATAAGCTCGGTCTTTTTCCACGAGCGTTCAGATCCTTCCCAGGAGATGATCGCTAGCCCGCTGACGATCAGTGCCACCCCGAAAAGGACCAAAGGACCGGGTCTTTCTCTCAGGATGAGCATGGCCAAGGCCGTGGAAAACATCGGCGTTGTATTGACGATGGTCGACGTGATCGCGCTGCCCATGGCGCGAATGCCGCGAAACGTCAAGACGCGTGTCAGGCCTGGCACGAAAAGCCCGACCGCGACAAACACCAGGTTGTCCGCCACAAAAATGGGGGCCTGAGAGTACACGAAAAAATGAACCGTGAGTAAGAAGATCGTGTTGGCAACGAGAGTCAGCCAGGCACCCCAGGGCGTCGGGGTGAGATGGAGGCCCCGCTGCGCCAGCAAGCTTGCGGCCGCAAAGCAAAGCGAAGCTAGGATGCCGAACGCGATGGCCAGCATGATCGTCGGTGGGTAGTGGTTCAGTTGCGCAAAGATTTTTAGGGGCGAGCCCCTGCGGTCGCCCGAGACGGCTTCCCAAATTTTTTTGTTTAATGTACCTTAATAGCAAAAATCTTTCCTGACTGTATTGATGCCACCGCAAAATCTCTCTTCGATTCGCCGTCAGCTGCTCCGTTGGTACGACAGCAACCACAGGGATCTTCCGTGGCGTCGGACGCGCGACCCCTACGCCATCTGGATCGCCGAGACGATGCTGCAGCAAACTCAAGTGGCGACCGTCGTTCCCTATTATCAAAGGTTCGTCAGCGCCTTGCCGACGGTTGATGCTTTGGCTCGCGCGCCGCTCAGAAAAGTGCTGGCTCTCTGGTCCGGTCTCGGATACTACCGGCGCGCGGGGAATCTTAAAAAAAGCGCCCGCGTGTTGGTGCGCAGACACGCGGGGCGATTGCCGGATGATTACGTCTCCCTCCTAGCACTCCCCGGCGTGGGCGACTACACGGCCGGCGCGCTAATGAGCATCGCCTTTGGCAAATCGTATCCAGCGCTTGATGCCAATGCCCGCCGCGCACTGGGCAGGATCTTCGATCCGAGAAACGAAAAGGAACTTAGAGCGACTGCCAAAAGGCTGGTGCCGACGTCGAGGCCGGGTTACTTCAATCAGGGATTGATGGAGCTTGGCGCAACGATCTGTGTTCCTCAAAACCCACGCTGCACGGAATGTCCAGTCGCTTTGAGCTGCGCAGCGCGTACAGCGAACCGACCTTCAACGAAATCCATTCCGAAGCAGAGGAAATTCAAAAATGTCACCTGGCCCCTTGCGATTGTCCGGAACAACGGCAAGATCCTGCTCCACCGCCGGGCCGCTGAAGGGATCCTGGCCGGACTATGGGAACTTCCCGGCGGCGAGGCAAAGCGAGGCGAGAGGTGCCGTAATTCTCTCCGCCGTCATTTGCGTGGACTCCATGGCGCCTTGACGGACGAGATTCGCATCGGTGAAGTGCGTCATAGCATCACTAACAGAAAGATCCGTGCGCCGATTTTTCTCTTCGATACTCGCGCCGGCGCCGATATTCGCCTGAATCCGCCGCAGTGGCGCTGGCTGGCTTTGTCTTCGCTGCGGAACTACCCCGTATCATCGATGACGCTTAAAGCCGCGGCGATTTTATCATCTTTTTTATTTCTATTACGCTCTCCCCGACGTCAACGTCTTGAAAAAGAAAAATCCCAAGAGTTCGGCGCTGATGGAGCTGCGCGACCAAGAATACAAGCAAAAAAACATTCGAGTCGCGCGCCAACAAATCTGGGTGCCGTACGGGGCGGTCTCGGACCACTTGAAGAAGGCGATTTTGCTCAGCGAAGATGCGGGGTTTTTCAGCCATAGCGGCGTCGACATGAACGAGCTCGGAGAAGCGTTTAAAAAGGACTGGGAAACCGGCAGCTTCAAGCGCGGCGGCAGCACGATTACAATGCAGCTAGCGAAAAATCTTTACTTGAATCCCTCAAAGAACCCGCTGCGCAAGGTAAAGGAGATCGTCATCGCCTGGCAGCTCGAACAGGCGCTTCCAAAAAGACGAATCTTTGAAATCTACCTCAACATCGTCGAGTGGGGACGCGATGTCTACGGGGCCGAAGCGGCTTCCCGCTTCTACTTCGGCAAGTCCGCGGCTAACCTCGACCCGCTCGAAGCGGCAACCCTCGCCGCCCTACTCCCCAGCCCGCGGAGTTCCCGCGAACGAAATCTTCTAAACAGAAGAAATCTTATCCTGAGCCGGTTGGCGAGAGTCGGCTATCTCAGCGCCGAGGAATACAACCGGGTAAAGGAGGTCCGGCTCTTTCAAAAGGTCGAGGAGCAGGCGCCCCTCATTCCACAACAAGATTAACTAATTGTCACTAACTCTTTGATTAAATGATCTTTTCTCATGGCTCATTTTTTTTGAACCCTTTTTTTCCTCTAAATCGTCTAACGATTGAGAGGGCTAAAAGATCGTCAGAGTCAAATCCTCAATGACCGGGAACTTAGTGAAGGACCAAACGGTTAGATATATCGGAGGCCGGACAAAGGACGGATAGAATAATGACACACAACATCAAGAAGCTGGACACAACCCTCGGCGACCTCATTGCAGCTGCCAGCGAAGTAGCGTTTGAATATTCGGACAACGATAAAGAAGCCTACCGCCTGGCGCGGCTAGCATTAATCGAAATCCTCAGGAATGCGTCGTATTCCATGAATGTGGAAGAGAATTTTAATGGGCCATCAATTCGGAAATATCTAAACTAGGCCGATGAAATCGCCCCGGCTCTCTTTTTTATTTTCCTGATACTCCCTTCCGGGACCGGCATTCTGTAACTTTGTATAGTTTCAATGTGTTTCGGGAATGCGCGGTCAGTTAGAAACCAAATCCGCCAGCTCGGCATCTAATTGCTGAGCAAAGCCACAAAACTTGTTAGACCGAGAACCCGCATTGAAGGATCCGGAGAAAAGCATGGTACGCGCAGCTATTGTGCTGCTTGCGCTCTTTCTGACGCTGACAACATGGCTTTTGTCTCCGCCTCGCGGCGCGGCTTTTACCCCCGGCAAGCTGGCTCCCGACATATCCGGCGGCCCCTGGATCAATAGCCAGCCGCTGACGTTGGCCGATTTGAAAGAGCGAGTGGTTCTTGTGGAATTTTGGACTTATGGTTGAATCAACTGCAAAAACGTTATTCCGCAGTTGCGGGATTGGCAGAAG
>VBKE01000175.1 GCA_005879605.1 Deltaproteobacteria bacterium
CCAACTGGCGCAGCGACATGGCGGCTGAGACAACCCAGCGGTCCCAGCCGAAGGTGCGTTCTATCGGTAGGATGAGAACGCCGAAGCCCTGGAAATAGGCGGCCGAGAAGATCGTGTTGGTCACAACACTCGCGGCAACCATATACCAGCCGAAAAAAATCCGCCGCCTCCATGATTTCTCAGCGGCATGAATATCGATCATTCCGCGCATCCTGTGCGCGTACGGCGGGGCATATTCATGTTAGTCATCGCGGCTCCGTTGAAGACAGGGGACGGGCTTGCGGCAGAACGTTTTGAACGAAGCGAAGCGCTTGAACGTTTGAAACAATTGGAACAATTTCCTTCCGACTGTTAACTCGGAATTTTCCTCGCAGAAAATATTTTTCGATCTTAGCAAATACCACAGGGCATTTCGCCTGCGGCGTATTGACCTTGGCGAAGCGTCTGAACACTTGACATGAGCCTAGCGGACAAACTAGCTTCCAGCGACGATAGCCAAACCACGAGGAGGTGGCACATGGCGAAAGCGCTCTGCGTATTTTTGCTCCCGATCGTTATCTCAGTATCGATGGTCTTGGCGCGTGCTGCCTCGGTCGAGGACTTCTACAAGGGCAAAACGATCCAGTTTGTCGTCGGCGGCACCGCAGGCGGCGGCTACGATACGTACACCAGACTGATCGCGCGCCACTTCCCTCAGTACGTTCCGGGCAAGCCGTCCGCTATCGTCCAGAATATGCCCGGAGCGGCTATGCTGATCGCGGCGAATTACACCTATAATAGCGCTCCCCGCGATGGAACGGTCATCGGGCATTGGTCCGGCCCGCTTATTTTGCAGCACATGATGGGGAACCCGGCGGTGCAATTCGAGGGACGCAAGTTTGGCTGGCTCGGTATGCCGACCTCAGATTCTCTCGTGTGCATCTTGACCGAACGCAGCGGCATAAAGACGGCAGAGGAGTGGCGCAAGGCCAAAACGCGGGTCAAGCTCGGTGCGATTGGTCCCGGCACCAGCGGAACCGATGATACGAAGCTCCTTGCCGCCGCCACGGGTTTCCCCATACAGCTCATCGAGGGCTATAAGGGTACCGCCGACATCAGGGTTGCAGCGGAAACCGGGGAAGTCGACGGTACCTGCGCCTTTGGCTGGCAATCGGCGAAGGTGACGTGGGCCAACGCGCTGCGGGCCAAACAGGTTCATGTCGTGCTCCAGACGATGCTCGAGACTCATCCCGAGCTGAAGGGTGTCCCTCTCGCCGTCGATTACGCCAAGACCGACGAAGGGAAAAAACTCCTCCGCATCGCCAGCGAGCTTTACGGCAAACAGAGACTCTATTCTCTCCCGCCACAAGTGCCCGAGCAGCGGGTACGAACACTGCAAAAAGCTTTCATCAGTACTCTGAAGGATTCTCAGTTTCTGGCCGAGGCGGAAAAGTCGAAGCTCGAGATCGACCCGATCGATGGACCCGGCATAGAAAAGATGGTGAATGGATTATATGAAATCGAGCCCGCCGTCGTGAATCGAGTGAAACAGATACTCGAGTCAAAGTAGGACGCGTCAGTCGAGGATGTTTTTGTCGATATAACTGCACGCGGCGTCGCAATAGACTTTCCAAAATAGCAGGCTCGGCGTGCGAAACTCCTTGAAGTTCGCGGCGATATATTGTTCGTCCTCCAAGACCATTTTCCCCGAATCATTATCGTAAAAAAGAATGCCCGGAGTCTTGTCCAGGCTATAGCTTTTCTCGTAATCGGCAGCGATCACTTTCGTCGGCTTGCCGTTTGCGGCGACTATGACGCGATAGGTGGAAATCTTGTCCTTATATTTGATCGAGATATAACGGACTAGGGTTGCCAGCCTTTGCGATTCCGGATCCACGTTAGAATAAAACATGACCACGACCGGTATGGGGCTCTCGCGGATGGTCTTCCAGTAGCTCGCGCGGGGTAGTTCGCGTACGGGAGAATCGCGGAAAATTTCTTTCACAGGAAGTGCCGCCAAAGCCCTGACCTTGGACATGTCAATATTTTCGGCGGCATTCGTCAGCGCGGGAATCCCCAGGAGAGTAACCAATAGAAGCGCACCGGAGCCGGACAAATAAGGCATCAATGTTTCAATCCTTTCCGTGCTAATTTCGGACAGGAGATTGTACGCCGCGGGTGAATTCGGCGTGCACGTGGCCGGTCCTTCTTGTTCAGGCTAGTCGATCCGCAGGCTTTTCCGTATCCCGAATGACTTGCCACAACTTCGACGCCGTGCACGGCATATCGATGTGATCGATACCAAGAGGTGAAGAGCATCCATTACCGCATTCGCGACCGCCGGCGGAGCGCCATCAATCCCCGCCGCACCAACGCCTTTTGCTCCGAGCGGATTGTAGCGGTGCGGTGTTACCGTTTCTATCCGCTATTCGCCCGCAGCCTATTTCGTCAGCTAGGCCTGATCAAGCTCCGCATCACGCGAAAAAGTTCAACGTCGCCGTTTCCAGATTGTACATCGCTCCGGCGATCTTGATCATGCCTTTGGACTCAAGTTCTGCCAGTACAGGACTCTTCTTGCGAATGTCGGTCATCGTCAACTCAACGTTTTTTTGCGCCACAGCGTCAACATAGGCGCCGTTCTTCGAAGATAATTCGCCCTTGAATGTGGTAGCTTTTATCGCCGGTTTGATCTTCGCGAGCAAGCCGGTCAGGTTGCCCAGCTCGGCGTTGTCGATGGCGCCCTTGATCGCGCCACAAGCGGTGTGCCCCATCACCAGGACGACTTTCGCTCCCGACAGCTTGCAGGCAAATTCCATACTGCCCAAGATGTCGTCGTTCGCGATGTTTCCGGCCACACGGGCGTTGAAGATGTCGCCGATGCCGAGATCCATGATCACTTCGGCAGGTGCTCGCGAGTCGATGCAGCTAAGGACTACTGCCGAGGGATACTGCCCTTTGGCGGTGACTTTCTGTTCGTTGATATAGTTACGCGAGGTCCTGAGGCCCTTGCTGAAATTCTTATTGCCGCGCTTCAACGCCGCCAGGATCTCATCCGGCGTCATCTTGTCGCGCTTTTCTTTGCCCAACGTGTCAGCGTAGACCAAGCTGCTGGACAGGTTCGCGCTAAAAACCCCGGTCATTGCCGCACCGCTCGTCAGCTTGAGAAAAGTTCGACGACTTAAATACTGAGATTCCCCAGACGCAGCCTCCATCGTTTTTGATTGCATGACGATTCTCCTTCGGTTGGGTTTCTTCGTAAAACTGTCCTTCTAGCCGAAGCCTTCATGAGTTGCAAGTCTTCTTTTCGTAGCTTCTCATTCTATTCCAAGCACGACACCGTGTCAGACTCGCGTTATTTGCTCATTTGTCGCAATGCAAGACGCGATGCCATCAACGACCCTAGCGGCTTTCCCGGAGCGCGGGCAGGCGTCGATTTTCACAGGGGTTACAAGGGCAAGCATTTGCCCAAAAATACATCGAGCGCGGACAGATTTACTTCGGCTTCGAGGTCGATGAGAAACTGCTGCCGTTCGCCGTCGAAGAGTTCGGCGACCAATGCTGGGTTTATGGCTCGGATATCCCGCACGGAAACCGCCTTTACGGCGCGGTCGATGTCTTCCTCAAACGAAACGATATCAGCGAGGAGAGCAAGCAAAAACTGCTCGTCGATAACACCGCGCGCTTTTACGGAGTTTAAGCCCGAACTTTTCCCCCTTCGACGGGGGAAGCCTGTCCTGAGCGAAGTCGAAGGGATTGAGATGAGGGTGCAAGGCAAATCAATCGTCTAGGATTGCGATTAGTCTAAAGTCAAACCCGCTCGGGTAAAGAAACCGCGTGGTTGGGATGCTTAATTCCGACAGCTGAGTTAGCCGCAAAAGGATTGTGTCATTGCACGACCGGACCCTCTGATTTTACCGGAACGTTTGGAACTTCCCCCGCGCTACTTTGAGCCTTGAACGTTTGAATAATGAACCACCGCTATTATCTTCCTGCCGGATTGACCTCCGCCTTCAGCGCCTCGAGACAGTCGGCGCCGTCCGGCAGCACTCGCTCCACGGCGCGGATCGAGTAGTAGCTGGTGTCGATGCCCGGCGGATCGCCGCCTTCGCGCACCGTTTGTGCGGCCTGCAGCAGCAGGCGGCGGGCCGCGACGATGGCCTTATCGGTGCTTCCCAGGCGCTCGCGGCTTCGGTCGACAATCGGCCCCATGCTTTCTTGGATCGCGTGGTCCTGAGTGGTAATGCCTTCGATCCCGGTATAGGTCTCGGTCTTCTGCACCTGCCGATCGATCAGCCAGTCGTTATCCCTGTTTCGCAGTTTGCGAAAATCAGCCGCCAGCTCTTCGGGCGCGCTGCCGATATGACGGGCCAACTGTTCGCTGTCCGCCTCCGTCAGCGGTTGCTCGGCAAACGTGTACGTCCAGTTGTAGACCATGCAGTTCTCGTCGTCCATCGGAACGAACATGTGGCCGCGGACCGTCGGCTTTTTCAACTTCGCAGCGCTGCCGCTGTGGGCGATCTGAGACGGGAAAAACTGGTGAAAAGGCATCACGTACTGGTACGCGCGCACGTAGTTCTGCCGTCCGGGCAAAGCTCGGGTTGCCGTGTACATAAATCCGTAGTCGGTGAGATGGACGTCCAGTCGCGGCGTCTGGGAATTCTCCCAATACCCTCTGAGGCCGGCCCTGGTGGTCTTGTCCGTCAAGGCCCGGTGCAGGAACCCTGCATGCGCGTTGTCGATGGCGCCTTCGAGAGCTTGCAGCCAATTGCACTCCTGCCACATCTTCGACAAGTGGCGGTAATTCTCCGGCACCTGCGTCCATTCAAATTTGGGCAACGGCGGAACCTTTTCCGGAGGGCCCATGTAGGCCCAGATCAGTCCCCCCATCTCCGCGGTTGGATACGCCTTCAGCCGAACCGCGTGCTTGAAATTCGTTTCCTGCGGTTCGTTCGGCATATCGAGGCAGCTGCCTTTCGTGTCGTACTTCCATCCATGATAAACACAGCGGAGTCCACCCTCTTCGTTGCGGCCCAGGAAGAGCGAGGCCCGCCGATGCGCGCAGAATTCGTCGATCAGCCCGACTCGCCCCTCTGTGTCGCGAAAGGCCACCAGTTTTTCCCCGAGCAGCTTGACGCGAATGGGCGGGCAATCGGGCTCGGGCAGTTCCCAGGCGAGCGCTGCGGGCATCCAGTATCGCCGCATCACCTCGCCCATGGGAGTGCCGGCGCCGGTTCTGGTGACGAGTTCATTTTCTTCGGGACTTAACATATGTTTGCCTTCCTTCGCTCACGGCGCCGGCTTCCAACCTTGCGCTTTGAGTTCGGCGTTAATTTTTTGGACCAGCGAAAATCTAAAAACCTTGTCGGCCGAAACCGATTCCTTCATGCCGAGGGATTTGCGCGTGTCGTCGATCACTCTTCTCTGGGTTTCTTCGTTGATGCTCCCGTCGCCGACCATCCCAGGCAAAGCGGCATCGTAGATCTTGGCTGCGATGTCTTCCTTGATTTTCAGAGCGCGGGCGAGAATCGGAATGGTGCCGGAGCGATTGTTTCTGGCGTAAAGGTGGCCCTTCACGGCGCCGCGGACCAGCTTTTCCACCAGCGGAGCATCGGAGGCTTCACGAACCACGATGCTCCCGGTGAGCGATACGATGTCTTGCTTCACGAAGTTCACGAGTTCGCGGAAGCCCGCCTCCTCGGCCCTGAAGTTGAGCGGAAAAGTAAACAGGCTGGCGTCAACCGCTCCGCTGGTCAGGGCGAGGAAGCGGCCCGGCGGCGTCCCGATGGCCAGAAACGGCACGTCGCGGCCCGCTTCGAGGCCGTTTTTTTCCAACACCGACCGAAGCAGA
>VBKE01000176.1 GCA_005879605.1 Deltaproteobacteria bacterium
TCTAAGCCGGGCGGCTTCCGCTCTCGCGGCGAGCCCGATGACGAATAGCAAGCAAAACAACGCTTGTCCCCATTTGCGGAGTCGCAATGCTGTCAATCTCCTGTTGTTTTTAGTTCCCACACTTCGCAGCCCGAGAATTTCTCTCCAACACAACCTTCCCGACAGTAAGTCACGAAGGATTTCGATGCAACTCCTCTCGCAGGGCAGTAGTGATTCATTTTCAATCCGCCATTCGCCCTATGATCGGAAAATATTCTTCGCTCATCTCGAACCCTGCTGGAATACTCAGGGTAAACTCCGTGAGAGATCTTT
>VBKE01000177.1 GCA_005879605.1 Deltaproteobacteria bacterium
CGCTCAACTCACGTCTGCGGTAAACTTTATCAGTGCCCGGTAATTGTCGATCGTTGCACGTCTGTTTCCTGTTTGGCGTCATGCGACGTTGTTTACTCTATAAAATTGTTGGTAGGCAAGATAAATGCGATGAGATCGGAGATAGAGTTTCCGTTCCTGCACTTTCCAAACCTTTTTTGGCGCAACTTGGTTGTCAGCCATCGCATTTCGAGTTTCCGCTGTGCACCGCGCCAATCGCCAAGTTCCCGATAGTTCACCGACGAGTGGGCATAACCGCCGACCACCCCCGGAACTAGCTTCGTCTTCTTGTTCATTAGTTGGATCCCCGCGTTCGGTGAAAAAGCCAAATGAAAATCCACACGTGCTTTCATGCCCGACCCTTCCTCCGGGATTTGTCATCACTGGAGCTGTGAGAAGCTCACCTCCGAGCCAGCGCGACCTTGGGAACTTGATTGGCAATAAAGCGTCCGATTTCAAGTGAGGCCGTCGCTGCCGGCGACGGCGCGTTGCACACGTGAATGGAATTTTTCCCGTTCACTATCAGGAAATCGTCCACCAGTTTCCCATCGCGCATCAACGCTTGCGCCCGGACTCCGGAATGCGTCGGAACCAAGTCATCTTCATTTACTTCAGGGACGAACTGTTGAAGATTCTTCACGAACGCCCGTTTGCTCACAGAGCGCACCATCTCCATCATCCCATCTCGGTAATACTTCCGCGCCAGCTTCCAGAAACCCGGGAACGTGAGGGTCTCGAACAAATCCGCACAACTGATGTCCGTCCTGCAATAGCCCTCCCGTTTGAAGGCGAGCACGGCGTTGGGCCCCGCATGGACGGAGTCATCAATCATGCGCGTAAAATGAATGCCTAGGAATGGAAAATCGGGATTGGGCACTGGGTAAACTAACGTCCTTACGAGATACCGCTTTTCGGGCACCAACTCGTAGTACTCGCCACGGAACGGGACGATTTTCGCGCCCGGATCGAGGCCACTGAAGCGGGCCACGCGATCGCTAAACAGGCCGGCGCAATTAATGATGAATCCGGCCTCAAACTCTCCGTGAGGTGTTTCGATGACTTGAATCCCATTCACCTCGCGCAACCGGTTAACGCGCGTGCCGGTTTGCACCGTTCCACCCTGTGATTTAATCAGTTCAACATATTTCGCAGAAACCTCCCGGTAGTTGACGATTCCCGTTAACGGAACTTTGATGCCAGCGAGGCAGCGCACGTGCGGCTCAATTTCCTGCACTTGTTCGGGCGCGAGCCGCGCAACGGCGAGCCGGTGATCGAGGCCGCGTTGAAACAAGCTGTCGAGGAGCGGAAGTTCCGACGCTTTGATGGCAACGATCACCTTTCCGCAGACTTCATGCTTGATGCCGTGCTCGCGGCAAAACTCGACGATTGAGCGGTTGCCTTCCCGGGCGAACCTGGCTTTCAGACTTCCGGGCTTGTAATAAATACCTGAATGGATGACACCGCTGTTTCGGCCAGTCTGGTGTTGCGCAAGATCCTGCTCCTTTTCTAAGACGAGGATGCTCGCCTTGGGATGCTTATTGCCCACGGCCATAGCCGTCGCCAGTCCCACGATTCCACCTCCGATGATTACATACTCATGCATGGATAGAATTCCGGCCGGCGAATTTATCGCAGGCCTGCCACGCAGCTCAATTCGCTGTTCCGAGTAGCACTTTCCGGCAGCAAAAAGCCTCCGCGTAACGGCTGGGTGAGGCGGCCTCGGTGGCCCGCAGCCGCATCAGACCGTAAAACAAGTCCTCAGAGAACCACTGCTTATTCTGCTGCGTGGTAAAGTACCGCATCAGGCTGTTCACCTTCTTGCGCGCCTGGGCATCGCTCAACGGAACAAAGAAGTTTGGTGATCGCAGGTCTGCATCGTACTTCGGAATCTCGTACTCGAGGATGAGGTGGTTTCGGAAAGTGTTCCACGTCAGCTCGCATACCAGGCGGTGGTCCTGGTGAAGATCGTGCCGGCAATGAGTGAAGATCACATCGGGCGTGAAGACTTTCTTGAGTTCCTCGAAGCATTCTTTGACCGGCGGACCGAGGTAGGGAAGGAATCCATCTCGAAAGGATTTCACCACGACAGTCTTCTTGCGCGCCCGCCCGAGAAACGCTCTGGCGCTGCGTCCGGCTTCCTTGGTGCGTTCCGGGTTGGCACTGAGAACGAGCCAATAGAACTCGATTCGGTTCGACTTCTCGATGAGGCTAAGGATCGTTCCCCCGCATCCGATTTCAATGTCGTCGCTGTGCGCTCCAAGGCACAGGACCCGTTTTACGCCACCTAGGCTGCAAGCGATCACGTTCGTCTCCCTTGGTCAGCGTTGACGATTCCACACGGCCCAGGGCGCGTTCCCGCGGCCGAACATGTCTTCTAGATCCTGCTTCTCCTTGAAGGTGTCCATGCATGCCCAGAAACCCTCATGGGGGTAGGCCATCAGCTTGCCTTCGCCGATGAGGCGATGAAATGGCTCTTCAACCAGCTCCTCCCCGTCGCGCAGGTAGTTAAAAACTTCCTGCCGCAGGACCATGTACCCGCCGTTGATCCTCGCGCCGGATTTGCCGACGTGCTCGATGCTCTTCACCACTCCCTCCGGGCCGGCGTTGATGAGATGGAAGCTCGCGCGGGGTTTCACACTCACGAAGCAGGCGATGTTCCGGCTCCGTTCAAATGATTCGATGACCGCCGGGAGTGGGGCATCCGAAAGGCCATCGGCGTAGTTGGCCAGGAACATCGCTTCCCCCAGCAAATGTTTCTGCACGGCCTTGAGCCGCTGGCCAACGTTCGACGTCAGCCCCGTATCGACAAACGTGATGTTCCAGTCATGAATGTCGCTGCTCAACAATTCCAAGTTCTTGCCCCCTTTGGACAACACGAAGTCGTTGGAGAGGCATTCGTCGTACGTGAGAAAGTATCGCTTGATGGTATCTGCCTTGTAGCCGAGGCAGAGGATGAAGTCCTTATGCCCATAGTGGGCGTAATACTTCATAACATGCCACAGGATCGGGCGGTAGCCTATCGGCACCATCGGCTTGGGCAAGGCCTCGGTGTGCTCGCGCATGCGCATGCCGAAACCACCGCAAAATAAGACCACTTTCATAACATTCCCTTTCTCTATTTAACTCACAGTTTACCGATTCTGCTTCCGCGGATCCATCAGAGGACCTCGACGTCCGGTATCGGAACTACGCATTTGCCATTCCACTCCCGAATATAGGAAAGTTGAGAAACAATTTCGTCCTTTAGATTCCACGGCAGAATAAGAATGTAGTCTGGTTTGGTTTCCCGAATTTTATCTGGCGGGAAAATGGGAATATGCGTTCCTGCGGTGTATTTCCCGTGTTTGTACGGGTTCCGGTCCACCGTATACTTGAGGAAATCCGTCCGGATGCCACAGTAATTCAGGAGAGTGTTACCCTTCCCGGGGGCGCCGTACCCCACAATCTGTTTCCCTTGCCGTTTGGCCTGGAGCAGGAATTCTAACAGGTTGCGCTTGATCGCTTTGACCTTCTCGCCAAAACCTTGGTAATAATCGAGCCGGTTCACTCCTGCCTTCTCCTCCCGAGTGAGCAATTCAGTTACTCGAGATCCGGCTGGTTGGTCCTGCGACTTCTGATGGCAGGCGTAAATTCGCAGTGATCCACCGTGTGTCCCGAGTTCTTCGACGTCGAATATTCTCATCCCGTGCGCGGCGAAGATCCGAGTCACCGTGAGAAATGATAGATAGCTGAAGTGCTCGTGGTAAATGGTATCGTACTGGTTCCCCTCGACCAAGCGCGACAAGTGCGGAAACTCCATCGTGATCAATCCAGTCGGCTTTAAAAGGATCTTCAGCCCGCCAACAAAATCGTTGAGGTCCGGCACGTGCGCGAGCACGTTGTTGCCGACGATAAGGTCCGCCCTCTTGCCATCGGCCACCAGCGCTTGAGCTGTCACAACGCCGAAGAACTTGACAATGGTTGGAATCCCTCTCTGCACCGCGACCGCTGCGACGTTTGCCGCTGGCTCAATGCCCAATGCGGGAATTCCGCGTGCTACAAAATTCCGGAGCAAATAGCCGTCATTGCTTGCCAGCTCGACTACCTGGCTCTTCGCCGAGAGATTAAAGCGCGCGGTGATCATCTCGACATACCGCTGGGCATGCTCCAGCCATGAATCCGAGTAGGAGGAAAAGTAGGCATACTCCCCGTAGATGTCCTGCGGCTTGACGTATTCCAGGAGCTGCACCAGAAAGCACTCCCCACAGACGAAGACATGCAGAGGATAAAACGGCTCCATGATGTTGAGCTGTTCTTCTGTGATCAGGCTCTCGCATAAAGGAGACATGCCGAGATCGACGAACGTGTGTTTCAATGGCGCCTGACAAAACCGGCATCTGTGCCCCACCAATTGTGCCTGTTTGATGCCCTGTAGTGAGTTGGCGCTTTTCATTATCGTGCTCATGGACTGAGCTGGATTCCATGCAGTTTACTGCGCGTTACCTTTGCCATTGCGTATTCTGCTTCCCTTGACCTTCCGCCATACCGATAGAAACAATGCCGACCGACTAAGCGGCAGGTTGGCCCTGGCCAGTTTTAGCAATTTATTCTCATTTTCTTTATACGGAAACGGAGGGACTGGGTTCTCGAGAAAGCTTCGTTTCCTACTCAGCTTGTTATGTAACTCCCTGTGCTTGTTACTGAGTTCGGCGCGGTGCCTCTCAATTGGGGCAAGCGTCTCAGTCGCGAGCAGTACCGCGAGGTCGCCGCAAGATCCTTGTGCTCTGTGCTTTCAGGACTTGATCGCAGGCCGAATCAGGATATCTGTCACCTCAGCTGTGGGGGCTAGAGCAAGAGCTTGGACGACCATGGCCGCAACGTCCTCCGGCTGAAGCAAACGCTTGGGCACATACTGGCGTCCCTCCAGTTCGAAAAGCGAGGCTTGTAGCGGTGTCGCGGTCCGGCCTGGAAAGACGCTGATCACCCGCACACCGAGGGCATTCACTTCCTGTCGCAGGCCATCGGCCAGCCCCTTTAACGCATGCTTGGTGGCGGCGTAAGTCACCGTCCCTGGAGCTGGGTGGCTCACCACGCTGGAGTTCACGAAGACGATCTGTCCTCTGTTCGCGCAGATTTCAGGCAGCAGTTGCTTTGTGAGTGCGAAGGGGGCCAGAACGTTCACCGTCATTAGCCTGCTGAATTCCTCCACAGTCGAATCCTCCACCCGCGAAACGGTTATGGCAGCTGCACTGTGTACGAGGCAATCGATGCGCCGACGTGATGAGCAAATTCGTTGGGCGAGGGCTGCTACGGCGCCAAGATCGCCAAGGTCAGCAACCATCGGGATTGACTTGACGCCAGCACATTCAGTCAGGAGCGCAACCTCCTCCAGCTTACTCAGTGTTCGACCGACAAGGCAGCACGCAACTCCGGATTTGGCTAACTCAAGGACAATTGCCCGCCCGACGCCGCTTCCGGCGCCTGTGACCACGGCGACGCCTCGAGGTGATCCTGTATTCTCCGGCTGAGGCTGGTTGCTCTGGCTCATTGTCATCATGGTGAGGCGGCGGGTCCAGCATCCTTGTCCAAATCTGGAGAAGAGCGTTGGAGTCCTTCGCTCGCCAGCAGGCCATGCGCAATCAATCGCTCAGCAACGCTATGCACAACCATAAAGTCCAACCCCGCGCGCTCGGCGATCTGCAGGAGGTCATGATGGCCGTCTGAAAGATTGAGAACCCAGAGCATTGCCATCTCCAGTTGCGGCGAGTCCTTTGTGCCGCCCATCGACCGGTAAAGTCCCCGTCGGCCAAGTTGGGGTTCGCCCTTGGGGAACAGATTACGGCAGACCCGATTCGATTCCAGTAGGTAAACGATGCGCAGGAGCATGGCCAAGGACTCTCCAAGCGAGCGCGCGTCAACCAGGTTCAAGTCGTCTGCCGAGGTGTGATACTCGGGATACCGGCCATTCGGGGTTCGCATGAGTGCGCCAACAGGTAAGTTGAAGCCCGGGGAACAGTATTGCCGTTCGTCGTAGCCGTAGGGCGGTGTCGCAACGCATGAACCACGGCCCGGTCAATCTCCGCATTGCTCCGGCGAGTCCGCTTGTAGGTGAATGCCCCACGATCCCCCAGGCAGGAGAGGACGAGCCCGTGACGCACTCGTTGCGCGGAGGCCTCATTCAAGGCGAGCCAGGTGATCGACCCAATCGTCCCCGGAATCCAGAGGAACCGATAGGAATACCGGAGTGGCATCCCGGTCAGCAACGCCGCGAGGCGGGCGGCGATGGTCATGCCCGAGAGATTGTCATTGCAGAGGGAGGGATGACAGCAATGGCATGAAATCAAGACCTCATCCTCTAATTCGCCGTCGATCTGGAACTCCCCGTAGGTCAGATGGCCGGGTTCGAGGCTCGCATCGATGCACACTTCGTACTCCTCGTCCTTCAGAGCCGCCAATTGCCGGTGCGCGAGGCAGAATCCCCAGGTCTCATGATAGTAAGAGGTGCGATACGGTATCCAATCGGGCGTCTCCGGGAGACTAAAAAGATGCTCCTTGAGTTCCGCTAATCGGATGCGACGGCGCACCGGAACGCTGTAGTTGACCACGTGCAGGTTGCACTTCGCGAAGTCCACGACCTTTTCGCCTTGAGCGTTCTTGATCCAAGCCTCCCGAATGTTCCATTCCTTCGGCACCGTCCAATCCAGAACGGGAGTGCCGGTGTGCACCTCGCGCAACACCATCAGTACGGTCTGCTGCAAATACCGCAGACTCTGGCGCAGTCCGTTTCCGGTAATGCTGCGGCAGATGGGGTAGAGGTCCCGCACCATGTTGTAAAGGGCGGCCCCTTCCCACTCGAGATCGAGTGTCTCGATCACTTCAGCGAAATGTCGGGGAGTGTTCAAAACGGAGGCTCAGGCCAACAGCCCAATGTCCAAAGTGACTCGAGATCACTCGCGCTGCTTACCTCGGAGATACTTGGCCAGATGAGCGAGGCCTTTGGGGAGAGTGCGCGGTCAATCAGCCCGACGGTCCGAAGGTCCTGTCGATCCACTTTCACGTGCAACTTTGCAGCAACGGCCAGGTGCGATCCTTGTCCGCGATCGCGGCGACTGGCAGGGGCCATAGGATGCCGAGCTTCGGATCATCGAAGCGCACCCCTGCGGACTTGTTGGGCGCATAGAACTCGCTGATCTGATAGAAAATCTCTGTATCGTCTTCCAGGGTCTGGAATCCGTGAGCGAACATCTCCGGCACATACAGCGCGCATCGGTTCTTGGCCGTCAAATCCACGCCGAAATGTTGCAGGTAGGTTGGAGAATCCCGCCGAAGGTCGACGATCACATCCCATAAGGCGCCAGCCGTGCAACGCACCAATTTGACCTCACACGATGGAGGCAGTTGATAGTGCATGCCTCGAATCGTCCCCCTGCGCGCGTTCCACGACGTGTTGCATTGCACGAAGGTTCCCGCCAAACCCTGGCTGTGGAACTCGCGGGCGCAGAACGTGCGTGCAAAAAAACCGCGAGAATCTTCCTGCCGCTCGAGATCGATTATATAAGCTCCAGGTAGCTTCGTTTCGGTGAATATCATGACAGTTTCTGGCTTAAGTAGATGGCCTTGCGCGAGCTAAACTCATTGCGGCGGTTTTGGCCCCACAAAATCCACGCCCGAAATGTTGCAGGTAGGGCGGGGAGTCCGCCGAAGTCACCGATCCTGTTTTTCCAGGTCGCGAATCTCCTTTTCCTCGAGGATATCCACTGGATAGCAAATGGCCCTCGACTCCAGCTCGCCGCGCTTGGCGGCAACCAAGCGCAGCGATCCCACCCGCCGAGCGACCAAGGCCACGGTTGCGCCCTCTCCCGCGAGCGCGGTGGTGATGCTTTGACCGATCCCCTGCTCGTCTGCTGACGAGGACGGTCCGGTTGCGCAATCGCCCGTGATATGGTGGAGTCATTCAGCCTTCATGTGCTAGTTCGATTCTTCCGAGCAACAACACCCAATCTTCGTGGTCGGCGGCGACGGGCGATGTCCATTCGGGACCATCTGCCGCGGACAGAACCGCGTAATCGCCGGTCCGAGGATTGAACCACTTCGCCTCGTAGCGGCCAGGGCCTAGCGTCACGGTTGCCGCGCCGCCATGCGGCAGGTACAGAACGTACAGCTTTCCGGGGTCCGCGAGACAGAACGCGGCGGAATTCACCAGCTCATCGTGTGGGTTCGTTGTCCACCATTCGATGCTTTTGAAGAAATGCACCATCTTGGCGTACCCTTGAAGCATGGTCATCGTTTCGTCACCCCGGCCATTCACCCAGCCGCCGCCGGTGTCGGGTGGCACACCAGTTCCACGTTTTGCCGTTTCTCCGGTGGTCTGGTAGCAGCCTGCCATCGCGATCTCCCACGCGGCCCGGCGATCTTCGTCAGCCGATGCTGCGGGCGCCGTGTACGGAGCCCACGTCGGGTAGTGGTCTTCATAGCCGTATTCCTCGTTGACCTGCGGGATGATCCTGTCGGTCCCTTCCTGCTGCCGGCGTTGATCCAACATCCAGCGGTGCAATGGCCGGTCCCATCGTTGAAAGCTAGTCATGCCGAACCACAGCGACGCTCGATCCTGGTATCGGTTATCTGTCGGATGGCTTGTGGCCAAGTGGCGATAAGGATCTGCTTGGTAAAGCATGGTCCCCGCCTCGTGTGTCCAAGAATCGGAACGGAAATCGTTAATGTCATCACCGAGATCCCAAGTGACGTTGGAAAACGGCGCAATGCGCGCCACGGCGTAGCTGAAGTAGCGGTGTTCATCCTCACTACCCGCAGCAGGATGAACCTTCGTGTCGTTCCATCCGAAAATCACGGAGATAATCATGTCCTTTTCCCGGGCATAACGCAGCATCCGCTCGAATTTTTGCCAGTAGGAGCGATTGAATCGCGTATAGTCAAAACCTGGACGTTCGACATCATCCGGGCGCCTGGCCACCCATGGAATGAGGTTGGCGGAAAACCCGTTGCCCGGTTTGACGGGTTCGGTCCAGAAGTGATCCGTCCGACCATCAAGGAGGATGCGGATTCGATTAACGTCGAGGCGATGGAGACGGTCGATACAATCGCGGATTACCTTCTCATCCTCCCATCCCATCAAGAGGAACGCCGTGGTGCCATTCAGATAATAGTGCTCACCGGTGCCTTCCCAGGCGAAGTGCCAAGGGTGTTGCGGGTCAACGCGCAAGACACCCCGCCGGCGGCCATCGACCGCTTGAAATCTGCCTCGGTAGACCCAGTCACGACCGTCCTGACGAAACGCAACGACGCATTTGTACGCGCCCGGCGTCGAAGGCATGAACCGGACGCGGTAGACGCTCCCGTCCGCCGAATCGCAGAAACCTTCCGCGGCTATGTCGCTTCCTTGGTCGATCCGCCCGAAATGCCCAGAGGCTGTCGCGTCGGTGAATGGATTCTCGGCGGTGGGCTTTCCGACCGAAATGGTCACCTCGACGAATTCATAACAGACAATCTCACCGGATGACTGAGAGAAGGTAACGTCGGCCGGCGGAGCCGGGCGGGGTCGATGGTGCCGGAGCGACGCGATGAGGCGCTGACCCGCGAAGCTCCACGCGATTCCAAGAACAAGCAATACCACAACGCCCAGCCCTAGGATACGCCATGCCAGGCTTCGAGATTCAGCTGAATTCACGATTGAAATTCCGTATGTGGTTCTTTCCATCCGCGATTGCAACTTGTGACCCTGCACTCGGTACCTCGGCTTGCGACTTTGGACCCGCGACTTTGGAGAACCCGCTGATCGCCGCTTGCGAGGATTAAGGGGCATCCGTCCAGAAAAAGTGGTCATCGATCTGCTGCGTCTGTATTAAGTATTCCAATTGTTTGAGGCGCGTAAACGTCCGGTATTCAAAGACGTCTTTCGTCATGTCAATCCGCTTGAACAGATCATAAAGTTGTTTCGCTCCGCGGCGGGCGTCCCAAGCGCATCTGAACCCAGGCAAATGTTTGCGAATCTTCTCAAAGGACACGCGGTAGCTCCGATTATCCTGACCGGGAGCTCCAAAACTTACACGACAGCCAGGAAACACCTCGCCCACTACCTCCGCAATCTCGCGCACGCGATAGTTGTGAGACGTATCGCCAACATTGAATACTTCATTGTGGATTGCTTCGGTGGGAGCCTGCAACACCACGATAATCGCACGCGCGATGTCCAACCCATGGACCAACGGCCGCCAAGGTGTCCCATCGCTGGTCATCTTGATCTCCTTCGTTGTCCATGCCAGCCCAGCCAGGTCGTTCAGGACGATGTCAAACCTCATTCGCGGCGAAGCGCCGTAGGCAGTGGCATTGCGCATGAAGGTGGGCGAGAATCCCTTTCTGGCGAGCGGTTTCACATCGCGTTCAACCAAGGTCTTGCATATTGCATAAGCGGTCCGCGGATCAACGGAGGACTCCTCAGTCACATCGTCCCCCTCAGAGACGCCATATACGCTGCAGGACGACATATAAACGAAGCGCTTTACTCCCGCCTTGCGGGCAAGTTCGGCGAGATGAACCGAACCCTTGTGGTTGATTTCGTAAGTAATGTTCGGCGCCAGCTGCCCAGCCGGATCATTGGAGAGTTCGGCCATGTGAACGACGGCATCCACGCCCTTCAGGTCCTCCACCGTGATGTCACGAAGGTCCTTGGCGAGGGTCAGCGGCGTCGTTCCGCCGTCCCGATAGAAGGTACGTTCTTTGTAGAAGCCAGTGTCCAAGCCAATGACTTCATAGCCTTGCCGGATCAACTCCGGTGCTAACAACGAACCCAGATACCCTTCCGTTCCCGTTACAAGAACGATCATAAACGTTCCATTAGTCGGGTCGTACCAACGTGCGGTTACGCGAGCGGTAAAATTGTTCAGTGCGATAGTCAGTGTATGACTGACGGGCCTGTAAACCACCGCCAGCGTGCCATCCGGCGTCTTGGCCGCCGTCGCGTAGTCGCTGTCGCCTACGTTGGCCGCCGGGGTTGGCTTTCAGGTGGTTTCGTCGCCCTCGTTATCGTGCTGTGCGAGGATTGATCCTTGGTGAAGCTGTTGTCACGCTGGCCACTCCCGAATACTTTTTCAGGCTCCCCTTCGCATCCCTCACCAGGACCCGATAACTGTAGCTGCTACCCGCTGCCAATCCCGTGTCGGTGTAGCTCGTCCTCGTGGTCGTTCTCACGTGCACAAAACTCGTGCTCCCAGGGTCCTGCCGCTGCACTTCATACTTTTTCACACCCATCTTGTCGGTTGACGCCGTCCAACTCAGCTTGACTTCGCTCACGCCTAATGCCGTCGCCACAAGGTTCCCCCGCACACTCGGCGCCTGAGCATGCGGCACTAGAATCCCCTGCATCCCAAGATTCCCACCCTCCCAGTCGTCAATCGCTAGGTGGTCCCCGGGCGGCGAATAGATCCCGATACCCGGGCTGCCTCCAACCAAGTTCTCTGTCGTATCCGTATAGGTCAAAACCGGATTCCCGTTTCGGAGCAACGTGAGTTGCACCGGGTTCAATCCCGATGCCTCCAACCGAATGATGTCACCAGCCACCCACGTCTCCGTATTGCCGTTGCTCAGGTCATAATAAAGCCCGTCCTTTCGGAGGTAGAGGCGGTAGTCGTTGGGCCCAAATACAAAGGCCATATAGAATCGGTCGATGGCGGGTTGCGCCCGGACAATCACCCCGTTCCACGGCCCCACATTGCTAATCCGCACTTGGGAATATTGGTCTTGGCTGAACGTGTTCCCGATCCAATATGCGTAACAGTGATATTGTTCGATGTCGGGGGTCACCTCATTGTTCACGATCACCAACGTCTGTTCCGACGCCGGCACCGGCTTGGCCCAGTTCAAACCGAGTCCCCCATCCGCGCGATTGAAGTCGTCTGCTGCGAATCCAGGTGTCGGGGTCGCTGTGGGCGTCGGCGTAGCTGTAGGCGTTGCTGTCGGTGTTGCCGTAGGAGTGGGACTTGGTGTTGGCGTCGGTGTTAGTGGTGGAGTCGCCGTTGCCGTTGGTGTTGGAGTTGGTGTAGCAGTAGGAGTGGGTGTCGGTGTTGGAGTTTGTGTAGCGCAGCTCTCGCTGCCCATCGTGATAAATGTTCCCGGCGAGCTTTGGTTGTTGTACTCGGTAGCGGCCCAGTTGGCATTGCGTTCGATTGTCGACAGCCGGACTTCGTCAAGCGTGCCTGCGGCATTGAGCGAGCTCGCTGCTCGGGACATGAAATAGAGCGAGCTATTAGAAAAATTGCCCATGCCGGAGGCGCTGCGTGCGCCTGTTGTTAGCGTTTGTAAGGAGCCATCTACGTAGGCCTTATTGGTTGGTCCGGAGCGATCGAACACCAGGTGAACAAGGTGCCATGTCACCGCTGCCGGTCTGGCGAAAAGATCAGTCCAGTAGGTGCCATCTCCCTTGCCCATCCCCGTCTCGAATTTTCCGCCACCAAAGCCGCTGCAATTCCAGTCGGCTATAAAACCT
>VBKE01000178.1 GCA_005879605.1 Deltaproteobacteria bacterium
ATCTGTTCCGCCACGAGCTGGCGCAAGATCGTGTGCGTGCCGGAACCCTGGTCGATTGTCGGGCTAATCACAGCGAACGTGCCGTCGGGCTCGGCCGTAAGAATCACTCCGGTATCGCCGCCGCTGATGTGACGTCCGGAAAGGGCGATGCCGCGACCGCAGTTGAGGCGTTTGGGCTTCTTCCAATCCGCCGCGCGCAAAGCAGCCTGCAGCACTTCGCGGAAGCGCACGTTGCGCAGCCGATGGCCGACGGCGTCTTCCTCGCCTTCGCCGATGAAATTTCTCAGGCGAAACTCTGCCGGGTCCATGCCCAGTTCCTCGGCGATGATGTCCGTATGCGAGTCGATCGCGAAGGCCGTCGCGACGGCGCCCGGACTCCGGTAATAACCGCCTGGAACGGTGTTGGTGTAGATCTGCAAAAATTCCAAGCAAGCGTTGTCGACTCGATACTGGCCGCCGGCGTAATGCCAGGTAGCCAGAGAAGAATTGGCTTTGAGCGCGCCGTAGGCGCCGCTGGCGTGGACCGCGCGGAGCGAGCGCGCCACGATCCGGCCGTCCCGTTTCACGCCGCTCCGTATCGTGATCACCGTCGGGTGCGCGGGATTGCTCGCGGTCAATTCCTCGGCGTAATTCATGACGATCTTCACCGGTCTACCGGATTCCCGCGCGAGAAAATAAGCGATGGGCAAATCGATACCGTCGCCTTTGCCACCAAACTCACCGCCGACGTTCACCACGTTCATGCGGATGCGATCCTCGGACAAACCCAACGCTTTGGCCATCTGGCTGCGCACCCCGAACGGATTTTTCACCGACGCCCACACTTGGATCCGGCCGTCGGGATCGATGGCAACGACGCCGGCGTGCGGCTCGAGATATCCTTGATGCCGACCAGGAATCCGAAAGGTATGCTCCAACACTAAGTCCGCCTCGCGAAAGCCCTGCTCCACGTCGCCCTTGTGCCAAGCGAGCCGGGTCAGTCCGTTATGGACGTCGAGAGCTAACAGGTCTTTCGGGGCACCTTCATAGGCGGCAACGTCCTCATGGAGGCGCGGTGCGCTAGGCTGCATCGCCTCCAGCGGATCGAACACCGCCGGTAACTCCTCGTAATCGACGTCGATCAGGCCCACGGCTTCTTCGGCCGCCTCCTGAGTGTCCGCGGCCACGGCCGCCACTCGATCGCCGACGAAGCGCACCACCTCCCAGCAGAGGACGGGCATGTCGCGAATTTGCTTGCCGATGAGATGGCCGGAAATCTGCGGACCGGTGATGACGGCTCTTACCCTTGGTACTTGGCGGGCTCTGGAAACATCGATGCGACGAATCCGCGCGTGCGGGTGCGGACTGCGGAGAATTTTGCCCCAGAGCGCGCCGGGTAGGTTAACGTCAGCGGCATAGATCGTGCGCCCGCTGACCTTGTCCGGGCCTTCCAGCCGCGGAATTGGCGCACCGACTACTTTGAATTCAGCCATGCTGTTTTTCCTCGGTTCATCGTTCTTCGAAGCTCTCGGAAATATTGAAACCGACCTCAATCCCGGTTTCATTCTCTCTTGCTAACTGCTCGCGCATCGCTTGGTACGACGGCAGGCCGAACCTCGCTTCTATCTCTTCACGCCAGATAGCGTCCAACTGCTCGCTTACCTCTTCCGGGAGTTCAAAGAAATGGTCACCCACGCGTCCGCTGCGGACTTTCGACGAATCTCCGCCCGGCGGAAGACCGCGCGAGGCGTTACGCGCCTCGCGCACCAAGTGATCATCGAATTTCGTTCCGTGCGCCCTCATGAACTCGATGGACGATTGTTTGACCACGATCTCGAGTAAATCTTCGTCAAGCTCGCAGTTGATGAACCGCGCTATTCTTCGGACTGTACTTGGTAAGTCTGCTTTCATATCTTCGTAGCAGAGCATCAAAACCTCGGACCTTTGACGTTGCTCCCACCACGACGAAACGTGACGCCAGTATCTCCGCCCGCTCTCCCGCGACATGAAAAATTCCCTTGCGAAGCTTCCGAACGGTATCGTCCCGGGTTCAAAACGCCAGCCTTCGTGGAAATGGTAAACTGAAACCAAGACATCTTTTGGGTCGCGCAGCGCATAAACATATCGCGAGCCTTTCGGGACTTCGGTCCAGGGAAGATGAGTCTTGAAAGCGCGGGGCTGAGCCACTTGGAGAGCATCCAGGTCGGTACCCAAATCAAATGCAAGCTCGATCCAGGGAACCACCGCCGTAATCTCATCAAAATCCATCGAGCCGCGCATTCGAAGTCCATGCACAATTTGTTGCAGCCACGTCGTGCCGCATTTCGGATAGGTCGCGATCAAAACGTCCATCGGCCGTGGCCGAAATGAAATCCCACGGCGGAGACTTTCCTCGCTCGCCAGCGTCCCCTTGCGTTGGCGAAGCTCATCTAGCGTGGTCGCCCGTTTTAGGAGAGGTGCCGAGGACATTTTCTAAATTATACTCCTGACTACTGACCGGCTACTTATTACGGCAAAGCGCTGACCGTCAAGAGTGACCGGAAAAAATTTGATGAGCCGTAAACTTTTGCGTTTCCTGACGCTCTGCCGTTCGATTCCCCACCTATCTATTGCTACACTATCGATATGAGCTGGCAACAAAATCTGCTTTACACTCCTTCACAGATCCGCGATTTGATCCGGCAAACCAAGCGCATCGCCGTGCTGGGCATCAAAACAGAGGCTCAAGCCGACCAGCCCGCTTTTTACGTTCCGAAGTACCTCGACGCAGCCGGCCTTCAAGTTATTCCGGTGCCCGTTTATTATCCTGAAGTAACCGAGATCCTTGGGAAGCGAGTTTATCGCAAGCTAATTGATATTCCCGGAGAGGTCGATTTGGTCGATGTCTTCCGCCGCTCTCACGATATCAACGGCCACGTCGAAGACATCCTAACCAAGAAACCGAAGGCGGTTTGGTTTCAGTCCGGCATTCGCAATGACGCTGTCGCGGAACAGCTCGCCAAAACAGGCATCAAAGTCGTGCAGGACCGCTGCTTGATGGTCGAGCACCGGAGGGCGGCCGCAATCTAAAAACCGGGAGGGTCGCCGCATGCACGCCGTCCAATGGGCATCTCAGTTCATCGCAATCGTCGCCTGCAGTCTATTTGCCGGGGCAGCGATCTACGTAAGTTTTGTCGAGCATCCAGCGCGCATGGAGTGCGGCACTGAGTTGGCAGCCACCGTTTTCGGGCCGAGCTACCGACGGGCCGCGGTCATGCAAGCCTCACTCTCGGCCGTGGGCTTCGTGTTCTCCGTGATTGCTTGCTTAACCAGCACCAATATCTGGTGGGTGGTGGGAGGTGCGCTGCTTGTCCTTGTCATCCCCTTTACATTGTTGGTCATCATGCCCACGAACCGGCAATTACTTTCATCCGGTCTGGACAAAAAGTCCTCGCACACGCACGATTTGCTCGTGCGCTGGGGCAGACTTCATGCCGTGCGCAGTGTTCTGAGCTTTGCGGCTCTGGTCGTCTTTCTCGCAAGCGCCTGATGTGGAACCTCGGAGGCCGAGCGAGCGGCCAGACGAGGTCACCGTCTCGCCAGTAGAGGTATCATTCTGGTACAGACGTAGAAGACCCCAAAGCTCACCCGTTCACCTATGCAAGCCTGAGCTGCCCACGCTTGTGCTGGTAGCTAAATTTTGCAGGAAAGAGAGTATGCTCGAGCAGCGACTCAACAGAATGAAGTCAAAGATCGCTTTTTGGAAAAGGTCTGTGTTGTTTATCGTGGTGTTCTTTTTTCTCTTTGCCTCCCTGTGGGGTCTTTACATCGCCGTCAAACCACCAAAGATAGTATCGAACTTAACGCCAAAAGATCTCGGGCTTGATTATGAGGATGTCACCTTCACCACGGAGGATAACGTTACGTTGCGGGGCTGGTTCATTCACCATAAACAGGCACCTCAAAAAACCATCATCGGCCTTCACGGTTATCCGGCAGATAAAGGGAATATCCTGCCGGTCATCGCTTTCTTGAGTCAAAAGTACAGCTTACTTTTGTTTGATTTCCGTTATCTTGGCGCAAGCGGCGGTCGCTATTCGACCATTGGAGCCGAGGAGATCCGGGATGTCCGATCGGCAATTGCATTTCTTAAGTCTCGAGGAGTTAAAGAAGTTGGTGTATGGGGGTTTTCCATGGGAGCGGCCGTAGCCTTAATGGCAGCTCCGAATCTACCGGAAATAAAAGCGGTCGTTTCCGAGTCCAGCTATGCCCAGCTGGATCTGATGGCGCCCGTACTTTTTCAAATTCCCATTCTTCGATATCCGCTCGCCTGGCTCACCGGCTTATGGGCGAGATTATTCCTAGGCATTAATTTGAAAAAGGTTTCACCCAAGGATAGCGTGAAGAATCTCAACATTCCGGTTCTGATCATTCATTCCAAAGGCGACTCATTGATTACTTTTCAGCATGCCTTACTGCTGCAAGAGGCATTGAAAAATAATCCCAAAGCGGAATTTTGGTTTCATGATAACCTCTTCCATGGCCAATTAGGACCCGATTACCAAAAACGAATCGGTAATTTCTTTGCGGCAAATCTGTGATTGACCCTGGGCTCTCTTAATTGGATCTGAAGCAGTTTCAGTGTGGCATCTGACGATCGTTTCGGTTTGTAGGACGGCCGACACAGGGAGAAATCTCATCGCCGTTCGTTTGGATCCGAAGGTCGTGCGTTGGTTGCGCGCAATGGCCGAAGAAGGGATTGCCTTTACCAGTCAACCCTCCAGTGGATGCCAGCGTGAGTCCGTAGTCCTTAGCGACGCTACCAACGTTCACGAATCGCTTGACACGCTCACGCCGCGCGTTGGAGCGCGCGCAACTGGCGGGCGATGAAGGCCTTGATCATCTCGTAAGCGCGTTCGGTCTGCGGCCCGGGGTTGGCGACCCAGCGGTGCTCGCAGCCTTTAAAGATTTCCAACTCACACTCGCCGCCCGCCGCTCGATAAGCGGCGACGAAGCGTTCTTGCACCTCGGGCAATACGTTGTCGTCCAACTCGCCTTGAAGCACGAACATCGGCGGCAGCGAGACCGGCTCACGGCGCTCGAGGATCAGCTGCGGATTGCCCTCGTAAATCGTATCCCACGGGTTGAAATAGATTTTGCTATTTTGGATCATTTCCTTCCATTGCCTCTTCTCCGCCTGCTGGTAGCGGGCAAAAGGATCGCTTACCGGCGAGCGGGCGACGACGTAGGCCACAGTCGCGTCGAGGTTCGGGGCCTCCGGCAGCGGGTGCGCGTTATAGCGCGGTTCTTTAGGGCGCATTGCGCATAGTTCGATTTCGTGACCGCCGCTGGAACTTCCCAGCGCGCCGACGGTTTCCGGATCGCCGTTCCACTCGCGAGCTTTGTGCTTGAGCCAGCGAACGCCATAGTTTACATCCTGTACCGAGGCGGGGTAGGGCGCCTCGGGCGCCCGGCGAAGATCGATGGCTACAACTAAAATACCGCTCCGAGCTAAACTTTCATCCATGGGCGCATTGGCCGTGCGGTCCTGGTTGTTCCAGGCGCCGCCGTGCAAGTCCAAGAGGGCAGGGAACGGCCCACCGCCTTGCGGTTGGTAGATGCGCGCCATCAACGTCCGCGCCGGATCGCGGCGGAACTCGACGTCCCAAACTCTAATCTCGAACCGGTTCGAAGGATCGTATGCAACTTTCATTGTCATTTCTCCTTTTTGGTGATCGCCCAATTCCCGACTACATCATTGATGGCAATTACTCAACACACCGTCTGAGTCAGCGTCAAATTTGCTGAGAGAATCCTTTCTGTTTCAGCTCTTCGACATGCTCCGGTCAAAGAATTCTTGCGGCTTCACGCTGCGGGCCTTCGAATCCGAGGCCGAGAGCTGTTCCGGAACCGTTTTGATGGCAAAGGCTTGCACGCTCTCCTCTTATCTAAAAACACTCGCTGATGTCAAAGCGAAGATGAAAGCAAGATTGGAGATTGAGCTGATCTAGAATGAGAAACCTGAAACTTTGTCTTCA
>VBKE01000305.1 GCA_005879605.1 Deltaproteobacteria bacterium
GACGGCCGTATGCCGTGCCACGCATAGCAGCAAGTCTCTCTTTGGTCGGGGATGGTTTAGGAGAAAGAAAAAACATAAGAGCATTTGTGCGTTAGCGACTTGACATCCACATAGCAGCTTGTCGAAGGGGCAGACACGACGGTATTAGCAGCTCACCTGTTACAGCCCATTAGAAGGGAGAAACTATGAAACGCCGCGTTAAGTTAACAGGGATTCTGGTTGGACTTCTTCTAATCGCGGGCGCTGAAGAGGTTTTTGCGCAGGCGAATTTTTACGAAGGCAAGGCGATCCGATTCATTGTGGGATTTTCCGCGGGTGGCGGCTATGACGCCTACACGCGAACCATAGCGCGTCATATGGGGAAACACGTTCCGGGCAATCCCGTCTTCGTCGTCGACAACATGGCCGGGGCGGGAAGCCTCATTTCGGCCAATTATGTTTACAAAGCCGCCAAGCCGGATGGCCTTACCATCGGCCACTTCATCGGCGGCCTGTTCCTCCAGCAGCTCCTGAACAAGCCAGGCATCGAGTTCGACTCGCTCAAGTTCGAGTACATCGGCGTACCCGCGCAGGATCATTTCATCCTCAGTGTCGCCAAATCCGCCGGCATCACCGACCCGGACAAATGGATCGCATCCAAACAGGTGGTTAAATTTGGCGGCGTATCGACCGGTTCCGGCACGGACGATTTTCCCAACCTCCTAAAGGCAACCATTGGACTGCCTATCCAAATGGTTTCGGGTTATAAGGGCACGGCCGACATTCGTTTGGCGTTCAACAGCGGCGAGGTCGCGGGAATCAGCAACTCCTGGGAGTCGATGAAGTCGACTTGGAAAAAAGAATTAGAGAGCGGTGACTTGACCATGGTGCTGCAGGTTACGAGCAAGCCCCATCCCGAGCTCGCCAAAGTGCCCTTGGCCGTTAACTTGGCGAAGACCGAAGAAGCCAAGAAGCTCATCCAAACCGTAGAGCGGGTCCACGGTCCATCGGTGCGTCCGTACGTGGCTCCTCCGGGGACGCCAAAGGACCGCGTTCAGATCCTGCGGAGAGCGTTCATGGACACGATGAAAGATTCGGCATTCTTGGCCGAAGCGAAAAAAGCGACTCTGGACATCAACGCCGCCGATGGCGCGGAGCTGGAACAAAACGTCAAAGATATTTTCAAGCTTGAATCTTCCCTCATCACCAAGTTAAAAGAGATTCTCAGATAGGCAGCGGTCGCGCTCGGCATATCGGGCGCGCCTCTTAATGTCGGCCGGGAGCCGAGTTCATTTCGGCCTGTTAAAGATCTCGTCGAAGCGGGCCACGGTTTCTCTATAATTCTCGATCATTCCCTCCGGTCGGGCCGGATACAGATTCAAACCTTGCGTCAGGCTCGGCGGGTCGGGAAACACATCAGATCGCGCCGGAATTCTTCGCAGCCCTCTCAGCAGATATTGTCCCTCTTTCGACAAAACAAAGTCTACGAATAGTTTCGCTGCGTTTGAATGCGGAGCTTTCTCGGGAATCGCGATAGCATTGATGGCGGTGATCGTCGGGCCCTTGAACCGTACCCAATCGATCGGCGCGCCACTGTTCTTCATCCGCTCGACGCGATTCGAGTAAACGACAACGGCCATCGCCATCTCCCCCGCGGCCACGAGCTGTGCCAGGAGCGTGTGTCCTTTGCGCAGCTGCAAATTTTGCCCGGCGAGTTTCTTCATGTACGCGAGCCCTTTTTCCTTGCCCATGATTTCTATGAGATGATAGAACCATTGGTATTCTTCGGTTTCCAGAGCGATTTGCCCCTTCCACTTGGGATGCAACAAGTCTTCATAGCTTGACGGAACGTCTTTCGGCGAAACCAGCCTTGTGTTGTAACCGATCACATAGGGAATCAGATAAAAGGCGGTCCAGTATCCTTGAGGATCTTTGAAGCCCTCGCCGTAAGCATGACTCTCTTCTGAGACATACTTCCCGAGCAGTCCGGTATTTTTCAGTTGATAGACTTGGACGATGCTGGTTTGAAAAATGTCGGCGTTGTGAACATTGGCTCGATGCTCCGTCAAAAACCTGGTCTGCACACTCTCGCCACTCGAACGAAAGATCTCGGGTTTGATAAAGGGATACCTTTTCGTGAACTCCCGCGCGTACTGATTGGCTTCATCCGTATCCATCCCGGTGTATAAGACCAATCTTCCTTCCTTCTTCGCGCCCTCCAACATTTTTTCTCGCTCTGCGGAAGCTGCGTTCGCTATCGGGTTCTGGAAGGTGAACATGAGAAACAGCAATAAATAGACAGCATTCGATATTGTGCGTAACAGCGTTGATCGAGGCATCATGTCAGATCTCTTCTTTGCCCTTCACTTGCGACAGAGATTAACCACCGTAGGATTGCTGTTGTCAACTCGGATCTCCGGACGGGCGTGCGGGCAACTTGACAACTCTGTCAATCGTCTCATATCGTTTCGCGCAGAGTCGGGAAATCTTTCATCATAGTCGCGATGATTTACGAAGCGGAACAAGGCCGAGTGACTTTAGCCCTGTGGGGAGACATTATGCTCGCCGGCTGGCGGTCTTCCGCGAACCAGGATTCCTGGGACTGCGCGAAGTTTTGCAAAGCGCCGATGCCCGATTCGCCAATCTGGAAAGCATGGTCGTCCGCTACGTCGAAGGAACGCCCACGCTACGCACCGGCACCCCCATCGAACGGCGGAACGGCCTGGGTATCATTCGCGACGCGTAAAAGGTAGGAAGAAGACAATGCCGGATTTCAAACTGATCTCAGCCGATAGTCACGTCAATGAGCCCCCGGCCGCCTGGGAGCGAGTGCAGAAAGAATATGGCGAGCGCGCGCCGAAAGTCGTGAAAGATCCTCCGGGCGTCCCCAAAGGCATCTGGCTGCTCATCGACGGTCTTCCGCCGGTCGGTTTGTCTCACTACTCAAAGGGACAGGTCGTGGGCAAGGAAAAGGGCATTGCCGAAGTGGACCAGGAAAAACATTTCGAGACGATTCGCTTCAACGAAAATTTTCGCTATGAAGATTATCCCGGCGGCTGGGAGCCCGCGGCACGGCTCAAAGACCAGGATGTTGATGGCATCGAAGCTGAGGTTCTGTTTTCCAGCGCGGTGCGCCAACTCTACAGCCTCGCAGACGAACCGTTGCAGCGCGCCATCTTCCGCTCTTACAACGAATGGCTGCACGGGTTTTGCAGTCACAATCCGAAGAGACTCATCGGCTTGGCCACTATTTCAATCCTCGACATCGATCATACGATCGCTGACATCTTTCACTACGCCAAGCTCGGATTTCGCGGCGTGCAGATTCCCACGCGTATCAAAGACAGCGGCTATTATGAGTCCAAGTATGAGCCGATGTGGGCGGCGTTGGAAGAAACCGGAATGGTGGTGAACGTGCACACGAGCGCCACTCAAGGCGTCGCGCGGACGCATTACGAAGGGCCGCGGCCGGTAGAGCCAAAAAAGCAGAGTCTCGGCTTCGCCAACCGGCAGTCGCCGGCTCAGCAGTTTTTGGGGAATCTCATTCTCTCCGGTGTGTTCGACCGCCATCCAAATTTAAAAGTCGTCTGCGCGGAGTTCGACGTCGGCTGGGTCGCCAACCTCGTCCAACAGGTGGACTACTGGTTCGGCCGCGCGAGCACTTTCGACGCCGAGCGGAACATCAACAAGCTGCCGCCGAGTAAATACTTCAAGACAAATGTTTTCTTCACCTACCAGGACGACCGCGCCGGCGTCCTTACGACACCGGTGTATGGCGAGGATAATTTTCTTTGGGCCAGCGATTTTCCCCACGGCGTGACGACATGGCCCTACTCGAAAGAGACGGTCGACCGCAACTGCGAAGGGATCGATCCGGTCGTCATGAGAAAGATCAATCGAGAAAACACGGCGAAACTATACCGTTTAGGCAATTGAGACCGAGAAGCTACGACCGGAATCGACAGAAAAGATCAACAATGCTTAGGAGGCAGAATGAAGGTCACAGTAGATAGAACAAAATGTGAAGGCTACGCCAAATGTATTCAGGCCTCGCCCAAAGTATTCAAACTGGATGCAAAAATGATCGCCGAAGTGATTGACCCCAAGGGCGACACCGACGAGAAAATTCTCCTCGCCGCAAAGATCTGTCCCACCAAAGCGATCAGTCTGGAAGAAGAAGGAACGGGGAAAAGAGTATTTCCGGTGGATTGAAGGCTTCAGCTCGTCTTCCGGATACTGTTGTAACGTTCCCACAAACAAAAGCTCAGTCCCGGGACGACCTTTCATGACGCGATTGAAAAAGCTTTGGCTATAAATATCTCCTTAACCGGCTAGAATGATTTCGTGAAGAAGTCGAAGGCGGGCGCGCAGTCAAATCATATAGCTGCCGCAGTTGACGTTGATCGTCTGGCCGGTGATGTAGGAAGCCGCGTCGCTGGCGAGAAAGAGAACCGGTCCGACGAAATCTTCCGGCTCCAGGACGTGGCCGAGCGGGTTCGAGCGCAGCCTTTGCATCAGTTCCTCTTCAGTCCGATGGCCGCGGGGCAAAGCAGTGTTGGCAATGCCCGGGCAGATCGCATTCGCGGTGATCCCATCAGGGCCCAATTCACGCGCCAAACTTTTGACGAAGCCGATGATGGCAGCCTTCGATGCTGCGTAATGAGCACCTTCCTTCGCGCCGTAGTGCGCGATTCCCGAAGCGATGCTGATGATGCGGCCGCTTTTTCGCGCGCGCATGGACGGCACGAACGCCCGCGAGCACAGGAAATTACCTCCGAGATTGACGTTGATGGTTCGGTCCCATTCTGCTTCTTTCATGTCCACCACCAAGGCCGTCGGATAGACGCCCGCGTCATTGACGAGAATATCCACGTGGCCGAAGCGGCCGAGAGTCTCCTGCGCCAGGTTCTTCACGGAGGATTCACTCGCTACATCGACCTCCACCGGCAGGCTCTCCGACCCGAGATTGGTGAGTTCGTCGGCAACCGACTTGGCCTTGTCCGCCTGGAGATCGGCCACAACGACTTTGGCGCCTTCGCGGCCCAGACCGAGAGCGATGGCCCGGCCGATTCCCTGGGCGCCGCCGGTCACGACCGCGACTTTTCCCTGCAGTCTCATGGAGTCACCAAGCCTCCGTTCACGTGAAAGGTTTGACCGGTGATCCACGCGCTTTCCGGCGTAGTCAGAAAGTAGAAGGCTTCGGCTATATCTTCGGGCCTTCCCGTGCGGCCCAAGGGAATATTCGACCAGCGTTGCCGGCGCGCTTCGGGAGACTCTTTGCCCATGACTCTCGGCGTGTCCGTTGGGCCCGGCGCCACGGTATTGACCAGGATGCCGTAGGGCGCGAGCTCCTGGGCGAGGGATTTGCTGAAGGCGATGATGCCGGCTTTCGCCGCCGCATAGGGCGTGCGCAGCGCCGCACCGGTAAGCCCGTAGTTGGATGCGGTATTGAGAATCCGGCCACGTTTTTGGCGCTGCATGATGGGCGCGACTTCACGGCACATCAAAAACGTGCCTTTCAGGTTTACATCGATGACTTCTTTCCACTCGGCCCAGGTAAATTCTTCGATGCGCTTGGTATAAAAACTTCCCCCGGCGATGTTCGCCAGCACATCGATCTGACCGTAGCGTTTGCCGACGTCGGTCACGAGGGCCTTGATTTCATTCGCGCGGGTCACGTCGACGGACAGCGCTTCCGCTTTGCCGCCGCTCTCGGCGATCTCGCTTTTGACCGACTCGGCGGCTGCGCCGTCGAAATCCGCGATCACTACAGACATTCCACCGGCCGCCATTCGATGCGCAACGGCTCGGCCGATGCCGTTTGCTCCTCCCGTGATCAACGCAACTTGGCTCACGGCGCTCCTTCAATGGATGAGTAAATATCGCTGATTTCTTTCTGATATCGCGCTTCCACGGCTTTGCGATCGATCTTGATTTTCTGAAAGGCGGTGACGCTTCTAACCTCCGTGGGAAAATCTTGCAGCATCAAGACGATCTTGCGAATCTTCTCCACGGCTTCGAGTCGTAGGTTGATTTGTTCCACTCGCGATTGAACGATGGCTTCGATTTCCTTCTCTGTCAGCGCGGATGCTTCCTTCTTCAACTCTGATGCAATTTTTTTTCCGTCCGGGACGATCAGCGCTGCCATAAAGGGACGCCGGTCGCCGAGGAGAATCGCCTGGCGCACGAACGGATCGTTCTCCAGCATCAATTCGACGAAGCCGGGATAAAGGTTGGAACCGTCAGAGCAATAAAAGATATCTTTTTTTCTGCCGACGACGTAAAGACAGCCATCGGCATCCATCCTGCCCAGATCGCCGCTATGATACCAGCCGTCGGCATCAAGCGCCTCCCTCGTCGCCTCGGGATTTTCATAATAACCCGGAAACACCGTCGGCCCTCGCACCAAGATCTCACCGTCGTCGGCAATACGAACTTCGACGTTGGGGAACGGTTTTCCCAGACTTCCCGGCTTGGTATTGTCGATGCCGCTCAAGGATGCTCCACCACACTCCGTGGAGCCGTAGGTTCCAAGCAAAGGGATGCCGATCAGCTGGAAAAAATGCAAGATGCGCGGCCGCATCGGCGCGCCTCCGTAAGTGATGTATTTGATCCTGCCGCCGAGGGCCTGTTTCACGGTTTGATTGAGCGCGGATTTTAACGAATCAACTCGACGCGAGTCATCCTCACTCAAAGCTCCACGTTCGGCTTTGCTCTTATCCAGAGCTTCCAGCTCGTCCCACAGTTGCCGCTTTCCACTCTCGTCCAGGATGGTGTTCCAGATTGTTTCCATGACCCTGGGAACGATGGTCATCGCCGTTGGCGACAACGCCTCGATGACTTTTAGATTCACCGATTGTTCGGTCGCCTCGATGACAGCCGTGGTCCGGCCGGTGACGGCGCTCTTGAGAAAGCCGAACCTCCCGAGGAGATGATTCAGACTCAAAACGATGACGCTCATCTCTTCCGGCTTGCTCAGCACGATTTCGCCGCCGCTGGAGATATTCGATAATAGATTCTCCTGCGTGCGCATGACGCCCTTAGGCTCCCCGGTGGAGCCCGAGGTGTACATAATCGAAGCGAGATCTCTAGGATGAATCGATTCCAAAACCCGAGCCAATCGATCATCATCGTGCTCCCCACTGCGCGCGAGCAATTCCCCAAACGTCAGCGTGTGCGGCAGGCCCGCGCCGCTGCCGTTGAGCGCGATGATATATTCCAGCGACGGAAGCTGCCCTTTGAGATTGAGCAATCGACCAACAGCGGTTTCATTCTCCGCAAAGACAGCGCGGCAACGCGAATGGCCTAACATCTTGAGGACCGACGTATCCGACAGGCGGGGAGAGACGACGACGTTCGGGAACCCGCCCGCCAGAGTCGCCATATCGGCGCACAGCCACTCGAGGCTATTCTCGCCGAGAATCGCTACCCGATCACCCTTGGCCAGCCCAAGAGCGCAGAGCCCGAAGATTGCGCTGCGAACTTTCGCGCCGAAATCGCGCCAGGAAATTTCTTCGAAACGCTCACCGCGCTGTAGTTTGACGAAAGTTTTGTCGCCTAGCTCCTCGACTCGGGAGAAAAAAATGGCTCCGAGGTGACGGTGACTGTAGGATTCGATTCTCGCGGACTGCATACTCATACGGGAGTGAACAGCGACGGCTCGTATTTCGACCTGCCCGGCTGTTCCACTTTCTTTAGACCTTTGATCTCTGCTCTGTGGGAGAATGCATATAGCACGGCATCGGCCACCTCGTCCATGTGCGCCTGAAGATAGCGCCGCGCCGGCACGGCCAGCCGCAAAAGCTCAACGCCGCGGCCCGACTGGCTGGGCGCCAGCGGCGGCCCCTTGGTCACTCGAACGCCCGAGACGTGATAGATGAAGGCCGCGAGCGCCTCGGCCGCGTAGTGATCCGGCGCAACATGAGGCAGGAAACTTTTGACGTCCAGGAACACGGCATGGCCGCCGGGCGGAGCGAGAATCGGCGTCCCGCCTTTGAGTCGACGCCAGAGATAGTTCACCTGTTCTACCCGGGCGGTGACGTAGGCGTCGCCGGAAAAGATTTCTCCTAGGGCAACGCTCATCGCTTCCATCGCCGTGCTCGGCGGCTGGCTGCCGTTCAGAAATGACTGGACCCGGGCTTGTTGGTATTTTCCCGCATCGCGCGTGGCGATCAGCCCGCCCGCAGGTACGAGCAAGTCTTTCAGCGCGCTCATGGTCAAGCCGTCGGCCAAAGAACAAGTTTCGTAAACGATTTCCCGGATCGAGCGGCTCTGATAGCCCGGCTCTCTTTGTTTGATGAGATAGCTATTCTCGAGAATTCGGCAGCCGTCGATAAACAGCGGAACTTGCCTGGCGACAGCCATGGTTTTAGCGGCCTTCAGATTGCGCAACGAGACCGGATGACCGCCGCAAGAATTCACGCAGAGTTCGACGTAAACACAGCCGACCTGCTCCCCTTCTTCCTTGAAAACCGTTTCCAGCTTGTTTAGATCGATGTTCCCTTTAAACAGTTGCTCGGAATAGAGGTCGTGGGCATTAGCGGAAATTACATCGACAATTTTGCCGCCGTTCGACTCGATATGAAATCGCGTGGAAGGAAAAAGCATGTTGCCCGGCACCAGCATGCCTCCTTTGACGTGCAGCTTCGCCCAAATGCGCTCCGCCGCCCGCCCCTGGGTCACCGGAACCACGTAGGGAAATCCGAAAAGTTTTTGAAATTGCTCTGAAAATGAAATAAAAGCCCGGCTTCCTTCGGCCGCCATCTCCATTCCCGATTCCAACGGCCCCGCACCGACCAGCTTTGACAGTTGTGCCGCGCTCAACGAGCTGACGCCGCTGTCGGTTTTGAGATCCACGTAGATCATCTCTTGAGGAATTAGCTCCGTGTTATAGTACGCGGCCTTGAGCGCCTCCTCGCGCTCGTCGAGAGTGGTCTGGCGCAACGGGCGCACCACAGCGATCTCGTAAGGCGTGGAGAACTGAATACCCGAAGAGGTGGTTTTCATGGTAGTTTTTTATAGCACCTGTCGGTTTATTCTCAACGGAAACGATATTAAAACATTCGCCTACTTCTGCGGAGCTCCTCCGACTTCCGCTCCAGCCGCCCGAGCATAGCGATGGGTAAGTATGCCAAGCGCTTTCCGTATCATTCTTTTCTCCGTGGCAAATGAGAGATTTTCGATCGCTTGCTCGATCGGAAACCAGCGCGCTTCGTCGACTTCATAATCGTGATTGCGCACATCACCCCGCAGGTATTGCAATAGAAAAAAGTAGACTCGCTTGGAGATCCGGATCGGCTCCCCCTCTTTGGTTTTCGCCCGATAAGTGTACGAAATATTGCCGAGCTTTTGGTCGAGCCGTCCTTGCAGGCCGGTTTCCTCGCGCACCTCTCTGACGGCCGTCTGGCCGATGCGCTCCCCTTCTTCCACGTGTCCCTTGGGCAACCGCCAGCGTTTGCGCACACGGATCAGCGCCGTTTGAATCTGCCCCCGCTGGATTCGGTAGATCACGCCGCCAGCCGACGTTTCCCTCACCGTGCGCATAACGTCACTGCGTTACGCAGCGCCGCCGGACACCTGTTCACCCAGCCAGCGCAGGTAGCCGTCGCTGCCCTCGATAATAGGAAGGGCAATAATCTCCGGGACAGTGTAACTGTGCAGCTCATGTATCCTCTTCTCCAAGGCAGCGAACTGGCTATTGCGGGTCTTGATGATGAGAAGCTCCTCTTCGCTTTGTTCTACCTTGCCCTGCCAGCGATAAACGGATCGAACCGGCCCGATTCGATTGACGCAAGCCGCGAGGCGTTCCTCGACGAGAGCCCGCGCTAGACGATCTCCCTCGGCCGGCGATCCGGCCGTCACATAAACTACGATGAATTCCTGCATACCACGGATCTTACAACGTCTTGAGCAAGAGCCGCAAGAAAGGATATAGGGAAATTGAGCCAATATGAAAGACAAGGACGAACTACGAAAAGAGGTCTGGACGAGACTGCAAAAGAACAGAGTAGCGCGATTTCCTGGCGCCGAAGGCCGGATTCCTAACTTCATCGGCGCCGAAGCCTGCGCGAGAGTTCTAGCGCAAACTTCGTGGTGGCAAAAAGCGAAGGTGTTGAAAGTAAATCCGGACTCGCCCCAGAGCGCCATCCGGCAAAAGGCTCTGTCCGAAGGAAAAATCCTTTACATGGCTGTTCCGCGTCTACACAGCGAGAACCCGTTCATCGAACTGGATCCCAAGAAACTCAAGTGTTCGCCTTATGCGGCATCATCGATCAAAGGGGCCGACCGGTATGGCCGACCCGTCAGCCTCGATGAAGTTAGAAGCATTGATTTGATTGTCTGTGGTTCGGTGGCGGTAAATCGTCGGGGCGCGCGCGTCGGCAAAGGCGGCGGCTACTCCGAGTTGGAGTTCGCGCTCCTAACGGAAGAAAAAAAGATCGCTCGCAATACTCCGATTGTGACTTCGGTTCACCCGCTGCAAATCGTGGATGAAGAGATTCCGATGACCGAGCACGATATTCCGCTCACGGCGATCATCACGCCGAAAGAGATCATCGAAACTAAATCTCAATTGAAGCGGCCCAAAGGCATTTACTGGAAAATGTTGCCTCCAGAAAAGATCGAAGCGATTCCAGTGCTACAGAAAAGGACCAAGCAAGACTAATCTAAGTTTTTCTGCGACAGTCGGCTCATGCTCGCGCTCCGTTGAATCCCCTCTGGAGGTGTGTTTAACTCACTTAATTTCAAGGAATTTATGGCGATGCAAAAGATCGATTTCGAAAAAGGTAACGGCCTCGTTCCGGTGATCGTGCAGGACTATCGCTCGCGCGAGGTGCTGATGGTTGCCTACATGAATAAGCAGGCCTGGGAAAAAACCAAAAAAACCGGCAAGGCACACTACTATAGCCGCTCCCGCAAAGGCCTTTGGCTCAAAGGCGAGGAGTCGGGGAATTTTCAGGAAGTGAAACACGCCTTTATCGATTGCGATCACGATACGCTCCTTTTACAGGTGCGACAAATCGGCGGGGCGGCTTGTCACGAAGGATTTCGCAGCTGTTTCTTCCGCAAGAGAGCAAACGGAAATTGGCAGGTCATCGCCAAACGAGTCTTCGATCCCAAGGAGGTCTACAAGAAGTGAGCGAATTGAAGTTAGGCCTCCCTAAGGGAAGCTTGGAAGTCGCGACGATAGAGCTATTCAAAAGATCCGGCTGGAAGATTAGCACCTCCAGCCGGAGCTATTTTCCGTCCGTCGATGATGAAACGCTACGCTGCAGCCTGGCGCGCCCTCAGGAGATGTCGCGCTATGTCGAAATGGGCACACTGGATGCCGGGATCACCGGCAAGGACTGGATCCAAGAGAATGAATCGGATGTCCTTGTCGTCACCGAGATGGTCTATTCCAAGGTGAGTTTTAGGCCTACCCGCTGGGTACTCGCGGTGCCGCACGACTCGCCGGTCACCAAGATCGAAGATCTCAAAGGCAAGCGCATCGCCACCGAAATGGTCAAATTCACCAAACGTTATTTCGCGGAGCGGAACATTCCCGTGGAAGTGGAATTTTCCTGGGGCGCCACGGAAGCGAAGGCTGCCGAGGGTTTAGTAGACGCCATCGTCGAAGTGACGGAGACGGGCACCACGATTCGGACTCACGGTCTGAAAATTATTGCCGATTTGTTGGAGTCTTGTCCGCAGCTCATCGCCAACAAAGAAGCCTGGAAAGACTCGTGGAAGAGAGCGAAGATCGAGCAGATCAAGCTGCTGCTCCAGGGCGCGCTGTCCGCGGAGAGCAAAGTCGGTATTAAGCTGAATGTCGCCGAGGGCGATCTCGATCAGGTCGTCCAACTCATTCCGAGCATTACCGCCCCGACGATTGCGACTCTGTATCAATCCGCCGCGCTGAAAGGCGTGAAGTGGTATTCGGTGGAGAGCGTGATTGCGGAAAGCGTGGTGCGGGATTTGATTCCGCAGCTGATTGAGGCTGGGGCGGTGGGGATAATCGAGTATCCGCTGAATAAAATAATCTAGCAGTGTTGCTAAAAGTTCAAGCCGTTTGAACGGTTCAAGGGTTCAAACTGTTGCCTACCGCCTTTGCTCCAGGCTGGCGTCTTCTGCCTGTTGCTGTTCTCTTTCCGCCCGCCCATCGCGCCACTGAAAATACTCTCTGGCGATCTCCGGAAACAGCGCGTAGGAAAGCACATCTTCCTCGCTATCGGCAAGGCTGCCGATTTCTTTGCGCGCCGCCTCCAGGCCGGGCGTGAGCAGATCGGCGGGACGGCAGCTGATGGCTTCTTTCTTGCCGAGTACTTTCTTCTTAATCTCCTCGCTAATGGGTCCGGGCGGCTCACCGTAAAGCCCCATGACGTAATTTCTCGTCTCCATAGCCACGACGGAATAACGCTTGCCGGTCATGACGTTGAGCGCCGCTTGGGAACCGATGATCTGGCTCGTCGGCGTCACCAACGGCGGATAGCCGAGATCCTTTCTTACGTGCGGCATTTCAGCCAACACCGCATCGAGCCGGTCTTCGGCTTTCTGCTGGCGCAACTGCGCGACCAGATTCGACAACATGCCGCCGGGAATTTGCGATACTAGCACGTCGGTTTTGATTTGATTGTTGACCGGGCTCTCGAACTCGGCGTATTTACGCCGCACGCCATAGAAATAATCGGCGATATCATTCAGAGAGTTAAGATCGAGGCCGGTATCACGAGGCGTGCCTTTCAACGCAGCGACTATCTGCTCCGTCGCCGGCTGGGAAGTCCCTTGGGAAAGCGGCGCCAGCGCCGTATCGACAATGTCCACGCCCGCATCGATGGCCATCATATAACTCATGGGTGCCAGACCGGCGGTGCAATGGGAATGCAGGTGCAACGGCAGCGGGATTCGTGATTTAAGTCCTTTCACGAGGTCGTACGTCACATAAGGCGACAGTAGTCCGCCCATGTCCTTGAGACAGATGATCTGCACACCCAGTTCGGCGAGTTTCTCTCCGATTCTCAGGAAATAGTCCACGGAATGCACCGGACTGATCGTATAGCAGACGGCACCTTCGACGATCTTGCCCGCTTTGAGAGCCGCCTCGATGCCCGTCTTCATGTTGCGGATATCGTTCATGGCATCGAAGATGCGGAAAACATCGATGCCACCGCCAGCGGCGCGCTGGATGAACGCCTGAACGATATCGTCCGGATAGTTTCGATAGCCGACCACGTTTTGCCCGCGGAGGAGCATTTGAAAGCGCGTCTTGGGCATGGCCGCGCGCAACTTGCGGAGCCGTTCCCATGGGCATTCCTTTAAATAGCGAAGACACGCATCGAACGTCGCCCCGCCCCAGGTCTCCACCGACCAGTAGCCGATTTGATCCAGCTTGCCGGCGATCGGAAGCATATCTTCGGTGCGCATCCGGGTCGCGAGCAGCGACTGATGAGCATCGCGCAGAATCGTTTCGGTGATTTCGAGTTTGTTTCCCATATTAATGAATTAGCTATTCGTACAACTCCGCCTGCTTCTCTTCCAACCGTTCTTTTTCCTTGGTATCGATCACGAACAAGCCGTTGACCTGCTTGATCTTCGACTGGTCGTAAAAGAACTCCGAAACCGCGGCTCCCTCTTCAAACTCATACATTTTGATGGCGTCCCAAGGACAGATCTTCTTGTCCAGCCGGTCTTCGGACTCGGTCCCAATGAGCTGGAGTTGAAATTTCTTCGGCACCGCGTCCGGCTCGACGGGCTTACGGTTACTGTCATAGAACCGACTGGCGTACTCGTAGAAGATCTCCCCGGTCTCCTTGTGTTGGTGGATTTTGGTCAGATCGTCGCTGTAGCACATCTGGCAACCGATGCATTTCTCATTATCCACAAACACGCGATACGGCTTTAGTCCTCCCTGGGGAAGTTCTTCGTAGACCAGATTGATGCAATCATCGACCGGACAATGGGCCTCGCATATGGGTGACCCCGCACAGCTCGAACAATTTTCATCCATCACGGCCAAAAGGGCCGTGCCTTTGCGCTTCTTCGTCGCTTCACCTGCCATTAGTTTTCGTTCCTCACTTTCTGGAAACGTCCCTTAAGGAAAAACGCTATCGCAGTTAATAGCCATACCCACCAATAACGAATCAACCCGATCCGCCCCCACTCGAGCCAATAAACAAAATTGGGCGATCGCGAAATTAATTGGCTCAGGGTCTTCTGCGCTCCCGCGTAATCCCTTTCCTCCCGTAGCGACTGCGACAGCCCGTAAAGAGCGCCATCATCGCCGGGATTCACCTTCAATGCCTGCTCGAAGTCTCGCCGGGCTTCAGCCCATTTGTTCTCCTCAGCGAAGGTCCAGCCGCGGTTGCTCAGCGCCGCGCTGTAATCTGGCCGGCGTTGCAGGGCCTGGTTGAAACTCACCGCGGCTTTGTCCAGTTCTCCTTTGCGTTTTTGCGCCACGCCGAGGTTATTATAGGCCTCGGCAAGATCGGGGCGCAGCTCCAACACCTTCGTGTATTCCTCAATGGCTGAGTCAAAATCACCATGGATCTCCGAGTCGATCCAGCCCAGCAAGGTCCTGGCTTCGACATGATTCGGGTCAACGGCAAGCGCTCTTTTTACGGCAGCTTCAGCCGCCTGGGGCTCGCGCAATCGAAGCAAGGTAATACCCAGAAATAGATGAAGATCAGCTTCTTGGGGATACTTGCCGAGCAGCTCTTCAAAGGCCACCTTGGCTTCTGCCGGCTTACCCTCCGCTAAGAATTTTCGCGCCTCTTCCCACCGCTTTTCATTTGATAAAGGAGAACCCGAATCAGCAGCGAAAGAAACCCCTATCCCCACGAGGACGGCTAATACCGCTAGCCAACCTCTCACCATCTATACTATTTCCACATCTGATCGGGGATCTCGTCCTCTTTACCGTCATCGATGAGCTTATCATTCTTAAAGGCTTGTCTCATCCCCAGCCAGGTAAAGAAAATGACGAGAATAAGCATTGCGACAATCGGAATATTGTCGGGCCTGGTCACGATCTCTAAAAAGTACTGCGCACCGCTTGCTTCCATAAACTTTAAGCACCTGTAAAATAAGAATTATTTTAAAAAAGGTAATAGAATTCACACGCAATGTCAATGTGGCAGCGTTAACCAAGCACGATCCGTCACGTAAGGCCAGCACGAGATCTGAGTGTTCCTTAATCGATGCTCAGTCCTCATTGCTCAGCACTCGTTACTGTCACTTGATGACCTTGTCCGCCCGATACAGCACCGATTGAGGAATCGTCAAGCCAATTTGCTTCGCCGCTTTCATGTTGATGACAAATTCAAATTTAGTCGGTTGTTCGACTGGTAAGTCGGCCGGCTTGGCGCCTTTCAGGATCTTGTCCACATAAGTGGCGGCGCGCCGGTCCAAATCGGTCTGGCTCACTCCGTAACTCATAAGGCCCCCGGCTTCCACAATTTCTGACCTCCAGTATATCGCCGGGAGGCGGTTCTTTATCGCGAGGTCTGCACACAGCGGTCCCTGAGCGGCAAGCATAGGACCCCCCAGCAAGAGGACTGCATCAGCACGCTCTTTGCTTACGGCTCGAAATGCAGCCTCAATATCCTTGGGAACTCGTACATCTAAGTATTGAAGCTTCACTCCGAGCGCCCCTGCGGCGAGTTCCACCTCTTTTAAGTCCTGTGCATTATTCGGGCTGGTTGAAGTCCCAAGGACGGCCACGCGGGACAGTCTAGGAACAGTCTCTTTCAAAAGCTCCAGCCGTTTACCGCTCAACTCCGTCCCGACGCTGCTCAGTCCTGTGATGTTCCCGCCAGGTCGTGAAAGACTGACGACGAACCCGGAGGCGACCGGATCACTGGCCTGCGTCATAACAATGGGGATCGTTTTCGTTGCTTCCTTGACAGGCGGAATAACCGTGTTGCCCCCGGCGACTATAACATCAACGTTTAGGCGCACCAGTTCGGCCGCGAGCGTGGGGAGGCGATCGTGTTTTCCCTCTGCATATCGATACTCAATGACAATATTTTTTCCCTCCACGTACCCTAGCTCGCGCAGCCCCTGGCGGAATGCCTCGACCCGGAATGATTGAAAGGAAGCAGAAGACGCGGATAGATACCCGATCCGCGGGATTTTCTTCGGCTGCTGGGCCTGGGCGGGAAAGCCAAGCGCAAAGAGCAAAGCGCATAGAACAACTCGAATAATTCTTTTACTCATGTTTTTTTCTCACGCCTCACGGCTCACACCTCACCGTATTACTTTGTCCGCCCGAAACAGCACGGTCTGAGGAATCGTCAGACCGATCCGTTTCGCCGTCTTCAAGTTAATCACCAGTTCAAACTTCGTCGGCTGCTCCACGGGAAGGTCGGCCGGCTTGGCGCCTTTGAGAATCTTGTCGACGTAGTATGCGGCACGGCGGAAGCCATCGCCGCTGCGAGGGCCATAGGCTAATAGGCATCCCTCCTCTGCCCACGTCGCATTACTGCCCATTGCTGGCAAACGGCTCTGTGCCGCAAGCTCGGCAATTCGTTTTCTATAAAGGGAGAGGAAGGCGGATGAAGGAATAATAAGAGCGTCGGCGCGCTTCCTTCTCGCGGCATTAAATGAGCTCTCAAGCTCATCTGGCTGGGTTATCTGAAAGGGTAACAGTTGCACGCTCAACGATCGGGCAGGGCCCTCCATCTGTTTGGAATATAGTTTCCAATTTGGACTCGCCGCATACACTAACACCGCCACCCGTGAAGCTTTGGGAATAGATTCTTTTGCCAGCTCTAGCAGTTTTCCACTCAACTCCGGCGCGAGAACAGATATCCCTGTAATATTTCCACCGGGCCGCGCGAGACTGGCGACAAATCCTAACTCAACCGCATCACTCACACCGGTCATAACAATGGGGATCGTTGTAGTCGCATTCTTAACCGCCCGGACAGTTGGATTTCCGCCAGAGGTTACGATGACGTCAACTTTAAGCCGGACGATCTCGGTGGCAAGTTCGGGCAGACGGTCGAAGTTTTCGTGAGCATAGCGCCATTCGATCGCTATAGTTTGTCCTTCGATGTATCCGAGTGACCGCAAAGCATCCAGGAATGCTTCTTCGCTGGGGCTCGGCCCCGAGCGCGTAGCTATGTAACCGATCCGTGGAATCTTCTTCGGCTGCTGCGCCTGAGCCACAGCCGCACACATTGCGAATGCGACAACGATAGCGGAAATCCCTGCCGATTTTAAATTTTGGATACTTCGACGTGGCTCAGTACAGGTTTTAGATTTCAGATTGTCGGAGCAGGAATTCAGAAGCCGGACCGTAAACATTTCATGCATGTGCCTCTCTCCTTAATCCCTAATCCAAAATCGGCAATCGAAAATAAGGACAGTAAGCAGTAGGCAGATAAATACAAAAATATTTCTGGTCATTCCTTTTTCTTCCGTTCTCTCTGCTGACTGCTCGCTGTTCACTGCTCGCTGTCATTTGATGATCCGATCCGCTTGCGCCAGCACGTTCGGCGAAATCGTCAAGCCGATCTGCTTCGCTGTCGTCAAGTTGATGATGAACTCAAACTTCGTCGGCTGCTCCACGGGCAGGTCGGCAGGTTTTCTGCCTTTCAGGATCTTGTCGACGTAAGTCGCGGCGCGCCTAAAACTCTCAGGTTCGCTCGCTGCATAGGACATGAGACAGCCGGCTTCTACGAAATCATTTCCTTCAGCCATCAGAGGCAGCCGATTCTTTATTGCAAGTTCGGCAATCTGTTTTCGGTGATCTATTAGAAGCGGAGTTCTAACGATGATGAGCGTGCGTACGCCTGCGTTGACCGCAGTTTGAAATGCCTCGGCCAAATCAGGTGTCGGACCGCGTACCTCTAGTGGTTGAAGCTGTATCTTTAGTGCGTGGGCCGCTGGCTCATAGTATTTAAAAGGTTTGGTCTTCACCGGTGTGTCCGCATCGCTAAGGATTCCAACGCGCGATATCCCCGGAACCACCTCTTTAAGTAATTCCAACCGTTTTCCGCTTAGGTCCCGAGTGAGTCTCGTGAGCCCGGTAATGTTTCCTCCGGGGCGCGCCAAGCTATCTACAAGCCCATCTGCGACTGGATCTCCAAGGGTTATGATAATGATGGGGATTGTCTTGTTTGCTTGTTTGGCCGCGTCAATCGCTGCTGAATAGGGAGTGACAAGCACATCGACGTTGAGTCGGAGGAGTTCGGATACAAGGCTTGCGGCCCGGTCGGGTTTGCCTTCCGCATATCGAAGCTCAAGCACAATGTTTTTCCCTTCAGTATAACCGAGATCCCGCAGTCCTTGTTGAAATGCGCGAGCATTTGGGTCCGGCGTTGCAGAAGTGGGAATACCCCTTCCGGAAATAAATCCGATCCTAGGAATTTTCCCCGGCTGCTGCGCCTGGGCGGAAAGGCTAAGCGCGAAGAGCAAAGCGCAAAGAGCAAGGGCGCCGATTTTTCTTTTCATGTTTTTCTCTGCCTCTGTTTGTTGGCCTTAGCTTCCCTTTTTACTTTTTAATTTTTACTTTTGCCTTTACCTAATCACCTTATCCGCTCGCGCGAGCACGTTCGGCGGAATCGTGAGGCCGATCTGCTTGGCGGTTTTCAGGTTAATGACGAACTCAAACTTAGTGGGCTGCTCCACCGGTAGATCCGCGGGCTTAGCACCTTTCAGGATTTTATCGACATAAGTAGCAGCGCGTCGGTATAAATCGGGATAGCTCGCTCCATAGGACATGAGGCCGCCGGCCTCTGTCCATCGGCTCTCCGCGGACATTGTTGCCAGCCGACTCTTTGCCGCAAGGTCCACGATCCGGCTTCGCTGACCACCCACCAGAGCGCCGAGTATCGTGACCAGTGCCTCAGCATGTTCTCTCTTCATGGCCGAGAATGCTTGCTCTAAATCATTGGGTTCTCGCATCTCTACAGATTGAAGCTTGAGGCTCAAAGACCGGGCCGGGGTCTCCATCCCTCTCATATTGATTACGGAGCCTGGATCTTCTGGATTCCAGAGCACGGCCACGCGGGAGACTCTAGGGAATGTTTCCTTGAGTAACTCCAGCCGTTTCCCATATAGCCCTGGTCCCGCGCCCGAAGTTAGCCCCGTGATGTTCCCGCCTGGGCGACCAAGGCTGTCAATGAGGCCAAACGCAACAGGGTCATCAACTATTGTAAAGACGACGGGGATCGTCGTGGTAGCGTTCTTCGTTGCTAGGGTTGCTGCGGTGCTACTAATAAAGATGACGTCAACCTTGAGGTGGACCAGCTCGGAGGCGAACTGACGAATACGATCTTCCCTTCCCTTTGCAAATCGGTACTCGATGGTAATGTTTTTTCCCTCCGCGTACCCGAGCTCGTGCAGGCCTTGTCGAAATGCCTCAATTGTTTGTGTAGAAGAGGAAGGAGAACCGGTTGATAAATAACCGATGCTCGGGGCTTTCTTCGCCTGCTGCGCCTGAGCTGGAAAGCTAAGAGCCAAGAGCATACCGCCAAACAAAACCACAAATTTTAGATTTCGGATTTTCGATTTTCGATTGTCGGAGCGAGCATTCGAAGATCGCATCCAGGTTCTGTCATGCATTTGTTTTTCTCCCCAATCTAAAATCGGCAATCTAAAATCCAAAACCTGTCCCTTCGACAAACTCAGGGCAGGCTCTGAGCGGAGTCGAAGGATCTAAAATAAATTGTTTCATCTAATCACCTTGTCTGCCCGATACAGCACCGACTGGGGAATCGTGAGGCCGAGCTGTTTCGCCGTCTTGAGATTGATCACCAGTTCAAACTTCGTCGGCTGCTCGACCGGAAGATCAGCAGGCTTAGCGCCTTTCAAAATCTTGTCCACATAGGTGGCAGCGCGCCGCCACATGTCGTGAAAGTCTGGCCCGTAGGACATGAGGGCACCGGCTTCCTCCACAGGCCCCTTCGTGTCAAAAATCAACGGCAATTTTTTCTTTTCCGCGAATTCCGCGAGTTCTTTCCGGTAAGGACCAAACATTGGGGCTGGCACAATCAAAGCACCGGCGCGTTCGCTGACCGCGGACTCGAATGCCTTGGCTAGCTCGTCATGGTTTCGTACCTCCAGCGACTGAAGCTTAAGACCCAACGCCTGAGCTGCCGCCTGCATTTCTTTCTGTATGAGTGTCAAGGCTGGACTTCGTGGATCCCAGATGTAGGCTACTCGGATCACCTTCGGTAATGTTTCTTTTAGCAGCTCCAAGCGCTTTCCAGCCAAATCAGGCGCAAGGTTGGATAACCCCGTGACGTTCCCGCCTGGGCGTGCGAGACTGGCAACCAGGCCCATCGCAACGGGATCTGAAACATTTCCCATTACAATGGGGATCGTCGTGGTCGCTCGCTTCGCGGCTTGGACGGCTGGCGTACTCCCTGTGATAATAGCATCAACCTTGAGACGGACCAGCTCGGCTGCGAGATCAGGAAGCCGATCAAGCTTGTTTTCCGCCACGCGGAACTCAAAGGCGATGTTCTTTCCTTCAACGTAGCCGAGTTCGCGAAGGCGCTGGCGGAACGCCTCGACTGCTTCGTTCGTAACGGACAGAGAAGTGGATACTAAAATCCCAATCCGAGGAACTTTCTTCGGTTGCTGCGCCCCTGCTGAAAAGCTAACCGCAAAGAGCATAACGCTGAGCGTAAGAGCAAAGAATTTTTTTCTCATGAGTTTCCTTCTGTGTTCTTGCTGCTGTTTGCTATTTAATGACTTTATCCGCGCGCAGCAGCACGCTCGGCGGCATCGTCAGACCGATCTGCTTGGCTGTATTCAGATTGATGACAAACTCGAACTTCGTGAGTTGCTCGACGGGCAGTTCAGCAGGCTTGGCGCCTTTGACCACCTGGTCCGCATACTCAACGGCACCCGGGTCGAATGCCAGGGGATTTGGTTTGTACCCGATTAAGCCGCCAGCTTTTAGCGACTCCGCTTGCCGGACATAGGAGCGGTCGGTATAATCCGTTTCATGGCGTTGCCAAAAAAAATTCACCCGGCCGAAGAGATGGTTAAAGCCGTATATGAGAAAGGCGTGCTGAGACCTCTTCGACCGCTTCGGTTGAAGAATCAGTCTCGCGTTCTGGTCACGCTTTATCCAGAGCGGCACTGGCGCAACGAATTTGAACGTTTGCTGCGGAGGATGAAAGCTCGCACCAAAGTGATTCCGCAAGAAGTTATAGACGCCGAAATAACTCGGGCAAGAGGCGAGGTTAAGGCAAGACGCCGTGCCGCTCGTCGCCCTGCTTGACACCAACGTCTGGGTCTCCGCTTTCCTCAAGCCCAACGGACCGCCCGGCGAAGTCGTCGCCGCGTGGGGCCATGACGAATTCAGCGTTGTCACATCGCTTTTGCAGCTCAGCGAAATCGCCGAAGTCCTTACAAGGCCGCGATTGGTCCGGCGGTTTGGGTATCCGCGTCGAGACGCAGAGACTTTCGTTCGCCTGATTGCTACTCGTGCAACTGTTGTGCAAATTTTTGGTGAGCTAAAGATCTGTCGCGATCCCGATGACGACGAAATCTTAGAAGCAGCTATCCGCGGCAAATCACAATATCTGGTGACTCGGGACAACGATCTCAAACGTGACCTCGATTTAGTCAAGATGGCCAGACGCAATGGAGTTTGAGTCGTCTCGGTCAGGCAGTTTCTCCGCCAATTCGCACGCCGATCGAAGTGATCCGTCTTTCCCTCAACAGTTCGCATTTTCGCAACTCCAGGTTCATTTGATGACTCTGTCCGCTCGCTACAGCACCGACTGCGGAATCGTCACTCCGATCTGCTTAGCTGGTTTCAGATTGATCACTGGCTCGAACTTCGTCGGCTGCTCCACAGGGATCTCGGCTGGCTTCATCCCCTTAAGGGTCTTGTCGAGACACGTAGGGGTACGGCGGCACAGACCAGCATTATTCGGGCGCATCGGAAAATGAGACCATCATCCACAAAGTCCGCGACTTACAGCTGCCATGAGCAATAGGGAGGCCATCGCCCGCATTCTGATGGACCAGACCCTATGCTCTGAATTCATAGAGGAATTCCTGGCAAAGAAGGCTTGCGGCCGTACTGACGGCAGAAAGCGTGAATCAATTTTGCTACCGGGGGAGTAGCAAAAATGATTCTTGTCTTCCTTGGCATAAAACCCAAAAAGAAAAAGCCCGGCAGGATATATCCCGTCCGGGCTGACAAAGAGCAACGAGGTTGTGATTAGATCTAATGAATCAATCTCAACCCTAGATAGGGTGAACGGAGGCTATATTAGCTAGAGCCAAGCTGTCAACAATAAATTTTAGAGTGTCAAATAAGAATTAAAAGTGAACCGTTTTTGAGAAATTTAAAATTTAAAAGTGAACTCCTTATGAGAGCCATGTTCGAGACCAAGATCGAGGTCTA
>VBKE01000572.1:0-1765 GCA_005879605.1 Deltaproteobacteria bacterium
GTGTCTCGTACGTTGACGTCGATGTTCTGGAGAGTATCAGCGAAACGGATACTGAGGATCCTGACCGCCTGGCAGCGAAACTCAAAGCCATTGCTGGCGCAAAAGCGCCGAACCAAAGAATCGACGTGCGTCTCGCCGAATTGCTGCCAGGCTCCAACTCGATAAGTCCAGCGCAGTTAGCATATCTCAATCCCAACATGCCGGACACACTAATTCTCACGGAGATTACTTCATGAGCAGAAACACGGATCGACTGTTCAACCTGGTGCCCGTCGCTTACCGCATGAGGGACGCGCAGCAAGGCTATCCGTTGCAGATGTTGGTGCGGGTGATTGAAGAGCAGGTGGATCTAGTCGAAGACAATATCGCGCAGCTCTATGACAACTGGTTCATTGAGACCTGTGAAGCTTGGGTGGTTCCTTATATTGGCGACCTGATCGGATACCGTCCGGTGCACGAAGCTGGTGATGCGGCCGACGGGCTGAAGGGGCCAGTTAACAAAATCCTGATTCCTCGACGGGAAGTTGCAAACACCATCCGTTATCGCCGGCGCAAGGGCACGCTCGCGCTGCTCGAGGATTTGGCAATGGCAGTGGCCGGATGGCCGGCACGCGCAGTAGAGTTCGATCTCTATATTGGCATCAGCCAAAACCTCCGGCACCTGCACGAGTACCGCGGGCACATCGTGAACCTGCGCGATGTCGACGCGCTCGACTTGCTGGGAACGGCATTTGACACCTTTAGCCACACCCTGGATGTGCGGAGTCCCAATACCCTGAACTCGCAAGGAAGATACAACATTGGTTCCGTTGCCCTCTTCGTTTGGAGACTGCAGATCTATTCGGCTACCCACACCCCAGCCTATTGCCTGGAGGAAGCGGGAAAACAATGCTATACCTTCAGCATTTTGGGTAACGACATCCCGCTGTATACTCGCGCCACACTGCAAAGGCCCACAAAACAGATTCCAGGAGAGCTGGATCTCCCTACTCCTATCCGAAGGCGAGCTTTGCAAGATCGACAAGATGGGGAATCGCGCGCTTCTGAGAAGTACTACGGGAAGGACAAGAGCGTGGCCATCTGGGCGGCAGGCTGGGGAGACATCGATCCGAGTCAACCCATTCCCCGCGAAAGAGTCATGCCCGCTGACTTATCCGAATGGAAATATCGGCCGAAAGCTGGTCACGTGGCACTTGATCCCGAACTGGGCCGGATCGCGTTTCCGCCCGGGCAATCGCCCGAAGGAGATGTCTTGGCTACTTATTACTACGGTTTCAGCGCGGAGATTGGAGGCGGCGAATATTGGCGTCCGATCATCGTTTCCTCGGGAACCTCAGTCACCACGTACTGCGTAGGTGCCGAGCAGGAGTTTTCGAAGATTGGTGATGCCTATGAAAAATGGCGGATACAGAAGCCCGTGCACGCGGTGATTGAAATTGCCGATAGCGGCGTGTACGAGGAGCAGCTTCATATTGAATTGCGCGAGAACCACACGCTGGAGATCCGCGCAGCCAATGGGGCACGCCCGATCATCTTCCTGGCGGATTGGCGTGCGAGTCGTCCCGACGCTCTGGCTATCATAGGGGCTGCCGGAAGCTCTTTCACTCTGGACGGGATTCTGATTACCGGGCGAGGGATCGAGGTTCGGGGCGACCTGGACAAATTCGCTCTGCGCCATTGCACGTTGGTGCCGGGCTGGGCTCTGCATCCCGACTGCAAGCCCAGGCGCGCGAACGAACCTAGCCTTGCCCTTGTAAACACTTCT
>VBKE01000572.1:1811-2547 GCA_005879605.1 Deltaproteobacteria bacterium
ATTATCGACAGCATTCTGGACGCAACCCATGCAGAGGGGGCAGCCCTCAGTGGCCCCGAGGGTCGACCTGCCGCAGCCGTGCTGACAATTCGGCGTTGTACAGTCTTTGGGGAAGTTCATTCGCATGCCGTGATGCTGGCTGAGAACAGCGTTTTTGCAGGACTCGTCCTCGTGGCACGGCGGCAACAGGGGTGCGTGCGCTTCTGTTATGTCCCGCCGGGCTCACGGACGCCGAAGCGCTATCACTGCCAACCCGACATGGTGGACAAAGCCGTTTGCGAACAGGCCCAGGCGGATCGGCTTTCAGAAGAAGACTTCAAGGCTTTGCTTCGCGAAGAACGATTTCGCGTCGAGCCGGACTTCGTCAGCACGCGTTATGGGAATACCAACTACTGTCGGCTTTCCAACGATTGTGCCGTGGAGATCAAGGCCGGCGCCGAGGATCGCTCTGAATTGGGGGTTTTTCACGATCTTTATCAGCCGCAGAGGGAAACCAACCTGCGCGCCCGGCTGGAGGAATACACACCTGCAGGAATGGATGCGGGAATTATCTTTGCGAATTAACGAGGAGTCACCATGAAAGGCGATTTCACTCGCGACACCTTCGACCCGATAAAAGATTTTACGCGCGTGATGATGCAGCAAGGACGTCCACAAATTGACGCCGACTGGAACGAACAAGTCGCGATCTTCTGGGAGTTCTGGCGGAATTTCACATCCGATGTGCTCGGACCGC
>VBKE01000572.1:2699-3683 GCA_005879605.1 Deltaproteobacteria bacterium
ATACGCTGCACGAATCCTCGGTACGTTACGTGCTCGAACCAACCTGGGCGGCCCGAGTGTCCTCCCCTGGAGAACAACCATCGCCCCTATCTCATATATCTGGACGTATGGGAGCGTCACATCACAGATGTTGAGGACGACAGTATTCGTGAAGTTGCACTCGTCAGCGGCGCTGACACATGCACGCGCGCCAAACTGGTCTGGCAGGTTCGCGGCTTTGAGTTGCGGGCAGATGAAAAAAAGGAATCCGGTAAAGAAGTCGACTGTGCCTGGGTGAGGGAAGAGTGGACGGAAATCGTTCACCACTGGCAGGCGAAGCATCGAGGGCATCTCCGGGCCCGTGCTAGGCGGGCCGCCGAAACCCCATCCGTGGAACCTACGGTGGTTTCTCCAGCTTCCCAGTATCGCGGACCGACTAACCAGCTCTACCGAGTGGAGATTCATGGCGGAACCTTCGCGAACGCCAAGGGCCCGACATTCAAGTTTTCGCGCGAGAATGGCTCGGTGGTTCTCCCTATCCTGAACGTTGCGGGTCAGGTCTTAACGGTTGGCCACTTGGGCCGCGATTCACGCTCAAGCCTGCAAGTCGGTGACTGGGTGGAGCTTGTCGACGACGACTACATATTGCAGAACAGAGCCGAACCATTGCGACAAGTTGAAAAGGTGGATTCGGGCAAAATGCGGGTGACCGTAAAAGGTCAAGCAGCGTCTACGGTCGGCCAGGATCAGGAGAAACATCCCTTGCTGCGGCGCTGGGACCACAAGCAGGGGGATCCCAAGAAGGGGGGCCTCGATCTGCGGGACGGCGCTGCAATTATCAAGGAGTCGGACGACGATAAGTTCTGGCTGACCTTGGAGAACGGCGTCCAAGTGCAGTTCAGAAAATCAGAGCCCCCAAACCACTACCGAACGGGCGACTACTGGCTGATCCCGGCCCGAATTGCGACTGGTGATGTTCAGTGGCTGCGCCGTGGTGGCGATCCG
>VBKE01000306.1 GCA_005879605.1 Deltaproteobacteria bacterium
ATAAGAAGTGAAAACGTCTTCAGTGACTTGGAGGGATAAAGAGTCTCGCTCTGAATGATTAGAATCCGTCGCCCTGAGCATGTCGAAGGGCTCGGGGGTCACCCTTCGAAGAGGCTCAGGGTGATCGGATCAGTGTTACTTATTCTAAAGCTTCGACGAACCAAGTGATAGGATACAGCACGTGAGGCGGGAGGCAATGCAAGAAAAGGAGGACTTCTCTTGGTAAGACGCATGCACTTCCTGAACCACCTCTGCCTCAGTGCCGCCTTATGTATCGGCACGACTAAGAGCTCGCTCGCCGCCGAAAAACTCGTCGGTCTGCAATCTGCGCCTAGTATTGCGATGGCGCTCCCGTGGTTTGCCGAGGCGGCTCGCCTTTACCCGAAGTACGACCTCGACTTTCAGCTCGTTTACATCGCTTCATCGGGAATCGTGACGGCGGCGATGAGCGGAGGGAACGGTTCAGTCGCCTTGGTTGGCGGCGAGGGTCCCATCCGAGCCTTTCTCAGCGGCAACACTGATTTTGTTTTTATCGGGTCGGTAAAAAACGTGCTGACGCACAGCATCATGGGCAAGCCGGACATTAAGCGGCCAGAAGATTTGAAGGGAAAGAAAATTGGCGTTGGCCGCATCGGCGGCAATTCACACTACTTTGCGCTTTACGGAATGCGCCAGAAGGGTCTCGATCCGCTGCGGGACGCCAATCTAATCCAGACCGGCGGCGCGCCGGAAACGTTTTTGGCGTTGAGCTCAGGCGCTGTCGATGCGGCTTCCATGACGACGCCGCAGGATACGCGCGCCGCTTTCACCGGCTTCAACTATGTTATCGACGGTAGAGAAATTAAACCGCCTTACGTCGCGACGGGTTTTGTCACACTTCGCTCCGTCATCGCCAAGCGGCCCAAGGTGATCAGCCAGTTTATGCACATGATGGCCGAGTCCTACAAAATCATGCTGACCGACCGCGACTTGGCTTTCCGACTGATGGCCAAGAAAATCGGTCTCACCGATCGAAAAGTGTTCGACGCAGCTTACACTCAAGAGTTGAAAGTCTTGGAGCCGAAGCTCGACATCAAGGCCGGTGCCATTCAAGCGACGCTCGACGAAATAGCGCGCACTGATCCGCGCGCGACCAAGGTCTCGCCCCAACAGCTGATCGACCGACGCTTTCTGGAAGAGATGGAAAAAGATGGAACCTTCGACCGCCTCGGAATCAAATAGCCGCGATTGCCGTAGCTGTTTGCCGCTCCTCATCGATTTTCTTTCAATAAAGTGCAAATCCAACCGATGAAACGCATGACTGTCTACGTTGGCTGCGTTGTTGAAATCAAATCGAACTAATCCAACCGTTGAAAGAGGAGAGCAAGCCATGAAAAGTTATCGCAAGGAGCTGTGGTTCAATACGGCGACGCGGGTGGCGTTTATTAACATCACGCCGCAAGTGAACGACTGCCTGCGAGAAAGCGGAGTGAAAGAGGGTCTTGTGCTGGTCAACGCGATGCATATCACCGCGTCGGTTTTCATCAACGACGACGAGTCGGGTTTGCATCACGATTACGGTGTTTGGCTGGAGAAGCTCGCGCCGCACGAGCCGATTAAGCAATACCGTCACAACGACACCGGCGAGGACAATGCCGACGCTCACATCAAGCGGCAAGTCATGGGGCGTGAAGTGGTCGTCGCGATCACCGACGGCAAATTAGACTTCGGCCCTTGGGAACAGATCTTTTACGGCGAGTTTGATGGCCGACGGCGCAAACGAGTGTTGGTGAAGATTATCGGTGAGTGATTTCAGATTTCCGCTTGTTTCATCCGCTGAAGCGATGCGCTGCGACTTTGTCGCTTATTTCGAGTCTTAACAAATCCTCTCCGACTTCCAGCGGGCCGGAATAATTCTTGCGCGTCGCCGGGATCAGGTCCTCAGGCTTGGCGTCACCGAACAATAAAAGATGCGTGTAGACGGCAAGTCGCGGCTTCACTCGTGAAAAAATCTCGCCGGCCTGCTCAGGCGTGGTGTGGTTGCTGGTGATCCGTTTAAGCTGTTCAGCATTTTCTGGGCCGTCATTGGACGCAGCGACGACCTCGTGAACGAGCAGATCCGTTCCCTGCGAGTGGCGGATGAGATTTTCGTTGTAGGTCGTGTCGCCGGAGAGCACGGCGGAGCGGCCTCGGTAGTCGATCCGATACCCGTAGGCGGGCAACTGCTCCGCGAAGTGATCGACCTCAAAAGCAGTGATTTTGATGCCGTCCTGGTCAAAGACCATGCCTTCGGTGAATTCGTCCGCGACTAATTTCACGCCATTCGGCGGATAGTTCTCACTGCGGACGCGAATGTCCACGGCGAACGCCTTCGGCAGATATTCCATCATCTGCTTCGTCCCTTCGGGTCCCCACACTGGCAGCGGGACCTTTCGCTTGCCCCAAGGCCGGCCGATCCAGCCGGTCAGCCAGAGATCGGGAAAGCCGACGACATGATCGGAGTGATGGTGGGTGAGAAATATGCCGCTGATGTCGGCAAATGGGATCCCGAGCTGATGGATACGCTGCATCGCGCCACGCCCAGCATCGAAGATAAACTTCTCAGCGCCGACTTCCACCAGGGTGCTCGGACCGAAACGATCTAAAACGGGAGGCGGAGCGCCGGTGCCCAACAGCGTAACTCTAAAAATATCATCAGCCTGCTTTTCCATGAATCCTCCACGGGCAAGACATTGTAAGACCGACCGGCAAAGTAGCATCTCGACGGAAAGAGTCAAAGAGAAAAACGCGACATATTTGATTCCCTGGAGCTGCGCCGATATGTTTCAATGAGTGGTTTCTCGATTCACCAATCATTTCCGGCGATCCGATCGCCCGGGCCATCGGCCTTTGCCCTGCCCCCATTATCCAAATTGTTTCGGCTGTCCGTTCATTGATTTACCCTACCCCGAGCAGCTCATCCGCAAGCGGCAGCGGGTCATTGACGCATTCGGTCGCTATCCTATGTTGGCTCAGCTCGAGGTGGCGTCGGTTACCCCATCTCCGCGTCGGCTGGGCTATCGAGCGCGCGTCAAGCTGGTGGTGCGGAGGACCAAGGGCGAGGTAGCAGCGGGTCTCTATGTACCGCAAAGCCACCGGGTCATCGACATTTCCTCCTGCCCGGTCCATCCGCGACCGGTAAACCTGGTGGTTCAGTATCTCAAAAGAAAAGTCCAAGAGCTTGGCATTGTGCCTTACGACGAAAGAGACGATAGCGGTGATCTGCGCTATCTAGATTTTCGTTACAGCTTCGCGCGGCGCGAGCTGAGCGTGACGCTGGTGACTCGGTATCGTGACTTTCCCCAGGGCGTCCTGCTGGCTCGTTCTCTCTGCCGTAAGTTCTCTTTCGTTAGCGGCGTTATCCAAAACATCAATGACCAGCGGGGCAACGTGATTTGGGGAAATTCTTTCCGGTCCCTTGCCGGGCGTGACACGATTCTGGAGCAAATGGGGAATTTGAAACTTGTATTTCCCGCTGGGGTTTTTTCCCAAAGCAATCCTTTCACCGCGCGCAAGCTGTATGAGCGGGTTTACGACAGAGCCGGCTTGACGGGCGGAGAAACTGTGCTGGATTTGTATTGTGGTGTGGGTCCGATCTCGCTCTATCTCGCCGCTGCGGCTCGCCAGGTTTGGGCAGTTGATGATAGCGAGCTGTCCATCATGACGGCGAAGCAGAATGCGCGCCGAAACGGCGTCGGTAACTGCCGCTTTTTTGCGGGGGATGTGGCGGCAATGGTTTCGCAAGTCAGACAAAGCCAGCCTCAGATCGACTTGATTGTTCTTAATCCCCCACGCAGAGGTGTTCAACCAGCGGCGCTGGAGACGATGCTTGCCGTGAATGCGCCGCGGATTATTTATGTCTCATGCGAACCAACCAGCTTGGCGCGCGATCTGGATTGGTTTGCCCACTGTTTCCCCAAACCGAAGAAGTCGAGACGCTGGTCGTGCTGCAAAAAGGTCAATACTCGGATAACTTGCAATCGGAATACCGGTCATGATTTTATGGCACGGCTTCTCGAAATTCGCAATCGAAGTGCTGCAACTCAAGTCTTCATTACGGTGGCAGCGGCTTAGCGGCGGCCTCGTGAAGTCGTTCCCAAGGGAGAGATTATGATCAGATCCAGGGAAGTTTGGTTCATGTGTGGTTTCTTAGTGGCATTCGTCCTCTTCGCCGGCAGCGCCACCGCGATCACTTTGCCGGAGTTGGCAAGCCGCGTCGAGAACATGAATCGCTCGGAGAGAGAGGCTCTTTTGATCAAAGGCGCCAAGGAAGAAAAAGAGGTGATGTTTTACGGGACGACGCCCGTGAATCAAGTCGCCGTCTTAAAGAAGGCTTTCAGCGCGCGTTATCCGTTTGTCGACCTGAAACACTTCTATTCTCCGCGCCAGGGCATTCTTAATAAGACAATCAGCGAGTTTCGCGGCGGCGCTAACCTGGCGGATGTGATCATGACGGACGTGAGCTATGGCTACCAGTTAATCAAGGAGGGAATTTCCAACCCCTTCTCCACTCCCGACGTGAAGCGTTACGTGCGCGGCTCGTACGACCCAAACGGCCAATGGTACACGATGTACATGCTCACCATCGCGCTCATGTATAACAAAAACATGGTCAAGCCGGCTGACGTGCCGCATAGCTATCAGGATCTGCTCGATCCAAAATGGAAAGGGAAGATGCTCTTCGATCCCGAGGCCGCATACGTCATGGCGGCCATGGAGCATGCATGGGGCAAGGAAAAAGCGCGCGATTACCTCGCGCGACTTGCCAAGCAGGATCTCATTCTTAGACGGGGCTCGACCTTGACGACTCAGCTCGTCGCCGCAGGCGAACAGCCCATCGCCATCGCCGTCAACGGCGAAACTGCAGCCGAAACGAGAGATAAAGGCGCGCCGCTCGGCTTTAGTCTTCTGGCGCCGAAGATCATCACACCCAACGGATTCTTCGTCGCGAAAAAAGCTCCGCATCCGCACGCTGCTCTGCTTTTCACCGACTGGACGCTGTCAGAAGAGGGGCAGAAGGTCTTGGCCGTAGAATTAGGCAAGGGAAGTGCAATGAAAGGCTTGCCGGTAAAATACAAAGAGTTTCAGACCGACCCCGACTACGTCGTCGGACCTGAGTTTGGCAGCCAGTTAAAACAGTACATGGGGGAGTTTCAGAAAATTTTTGGGACAATGTAGAGAGACCGGCCGGTTACCCCTAGGACCGCAATTCCTTTGTTCTAAACGAAGTACCCACCCAGAACGGCATCGTTCCACGTGCGCAGCACTGACGGGGCGATGCCGACCGGCAAGTCTTTCTCCGCCTTCCAGAAGCTATGAACGCCCGCGCCGAAGCGGGTGAGGGCTATCTTTGGTGCGGGACTCATCGCCCTAAATCCCGGCATGATCACTTCTTCGTAAACCTCGGAACTGTGATCGCGGCTATCCTTGGAGATCTCGAAGAGAAACGGCGGCACCGGCTTGACATTCGGCCCTGACAGCTCGCGCGTATAGCCGACGAAGCGTTGCACCAGAGCGTCGGTTTCATCGCGGTTCATTTTTAGCCGTGCCGCACTGACCTTGGCTGCTTCGGTTAGAGACCCGGTGATGGCGTGGGTGACGACGTATTCCGCTTTGAACTGGGGACGGGGTTTGGCTTTTTCCCAGGCTTCAAGGATGTCTTCTATGATCGCGGGCAGCCGCATGAGCGCGGCGGGCCCTTCTTGTCCGAGCGCTTCTGGTCCCTGATAGCGCGCTAAGTCGCGCCAAGTGCGGATGTACAGTTCATTGAAAGGATCCGTACGCACATGGCCCTTCTTTTCCACTTTCTCGTAGCCGGTGATCTTACCCATGTCACCGCCCCACTCGTCGCGCCCCATGCTAAGATAGCCGAAGGGCGAGTGCTCTGTGGCGCAGACGCCGGCCATGTTGGGAATGCGCTGGGACAGCATGCAGACAAACGGCCCGCCGGTGGAGTGGCCCTGGCCGTAAACGGAAAACTCCGTCGCGGGAAAATGGCGCCGGCTCGCCTCGATCATGCCTTCTTCGAAGGCTGCTGGCCAAGCTGCCATGCGATAATAAAAATTTGTCTCCGGCTTCGCCCGCGCCAGTGTGCGCGTGCCGTAACGATTGCGCATCGATTTGTCTCTGACTACGTCATATTCATCCGCGGTGATCACCTCGCCTTGCTTCCAGATCGGCGTGCGCACCGTTCCGTCGGCGTGGATCGTGTCGCCGGGCCAATCTCGGCTGGCATCCGGAAAATAAAAGCGCCCCGGAAAAGTGCCTGCCATGACCTTGTAACCGAATTTTGTCGCCAACAATTTAGCGTGCCGCTCAATCCCCTTGAAGTCTCCCGAGCCACCGTGAAGCAAGAAGAAGCCGGCTTTTTTGCCGTCGGCGCCGACGGGAATTCGTTTCGAATCCTCTGGTTCGTACACCATCATTCCGATATCCCACTCCATGCCGAGAACGTTGATTCGGAATATATCTTCGGTTTGGCGTATGGTGATATCAGGAATGCCCAAGACTTCCTCGGTATCTTTGATGCACTGCTCCCGAGAAACGAATTGCGGAGGTTGCCAGCGCTGGTTAGCTTCAGCTTTCATTTCGATCTCCCATTCGTAGGCTACAAAGAACGCGAAGAACTTAAAGAAGAATGCTCTATCAGATCTTTGCGCTCTCTGCGGTTGGGTGCCCTGTTGTTATATTTCTCCAGCTTTCATCTTACAAAATGCTCTTGCCGCCGAATCGGCTCTTCCATTGGTCGATGACTTCGGTGTTGTAGACGTAGGGGGAGACTTCGCCCTTTAGGGCGGCGATCACTGATTGCGTTCCCCAGAGCAGACCGGTTTTAAGACCGCTGCCGTAGTTGGAAGAAACCATGTGGGGCGAGATCAGTACTCGGTCGTCCATCTTGCGGAAGGGGCTATCTGCGGCAATCGGCTCGTTCTCGAAAACGTCCAACGCAGCGCCGGCGATTTTATTGTTTTGCAGCGCGTCGATCAGCGCCTTCTCGTCCACGCAGTAGCCGCGCGAGGTGTTTACAAGGATCGCCGTCTTTTTCATCATTGCCAGCGTTTCGGCGTTGATAATGTGGCGCGTTTCTTTCGTAAGAACCACGTGCAGGGTGACGACATCGGATTGTTTCAAGAGCGTCGAGAGATCCTTCGCGCGCTCGACGCCGAACTGCTGAAACTTGGAATCCGGGACGTAGGGATCGTAGCCGATCATCTTCATGCCCCAGGGCCGCATGAGTTTGGCGACGCGGCTACCGATCCTGCCGAGACCGATAATGCCCAGCGTAATGCCCGGATAGCCGTCCTCTTCGCGATGACCGACGAACGTTCCTTGGAGTTTCATGTCTCTCCAGCCGCTGGTCGTTTTCAGATAGCGGTCGCGCTCGCGGGTCTTCTTTAGCAGTGTTAGCATATTCGTGATCGTGCCTTCGGCGACCCCGCCCCAGTTGGATTCCGTCGGGCCGTGAGTGACCAGGATGCCCATCTCCGTTGCCGCATCGACATCCACATCATCGACGCCGATGGTGAACTTCGCCACGATGCGCAGATTCTTCGACGCCTGCAAGATTTTTTGCGTGATGGGCGAGCTCCGAATAGAAGTTCCCATGAGTGCATCGCAGCCCGTCGCCATTTTCGCCATCTCGTCTTCATTATTTCCCTGGGGGGTGTCCCAGTTCGCCTTTCCCAGGATGAGCTCACAACCAGCATCTTCCAGCATCTTGTGCGCGTTGCCCGTTGGATCGGCGGGAGCAAAGACGAAAACTTTAGGTTTTGCCATTGAAGTTTCTCCTTTCGTCGGATTTTTTCTGTGGATTAGCCCGGACTTTATAGTTTGCCCGCGCCATAAGTCAACCCTGAAGTTGAAACGAGTTTGAAGTTTCGAGCTTTGGGTTTCGCGTTTAATCCAAGATCCGACACGCTGATCGGCATTCGACTGGACAACCAAGCGCTAAACCGGATAGAAAGGCAGATACCGATCGTATAAGGACATGCAGTCATGAACGTATTGATCACTGGCGGAATTGGCGTGAATGGCGCGATGACCGCCAGGCTTATGGTCAAAGAGAGCTTACGGCCGGTTCTGCTAGATAACCGAATGGATTTGTCGCTCATGCGGGACATCCAAGGCCAGGTGGATTGTGTCGAAGCCGACGTATGCGATCAGCAAGCATTGGAAAAGATCGTCGATGACTACAAAGTAACGCACATCGCTCACTTGGCGGCGCTGATGCCAGAACCCGCCGAGGCGAATCCACGATTGGGAATCAAAGTCGGTGTCGATGGTACCGTGAACGTCTTGGAAGTCGCGCGCGCCAAAAATATCAAGCGCGTTGTTTTCACCAGTTCGAAGGCCGTCTACGGTGAGATCCTTGGCGAGTATGCGCCGCCGAACTGCAAGCCCGTGCGCGAAGATTTTCCGAAGCATCCGGCGGATCTGTACGGAACGATCAAAGTTTGTTGCGAAGAAGTCGGTAAATACTATCGGGAAACCTACGGCATCGAATTCATCGCTCTGCGTTACGTGTCGATCTACGGTCCGGGCAAAGAAGCGCGTCATGGCCCGCTATCCTTCTACGGCCAGCTGATCGAAAAAGCCCGGCGAGGAGAAAAATGGCTGGTGCCTCAGGGAGGCGATCAGCTCAACGACGCGGTGTACGTCGGTGATGTCGCGCGCTCCATCTATCTTGCCGTGAAGGCGGAGCGGCCGGGCGAATCGGTTTTTAATATCGGCACGGGAAAGGCGTCGACGCCGCGAGACTTCTTGGATGCTGCGAGCAAAATCTTTCCGAATCATCGAATCGAGCTTGGCCCGGGACCGAGTAAATTAGGCAGAAGCAAGCAAAGCTACTGCGTCTTCGACATTTCGGCGGCAAAAAAGCATCTCGGATATGAGCCGTCTTATGACGTCGAGCAGGGAGTGAAAGACTACGTGGAAACCCTTAATCGCGTGGGACGATAAGATAACACGTCTTCGCACAGTCTTATTCCCAGGATGACACGGTCGAAGGGCATCACGGCACAAATCGAAACTGAAATTCTGAAACTTTTGGAGGAAATATGGCAGAAAAATCTGAGGCGCAAAGCAATCCGGAAATCTGGTCGGCGGGGATCGGGCGGAAAAGCAGAGCGCAATACGGCTCCGATCTCATGGTCGAAGTGCTGCGCGATCTGGGCATTAAATATATCGCGTTGAATCCGGGCGCGAGCTACCGCGGCTTCCACGACTCGATCGTCAACTTCGAGCCCGGCAAAGGGCCCGAAATCATCATGTGCACGCACGAAGAGATCGCGGTGGCGTTGGCCAACGGCTATGCCCGCGCGACGGGTGAGATCATGGCGACCGGGCTGCACGACATCGTCGGTTTGCAGCATGCCTGCATGGCGATCTTCAATGCCTGGTGCGACCGCACGCCGATCCTCAATCTCGGCGGCGGCGGTCCGCAGAGTACGACCCATCGCCGGTCCACGGATTGGGTGCATACTGCACTCGTCCAGGGCAATATGGTCCGTGAGTTCGTCAAGTATGACGATCAACCGAACTCCGTCGATGCCGTGCCTGAATCTTTCCTGCGCGCTTATCGGATCGCGATGACGGAGCCAAAAGGGCCGGTATACGTCTGCCTCGACACCGACGTGCAGGAGCAGAAGATCACTTCACCGATGATCGTGCCGGATGCCCGGTTGTTTCGCGCGCCGGCGGGGCCGGGGCCCAATCCGGAATCGCTACGGCGAGCCTCTCAATTATTGGCTGAAGCTCAGTGGCCGGTGATTGTCGCCGGAGAAGTCGGGCGGAATCCCAAGGCGCTGCCGGCCTTGCTCGACCTTGCCGAAGCGCTTGGCGCGCCGGTGATCGATTCAGACGGCCGGTATGCTTTTCCAAGCACCCATCCGCTGAATCTGACCACGGCGCGCGAAGAGGCGCTGCGTAACGCGGACGTGGTGCTCGCTCTCGATGTTCCAAGTTTGGGTGTGCCCCTTGGGCCGTCGGTTCGTGAGCGCGGCAACTTTGCGCCGGTGATTTCGCCGAGTTGCAAAGTGATTCACATCACGTTGCTGGATTTGGAACGACAGAGCTGGGTGAGCGACTCCATGTGGCTTTTGCCGGTCCATGTGCCTATGGCGGCCGATACCGCCGTGACGTTACCCCCATTGCTCGAGCAGGTGCGGGAGCGATTAAAATCCAATGGCAGTGCCGGCCGGCAGATTCAGGAGCGGCGCGCAAAGATAGAAGCGATTTATCATGAGGCGCGGAAGCAGAGCCAGGCATGGATCGACAAGACGTGGGAGGAAAAACCGATCTCTCAAGCGCGCCTCTTCGGCGAAATCAATAAGCGGGTGCAGGGGCAGTCGTGGGCGTTGGTGAGTGCCCATGGGCGCCGCTGGCGTGAGGCGATTGAAGTTACGGAGCCCGCGCACGGCATCGGCGGCGGCAGGGGAGGGGGCGTCGGCTATGGCTTGCCTTCTTCCATCGGTGCCGCGCTGGGACACAAAGGGAGCGGCCGCCTCTGCGTCGCCATTCTTGGCGACGGCGACTTTTTGATGACGTCGAATGCCCTATGGACCGCGGCGAAGTATCAAATTCCGCTGCTGGTTGTAGTGCTCAATAATAGGTCTTACTACAACGACGAAGAGCATCAGGAGCGAATGGCTCGCTGGCGCCAGCGACCCGTGGAGAATAAGGGAATTGGCATTCGCATCGAAGATCCAGCGCCGGACCTGGCGGCGATCGCCCGCGCGCTGAGCGTGGATGGCTTCGGCCCGATCACGGAGCCGGATCAACTCGGCCCGGCGCTGGACAAAGCCATCGAGATTGTGGGCGACGGAAAGCCCGCGGTCGTCGACGTGATCACGCAGCCGCGCTAGTTGGGACGAAAGTTGACTGGATTGTTAAGCTGGCAATAAATTCGGCGGCAGAGGAAAAGGCGGAACTCAAGAAATAGGCGGAGGAAGTAAATATGGACAGGACACTCGAAGAGACTTTGCGAGCACTACTGGCGAAAGAAGGGCTTGAACCCAAAGAGGGCGACTTGGAAAGATTCGGTCCGCTGCTAGAACAATACGTCGCGACGCTTAAAACTTTGCGCGGCGTGGATGTCGGCGAAGAAGAGATCGCAGGTACCTTTCATCCGGAATCGAAGTAAGGAGGAGTTATCATGACCGCTGAGAACAAAGCGCTGCATTATCTTACGATTCACGAAGCGCACAAGCTCATCCAAAGCGGTGCGCTGTCGCCCGTCGAGTTAACACGCGCGATTGTCGAACGCATTGACGCCGTGGACGGGCAGCTTCATGCCTTCGTCAATCTCATGGCCGATACGGCTCTGGAAGAAGCTCGCATCGCCGAAGCCGAGATCCTGCGGGGAAATTATCGCGGACCGATGCATGGCATTCCCGTGGCCGTGAAAGACCAGCTCGACGTGAAGGAAGCGCCGGCGGAAATTCGGGGCTTGGACGCCAGCGCGGCGAAGCAGGTCGGCGATGCCACAGCGGTAAACAAACTACGCGAAGGCGGCGCCATCCTGCTGGGCAAGCTCGCTATGAGCAGCATGCCGAGCGAGCCGCCGCAGCCGCGCAACCCATGGGATCTCAAGCGCATCACGGGCGGCTCCAGTACTGGCGCGGGCGCGGCGGTGTCGGCGGGGCTCTGTATGGGCGCATTGGGTGAAGACACGGCAGGTTCGATCCGCAATCCCGCGTCTCTCTGCGGGATCGTTGGCTTCAAAGCGACCTACGGTCGGGTCAGCCGCCACGGACTCGCGCCACTCGGTTGGTCGCTGGATCACTGCGGGCCCATGACGCGAGTTGTCGAGGATGCCGTGCACATGCTGCAAGCCATCGCAGGCTATGATCCCAAAGATCCGACTTCCATCAACGTGCCGGTTCCGGAATACGGCAACGCTCTTCGGGAGGACGTACGCGGGATGGTGATCGGCGTTCCGCGCGACTTTATTGCTCTCTGTCGCGAGAAAACCAGTCCTGAAATTCTTCAATTGGTTGACGAGGCGATAGGCGAGCTGGAATCTTTCGGGGCGCGAATTCAAAATGTTTCGCTCCCGACATTGAAATACGCCACTCAAGCCAATGCGGTGATCTACTACAACGAACATTACGCCGGTCACCGAGAGGAGGCCAAAACTGCGATCAAGACCGGCGCCACGGCACGCCGGGCAAGGATTTACTTTGGTGTGCTCACCGGTTCGGCGGATTACCTGCATGCGCAGCGGATTCGTAGTCAGCTCAAACGAGAATGCGCCGAGGTTTTTCAAAAAGTGGATGTCCTCGCTTTGCCGTGCCAGACGAGCACGGCGCCGAAGTTTGAGGAAGTGGACGCGCTCGACACTCTGAGAAAGCATCTTGCGCCGGAATATCACGCGCCGTTCAATTTGGCTGGACTCGCCGCCATCTCTATCCCGTGTGGATTTTCTCGGGCGAATCTCCCGGTGGCACTCCAGCTGGTGGGAAAACCTTTCGATGAGCTAACCGTCTTGCGCGCAGCGTATACCTACCAGCAGCATGCGCGCTGGTACGAAAAACGGCCGCCGATATAGGCTTCGTTCTTCGCCTCGCCTTCAGCCGAAGCGCGGTTGTTTATTCCGAGGCGAAGCCGTATAGCCGCGCGCAGTTGTCCCATAAATATTTCCGCTTCGTCGTGTCGCTGAAGGGCAGTTTCAAGAAGCTTTCCACCGCGTGAGGATATTTTACGTCGAGATGCGGGTAGTCGGTCGAAAAGACGATATTGTCTTCCAGGCCGAAGTCGGGAAGATTCTTCGCGGTGATCTCATCGCATTCCACCGAACCCCAGCACTGCCGCTGAAAATATTCCAGCGGATCGAGTTTAACTTCCGGATGTTCCGCGGCGCCCGTGAGCTCTGCGTATTCGCCCATGCGCCAGAGAAGCCAGGGAATCCACGAGCAGTTGCCTTCCAGGAAAGCAACCTTCAATTTCGGAAACCGTTCCATCACGCCGCCGTAGATCATGTCGGCGCAGGCCAGCATGTTGGCCATCGGGAATGACAGAGTGTTGAACATCGTAAAGCTCGGGATAAACTGCGATAAGGCAGGCTGCGGGAGAAATACGCGGCCGGCTTCATGGAATCCGACCGGAACGCCTAACTTCTGGCACTCCGACCACAGCGGATCGTAATAAGGATCGCTCCATCGGCGGCCATTCACGTGATTCGGCCGCATGAGGATACTTCTGAATCCTAGTTCTTTTGCTATGCGCCGGGTTTCTTCGACGGCCGATGAAACATCATGCGGCGCGACGATGGCAGCGCCATACATTCTGTCCGGCGCGGCTTTGCAGAACTCGTACATCCAGTCGTTGTATGCTTTGGCGATGGCCGCTGCTAAATCCGGATCCAAGCCATCCACGGCGAGAACGAACAAACCGCGGCTGGGATAGAGAATCGCGATATCGAGTCCCTCTTTGTCCATGGCGCGGACTTGAGCGACATTATCGAAGTTGCGTGCTTCCTCTTCGCGATACTTCTCGTTGAGAATTCGCTCGCGAATCGGCCCAAGAGCAGGATTCGGTTTTTCCGCGGGCCGCGGCATGATCTTGCCTTCGACTTGGATGCCCAGATCTCTTTTATGTCGTGAGAGCCCGATCGGCGCGCGATCGGCAAATTTGGAATCGATGTAGCGTTGCCAAAGGTCGCAGGGCTCCATGACGTGCATATCCGAGTCCATTGCCTTGAATCCGTTCTTAGCCATGTGAGTCTCCTTGATGGGCTTTCGTTTGACTGAGCGATCCTAGCAAAGGAATGAAGCTTGGTTCAAATCGTGGGGCCGATCACTCTAAATTCGGTTACCCATCAGAATCCACAGGTTAGCTCCCAAAACAAATCCCAAGAAATATCCGATTGGTCCGACTACCAGCAATATCCAAGCCCATTGTAACCTTGCGGCGAGAAGCCACGCTATAGCAATGCCACCCAAAGGGAGGACCATAAACGAGAAAATCCCAATGAGCAATTGGAAACTGAAGCCTAGGGACACCCAGCCTGGCTTCGTTACAAGAAGCGCTGCTAGACCGGCGCTTAGAACCAGCGCTGCAAGTTTTCCTTTCCCTGCGCGTGCACACCACCACAACCCGATGGAGAGAAGCCCCGGGATAACGAAAAAGTATAGATAGTTAGCATCCAAATTTCATCCGCACACGGGGAATTTGAATGGATAGTTGTGCAGCGGTTCTCCGCCGTTCTTTGTCACGAGGACCGCGGCGCCGAGCTGCAGGCCGGCGCGCAAGTCCTTGGTTATCGGGTTCGGCTGTATCACATGCACCATGTTTTCCTCCAGCGTCCATTTTTCCAAAGGATGCGCTGCGGAACTCGTCCCCAGCTCGGGGCCCTTGCCAGCTTCGCCGTGAAAGACGCTGTCGTAAGTGGTGAAGCCGTTCTCTTCGATGACCGCAGTAGCGGCGATGATTTCCTCGCTGGTAGTGCCGGGTTTGCAAATCTTGCGCACGTTCTCGTAGCACTCCAACGCCACGTCGAACAATTTTCGATAAATCGCGGAAGGTTCGCGCCCGATGGCGAAAGGGCGATGGATCTGCGTCGAGTAGCCCCAGAAACTAACGGTCAGTTCGGTGATGACCACACTCCCCACGCTGATGGTGCGCGTCGTGGGGCGCTGCCATGGAACAAAGCGGTCGGGATCATCCATCTGCGTCGTCGCGATGAAATGAATTCCGGGCTCGCCGCCGTTCTTGAGGTAGGCGCTATATACTACGGACAGGATATCTTGCTCGGTCATGCCGGGCCTGAGCTCTCGCTCTAACGCCTCGCAGGCGAGGTCGGTGAGATAGCCGCTTCGCCTCAAGTAGGGCAACTCTTCTTCGCTTCTGACTCTTCTTATCTGATTGAACGCCGGGCCGAATTCCACGAATTCGACTTTAGGAAATTCCCGTTGCAGCGCCATAAAGTGACCGTGAGCGATGCTTCTGAGGCTCACGATGCCGATTTTACTGTCGGCCAGCTCTCTCCGTTGGATTTCTTTTACGATACTGTCTATCGGGGAGGGGCCATACCAGCGGACATCTTCGACAATAGATTGCGCCTTGGCGCAAGGTTGATGGTTGAAGAAATGAATGAAGACGGTCGGATCGCCGTCGCGGGGAAACAAAAGCCAGCAGGGCGACTGGGCCAAATAGTTTGAAAGATAATGAACCTCTGGCGAACCTCTCGCTCCGGAAATCAGAATCGCATCTAAGTTCTCCTTCTGCATCGCGTTCCGTACGGCCCGATAGCGTCGAGCATACTCTTCGTCGGAAAAACGGGGATACAGATCTTTACCAGTTAAACCGGCTCCTGCTGTCATGCAAAAATCAGCTTCCTTTTTTTTCGGAATTAGACCATAGATGGGATAAAGCTACAACGTGAAAAGAAAGAAAGAGCGAGTGATGCAGTAATCGAGTGCTGGAAGATATTATTGCCGGGCGCCACGCACTTGATCAATGATTTCTGCAGCATTGGCGGGCACCGCATCGCCGCGCCATGCCACGTGCCCGTCGGGACGAACCAAAACCAAGGGGCGCTCGTATACCTCCCGCACCTGAAGCTCATCCAAAGAAACGATATCGAGCGGCAGGCCAGCCTGTCTTGCCGCATCGGTGAAGGCGGAGCCGTCGATGCCTTGCGATGAAAGAACCAGTAACGTAAAGCCCTTGCCGAATAGATCGAGCGTGGAACGGCCATCCCGCAGCCAGACGTGGGGCGCGCGGACTCCAGGCCATGTCGAAGGAACATAGAGACCGTGATCTAAGGGGGGCGGCGGACTGCCATCAGACACACAAATCCGCGAGTTCTCATAACGGTAGCCCAGTTCGATGCCGGCTGAGTCGTGCTGAAACTCTTTGGCGCGGGTGCGAAGAATGACCGCGCGCGCTTTTTCTCGCAGTCGATTTCCTTCTTCGCCGTCTTCTTCGAGCAGGGGCGAGAAAGGGATTTGGCTATCGAACCCCGCGCGCATCTCTCCCGCCTCGGTCACGTTGATCATCCCGACGGGCCGACGCTCCAGTCCGTAGCTGTCCAGCAAGCGCGGCCCTCCCCAGCCTTGGAGCACCGCCGCCAGTTTCCAGCCGATATCTACCGCGTCGCCAACTCCGGTATTCATGCCGAAGCCGCCAGCGGGCCATAGAAGATGCGCCGCGTCACCGGCGAGAAAAACACGCCCTTGCTGATAACGTTCGGCAACCAGGCAGTGGCCCGTCCATGGACGCACGGCCAGAAGTTCGAACGGAATGTTTTCACCCAGCGCATGGCGGAGCTTCTCCGGCGCGTTGAGCGAATCCAAATGTTCTTGGCGGACGCCTCGAATGTTCAAACGCCACAACTCGCTCCCATCCACGGCGGCGATTGCCCCCTGGATTTGCGCATTGATGATTTGATATTGCACCGCCGGACCGTGACGGCTCACGGACAACAGCGGCGCGCGGAACAGGACCGCGACGTTCATTCCCTGGGCAAAAACGCCTTGCAACTGGATGCCCAACCGGTGCCGAACGCTGCTCTTGCCGCCGTCGCAACCCACCAGATAATCGGCCTCGATCCTGGTCGGTTGTCCGGTTTGGGTATCGACGATTTGGGCGGTGACCTTTTGTCCGTCTTGTTGGAAAGACTCGAATGAAGTTCGGTAGCGAACCTCGACTGTGGGCAGAGTGCTTACGTGCTCGTGGAGTACCGGATCAAAGTAGGGTTTTGAGATCCAGAGCCTGCCTTCCGGGCTGTAGGGGGAGCGGGAAGCGGGATCGCCATTGGCTGGATGATCGAAGCGCGCCACTTCATAACCATTCATGCGCGTCACGAAGACATAATTCCGGGGATAATCGGTTGGATAACCGGAGTCGTACCGCATTCGGTCGGCCAAACCCCAACGGCGCAGGTGTTCGCAAGTTCGAGTATTGGCAAGGTTGGTGGTCGGGAAGTCCACGGTGCCGTCGCCTTGTTCGACCACGAGGCAGTGGATCCCGCGCCAGCCTAACTCGATGGCTAATGCCAATCCAACGGGCCCGCCTCCCGCGATCAGTACTGGATAACGTTTTAGTCCAGCCGGATTTGCCGTTGAGACATTCGAGTCAGTCATGGTCTTTTCTCCGCTAGCGTACAAACGATACTCAGCGAGCGGCGCGATTCACAAAGCTGAAATCAAACACCTGGCTAGGCGGTATTTTGTTGTTAACGCCGCCGAGGCTTTTTTTACGATCGGCCGTCCGCGATAGCCAAAGTCAATGGGAATAGTTATGACGTGACGCCGGTGGGATCGTACTCTATGAGCGCGCCCGGCGCCGGGCAGTAAGGCAAACAGTCTTCACAGCCCGTGCATTGATGCTCAATGACTTCGTACATGTGGTGGATGTCTTGCAGTTTTGGATGGATGGCGGCCTCCGGACAGACTTCTCGGCAGAGGCCGCAGGCGATGCAGAGAGCTTCTTCAATTCGCATTTTCATGTCGAACTCATCTCAAGCTGAGCCACCCAGCGCCCGGCTTGGCTCCGACACCCAGGGTCTGAGCAGGAAATCGAAGACCTCTTCAATGGGCTTTTGATCTTCCGGCGTGAGCGCATAGGCGTCGATCTGATACTTCCCTTCCATAAAATGCATCATCTCTTCGGCTTCTTGGCTGCGCAGCTGGTGGCGGATCAGAGAATCGTCGATGACGCTGAGCGTCGCGGAGATTCCCAGGCAGGCCATCGCTTCGATGTAATAATGCTGCCCCGCCCGCGCCAGCGGATGGATGTGCGGAAACATCGCGGTCATCCCGAAGTAGGAGAGCTTGGGCTGCGTGTTTGCTCGCGCGTCGTTCATCAGCTCTTCTTCACGCTTGATCCAGCCGCCGCGGAGAAGCACGTCCGCGTGCAGTTGGCCGTGCTTGACCTCATCCCAGATCTGACGCGCGCGCATGCGCTGAAGATCGATGTATTTCGACTGCTCGTCAACCGTGACGGAAAGAATCTGGGTTGACATTTGCTTGATTGACATGAAGGGTCCCTCGGCCGCGTATCCAGCCCGAGCCCGCGCCGCCTTCCACTCGTCACTTACCGCTTTGAGATCCTGCTCGGCGGATTGAATCGCCTGGGTGACAAGCTTATCCCAGGGCGGGATGCAGCGCTCAGTCTGGCGCAAGCGAAAATCAACTCCCGGGCCGCTGAAACCCGTGGGGTAGACCCACTTATCTAAAAAATCTTGTAAAAGCGGCTGCATGCAAATCTCCTTGCGCTTTACATGTTATGCACGTTTCGGCGCCGCGGTACGTGGCCACCGCATTTCCTCGGTCCACACTTCGGGAGGCGGAGGAACCAGCGATCTCCCGCTATTTGCATCGACAATCGATCCTTCCGCGGGACAATACATGAGGCAAACGGTGCACTTCGGATAGATGCATCGCTCGTCGATCTCCAAAAGATGCTTGGGCGTGGATGATACGATGACTGCGTTGATATCGATCTCACGACACGCCACATAGCACATGCGGCATTCGGTGCACTTCTCATGATCGATCTTCAAACCCGGCATCATGCTCACTGACCTTGGCTACGTTGACCTGCGGCTTGAACGATTCGAACGGCTTGAACAGTTCCAGTCTTCAAATGGTTCAAGGTTGAACGCGTTTGCATCAATCGATATCGGCCGACACCATCACTTCTCCCGTCGTTTCCTCTTTTAACCCCAAGACAAACCGCGCGCCCTCTTCGAGAAAAAACAGGTAATCGCGCCGGGTTTCGGCGCACAGGCGCGTGGCCAGCTGCACGTCGACTTCCTTCTGTACAAAGCGCTCGACCTGAAAGCGACCCATGAGTATGTGACTCCGGGTTTCCGGAAGTTGGCTCATGAAGAGCGCGCGGATGGCATCGTCAGGAAACGAGCGTGCAAAGCGCTCCGTCCAAGCCAGCTCGATGACCTTCGGCCCGAGGTTCAAAGCGGCAATGCGGAGATTTTGCGGATAGTTGGCCAGCGCGCGAAGACAGAAGATATAGGCGCTCACCCGGCTCGCCGTGGCAAACTGGCCGTAGGGATGTTCAAAAAATTTCCTTTGCGTGCGTACCCACCGGCGCCGGAGGATCTCGTCGAGATACTGCATTTCATGGGTGGACTCATCGTAAATCTGCTTGCCGAATAGATAAGCCACGGCGGGCGGATAGTCGTTCAAGTTGATGCCTTGAGCCCAACCGCCGTAGACGTAATACATGAGGCGCTTGAGGGTCCACAAACGACTCACGAGCCGAAAACATTGATCGGCCGTGAGACGTTCCTGGCGCGCCGCATCCAATACGGCGTCCATCGGCGTCATGGAGGCCTCGCGCTCGCTTTGGCCGAGCAGACTCTGCGCGAGCGTGGTTCCGGGATGTTGATCCGAAGAACCCATTCAGCTCGCCGCGAGCAGACGTTCGTGCCCCTTCTTGGAAATCGGCGCGAGGCCGGACACGATGAGAGACCAGTTCTCGCCGCCGTCGTCGCTGCCGTAAACCTCGCCTCCCGTGGTGGCCGCGAAGACTGAACAGCCGCCGTTCCAGTCCTCGATGCACAACGCGCCGAACTCGTGCTTCAGACTGTTAGGGAGTCCTCCACCTAGTCGTTGCCAACTCCGGCCGCCTTCCGCGCTGCGGTAGATTTGACCTCCGGCATAGGCGCTTTTGTGCCAGGTGGTAGGGTTGTGTTCGGCGGCGGCGACGAACATGAGATCCGGATTGCGCGGGCTCAAAACGAAGCCGTCCGGATAGACGTCCTCAGCCCAGTCGGGGCTGCTCCAGCGCTCCCAACGACTTCCGCCATCCAAGGTGACATAAAAACCTGCTCCGCCCGTGACAAAGATTTTCTTCGGATCGCGCGGGTCGATGAGCGCTTTGTGAACGTCATAGAAATGCTCCGCGGGGCGGTCTTTATCGCGGAAGAAACCCACGGCATTGACCTCGATCCAGCTCTTTCCTGAGTCCGTGCTTTTCAACAAGGCGCCCTGCTCGATGCAAGCATAGATGGTAGTCGGATCTTGGGGATCGAAGGTAATAAACTTGGTGTGCGCGACGTGCGGGGGCGCGGGAAACGACCAGGTCGGCGCGCTCGGCACCGAGCGGAGCGTTGGCAGTTCTGTCCAGTGTTGCCCAAGGTCTTCACTACAGAAAAGGTGCGCGGGCTGTGTTCCCACATAGACTCGGACCTGGCCGTCGACAACCGTGGAGGCGAGGCTGTAAACGTCATCCATCGTTAGACCCTTGTCGCGGCGCTCCCAGGTTTTTCCGCCATCCGCGCTTGCATGAACGGAACCAAAGAAGGCGCCGGCAAACATGAGACCACTCGTCCGCTCGAAGATAATGGAGCTGATATGCAGACCGCGGAGCGCGCGATGACTCACGCGCCAGGCCCGGTCGTCTAAACGCTCGAGAAGGACCAAGCCGTCCTTTGTGGCCACCCAAAGTTGGCGCGATTGCTCCGACGATGAATACACGTTCGAACCGCCGTGAGAAAGTCCGATTGCCATAGCTTTCCTCCCAAACCGCGAGGGGCGCGGTTTTTATTAGGTTAGAATTCTAAACGTGTCTCACTCTATCAACCTATTTTCTCCGACGTCAATGGGTTTCTAGGCTACCGTTTTTCACACGACTATCGCAGGTGGAAATGATATAAGAACAGTTTGGAATGGCGTATGTCAACGGCTGGCGGCAGCAGCGGTATTACTTACCTGGAGTCTAGCGATGATTTTTGGAACTTCGCGGCTGAACCAGTTGCAAGAGGGAAGATCATGAAGATCGTACAGTTGATGGTCCTGAGCATCGCTATTTTGCTTTCTTCGGCCCCCGTCCACGGTCAATACACCAAACCGGTGTACGTTTCGATGCCGTCGGCGGGAAATTTGCAGCATCTCGCTTTGGCCGCTGCGAAGTACAAAGGGTTCTATAATGAAATGGGAGTGACCAATGTGCAGCTTGTGTTTCTGCGCGGCAACTCCGTGAACGTGCAAGCGCTGGTGGCCGGCAGCGTTCCGTTCGCTTCGGCCTTCGGGCCGTCCATGCACGCCATGTTTCGCGGCGAGCAGATCCGCATCGTGCTCCAGATTTTCAACCAGATTCCTTTCAGTCTCGTGACCCGCCCCGAAGTGAAACGGCTGGAAGATCTCAAGGGCAGCAAGATCGCCGTGACTTTCGGAGGTTCAACGTACAGCGTTCTGGTCGCCTTGCTGGCCAAATACAAAATTTCCCCCAATTTTGCCGAGTACCTCAATATCCCGGGGGATCAGGGCAAGACGGCGGCGCTCGTGCAAGGAAGGGCAGCGGCTGCCCTCATGGCGCCTCCCGGAGACCGGAATTTGCTCAAAGAAGGTTTCAGAAGGCTGATCTATGTCGGCGACGTTTTTAAAAATGTTCCCTTCAGCGCTCTGCTTACCACGGCCAAAGTGATTCAGGAGGAGCCCGATCTTGTTCAGCGTGTGGTTACGGCGGTCACGAAGGCGTTGCTTTTCATCCGCGAGAACCGCGAGGGCGGTATCGAAATGATCATGCGTCACGGTCAGGTCGATAAAGAAGTGGCAACCTCGCTTTATGACCTCATGCGCGACGCCTACGTGCCGGAGCTCACTCCTGAAGGCGTCATGCAGCGCGCCGAGCTGGAGATCGCCACTCTCAAAGAGCGTCCCAATTTCGATCCTAAAGGTTTCATGGACGACCGGTTTTTAAAAACGGCGCTACGCTCTTTAGGTCGATGAGAAAAGGCCTGCCGCAGGCCCATGAGCGGTGTTTTGTTTCGGGGAGATCCCACTGGGGACTATCAGTCCGAGGAAATAAGCGCGATCGGCAATTAAAGCTCATTCCAGCAAAGGCCATTGACCGGGCGGCGATTGGCGTTTACGATATCAACCACAAAAGCTCAGCATAATAACTGCATGATTTGCCGAGGAGGGTTTGCCCATGAACGGATCACTGTATTGGCGCAAGCGCATTATCAATGTGTTTACGGTGGCAATTGTTTTTTGTGCCGTATGGGTCAGTGCCCTCCAAGCACAAACGACCGCTCCAAATCCCCTTCAAGGTCTGCGAGAGTTTCTTGCCCCTGCCATTAGCGTCCATCGGCGCCATTCCCATGAGCTGATGGCTGATCGGAATGTCGTCGGAACCGCCGTGGGACTCACAGCAAACAGGCAGCCGGCCATTAAGGTTTTTACCAGATCAGAAGCGATCATGAAGATTCCCACGAACCTCGAGGGTCTTCCCGTTGAGGTTGAAGTGACCGGCCCGTTTCACGCCTTGGGCGCGGCCGACAAGGAGGCTGCGCCGGAGGCGGTTCGTGTTCCGACTAACCCGCGAGCTACTTTTCCCAGGCCGGTGCCCATTGGAGTTTCCACCGGAAATCAAAATGACGTCATGGTGATAGGAAAGAGTATTCGTTGCTCGGCGGGTACGATCGGTGCGAGAGTTACAGATTCTGAAGGGAAAGTATACGCTCTCAGCAACAATCATGTTTACGCCCTGGAAAACAACGCGCCTCCCGATAGCAGTATTCTCCAGCCGGGACTCGCCGATACTCGATGCCGCGTCAATTCCAATAACGTTATCGGCACACTGGCCTTCTTCGTGCCGATTGTATTCTCAGATTCCGCCAACAACACCGTGGATGCGGCGATCGCGCTATCCGATATTTCGCTTTTGGGCAACGCCACACTTCGAAGAGGTTACGGGACGCCTCAGTCGGCGACTGTGTCAGCCTTTGTAGGTCAGAACGTGCAGAAATATGGTGAAACGACCCGACTCACACAAGGTCAGGTGACGGGAATCGACGCGACTGTTTTCGTCGATTATGATTCGGGGAGGGCGCGATTTATTGATCAAATCATCGTTGGATCACGAAGCGCGTTTATTAAGGCCGGCGATTCAGGTTCGTTGCTCGTCACAAAATCCGGAGTGAATCCGGTGAATCCGGTGGGCCTGCTCTTCGCAGGAGATAAAAGTGGCAGGACCGCGATTGCCAATCCGATAGCTCTGGTGCTGGGTGCTTTCGAGGCTTTCGGAGTCTCCATCTCCATCGATGGACAATAGTGTCGGGGCGTTTGATTATTTTAGTCTCGGCACTTTGAGAGCAAAGGTCATTCACGGAAAGGCGACGCAATGCGATTTTTCGGCGAAAACTGATTGATCATTACTTTCCTTTCATGATTATCCGTTGAAAGCACCACTTACTTTGATAGCGCTGTTGCCGATTCTACTTGCAACAATAACCTGCGGTTCCGAGGTCGGTTTACGGAATCGGGAGGAAACTCGCATGGCGGGAACGACAATTCAGGAAGCCCTCAAGCAGCATACGGACCGTTTGATGGCGATTCCCGGTGTCGTCGGAACCGCCATCGGTGAATGCGACGGCAGTCCATGTATCAAGGTTTTCGTGGTGAAAAAGACCACCGATATCATGAATAAAATTCCGTCGAAGCTGGACGGATTTCCCGTTGCGGTAGAAGAAACCGGCACCATTCGTCGACTCGAGGAAAAAAGAACAAGATCGCCGCAACATGGCGAATAGGCGAGTATCTGAATCTCCGCCGGTTGCGCAGCGGCCGGAGAGTTTTTTCAATTGAGTTTCGAATTCATCTCTTCAATAGCTGTCTAACAAGATTGCCACTATAGAGTCGTTAAGCGTTCCGTCCTAAGGCAGTTCTCGGCTTGTCCGGTCCATTAACTTCGACAAGATAGAGCCGGCCTCGTTCGGGTATTTGACGATCTATATTTTCACTGGCGTACTCAAGGGTCACTCCGCGTCTATCGCGGATCCGTTTCCAGTCATTTTCCCAGCAGAGCAGGTAAAAGGGCGAATGCTCGCCGGTGAAAGAGTTTGTATAAATTGGCAAGCGCCTATCAGCGTAGAACGTAACGCCAAAGTCGCCTGAGCGGTAGAAGTACAGCGGCTTATCTTTAACGGTAGAGAGCACATGCTGCGTAAATTGTTTAAAACTATATCGCCGGGCCAGATCAGTATCGAAGCGCTGCACAAACACTAAGGATACAACCATCAGTGCACCCGTACAGCCGAAATAAGCTTGCCAAGCGTCTTTTGTGGCAAACGCGACGAGAAGCAGTCCCCCCAATGCGCTAAGGATGGCCCAGAGAAAAACGGCCGATCGCTGCTGAGATAATAAATCCCCCACGATGAGGAACTGGGCTTGATCTTTGGGGTAAAGCTCAGAACTTACAAGTTTTACGAGACCCGGGGCGGCTTGAAGGAGTGACGCCACCGAAAACAAAAGAAAGACCGCAGCATTCAAATACGCCACAGGTTTCGCAAGAAATCGCGCGAAGGACGCGGTCGCGTCCGCTAATTTCTGGCACCAGACTCCAACAAGAAGCGCAAACGCGGGATAAAGAGGAAGGATATAAACCGAGCGCTTTTGCTTAAACACGGAGAAGAAGACGAGGCCCGCGGAAAACCAGACAACGAAATAGAGTAAACCCTCTTGGTCCAATTGGTGTCGGGAGCGGTATAGCCAGATTGCGACAGGGATAGTGAAAAGACTCCAGGGCGCAGCGTTCTGGAAAAAAAAGGGGATGTACCAAAAGAAAGGATGGGGATGACCAGCCTCTCCGCCCACAACCGTAGAGAAATTTTCTTTAATTACCACATTCAAAAAGTCTTTGCCGCCTTGCCACAGAGCCAAAGCGTACCACGAGCCCGCTACAACGGCGCAAGTACCGAGAAGCACGAAGGGATGGAGTTTTTTGACAAAAGCCAAGTCCCGTCGCAACCAGAGAAACATCAAGTAGGCAAAACCGGGAACGACGACTCCGAGAGGCCCTTTAGCCAGTGCTGCGAGCCCCAAGAAAATTCCTAGGACAAGGGATTTCATTCGACCGCCTCCGCTGCGATATAGCCAGGCGAAATAAAGGAACGCGCACAGCATAACAAAGGTGAGGGTCATATCGACTCTGGCGGCTTTGGCCGCCTGCCGCCACTCAAAGCTCGTCGCCAAAACCATTGCGGAAACAAGCCCGGCGCTCCGGCCCCAGAGGCTCGCACCGGCGAAATAGGTCAGGAGGACTCCTGCGGTGCCAAAAAACGCTGATGGAAATCGGACGGTAAATTCATCTAACTCGTTTACGGCTTGCGACGCGAGAGCCGCGAGCCAGTGGTATAAAGGAGGCTTGGACGGAATTTCGTTTCCATTGCGCATGGGCAAGATCCAGTTTCCCGAATGATTGATTTCCCAGACCACCAATGCTTCACGAGGTTCCTGCTTATCGAAGAACGGAGCATTTCCCAGCTCTAGAAAATAAAGAGCGCAACAAGCGCTCGAGATCAAAATCACGTCAAAAAGCCGATAGCCGATCTTGTCACGCGCCATGTAAAACCCCCCCGCATCAGTCAGAAGCCGAGCGAATATTACCAAATTAGGCCGCGGTTAGAAATGCTCCAAGGCACGTGCATGAAACAATATTTGCCGGGATCGGCACGGTGAATAGCTGTCCCGTTTTTACTAAAGCTGGAGCAAGTCAAAACGTATGGACTCCCCGTTTAGAGCAGTATAGGATTTGTGCGCGAGCCGGAATCCAGAACATAAGACTTCTGGATTCCTGCTTTCGCGGGAAAGACGATGAGGTGCTTTTCGGACGAACGAAGTTCGCCTTCTCAAAAAAGCTCCGGACGTAAGACCGGACGAATTTACAGCAGGTTTTTGAGGTCGAAAGATGAAAAGGGTTTTTTATTTCCTGCATTCCGCGTTGGCCCTAGCGACCGCGGCGTTTCTTACAGTAACGGGACGCACCGGAACCGCTGCCGAAACGATGAAAGCCACACCTTTGCGGCTCGCCTACAGCGCGATCACGGTCAATCAGGCGATTCCTTGGATCAGTTACGAGGCCGGCCACTTCAAGAAATACGGACTCGACGTCGAGTTAATCCATGCCAGCAGCATCACGGCGCTGCAGGCACTTCTCGCCGGTGAGGTATCCATCGCCCAGTCGGTCACCGACGCGTGCGTCAGCTCCAATCTAAACGGAGCGGACACGCTATTGATGGGCGCGATTCTCGATAAGCCGCTTTATAGTTTTATCGTCAGCTCGAAAATCAAAACGCCGCAGGACCTCAAGGGCAAAAGAGTCGGTGTCACCTCTTGCCAGGGCGATGCTCAAGATGTGGGGCTTAGATCCGGCCACGGACGTTACAATGGTTCAGCTCAACGAAATGGGTCTTTTGGTTCAGGGCCTGGTAAACGGCGTGATCGACGCGGCGCCGATCTCGATACCGAGTAACATCCGGGCAAAGAACCTGGGCTTCACCGAGCTATTCGATATGACCAAGCTCAACAAGACCTATATCACGGGAAGCGTAGTGACCAGAAAGCGCTTCCTCGAAGGCCAGCGAGATGTCGCCAAGCGCTTTATGAAAGGTTTTCTGGAGGGCATGAAGACTTATTTGGAAGATGAAAATTTCAGCATAAACGTAATCCAAAAGTGGACTCGCGCGAAAAACCGGGACGAAACTAAAGAAGCCTATGCGCTGCAGGCGCGTCACATGCTTAAAGTGCCGCGCACTTCGATCGAGGGCGTGAAGACGATTCTCGAAGGCTTGGACCGAATCCCCGCGGCCAAAACCGCTGACCCCCATCGATTTATCGACTTCACAATTCTCGACGAACTAGAAAAAGAGGGTTTCTTCAAATCGTTGTACAAAAATTAGAATGGCGCAGACGATCTCATTGGGCGACGAGACGCCTCGTAAAAGAGATTTATCCTGACGGTTTGAAACGGTGAGTGATTTGGTTTAGCTACTTGCGCGGTTTTCTCTTTCACTCCGTTCGTCTCGGTCCGGGGTCTACGTTGCCGGGCAGACACGAATAAGTAATCGCTATGTTCTTATGCCTGAGATGGACCACATTCGTACCAATGTTTACGTTTTTTCGGCCGTGCCATGAATTCACCTTTTTCTTGAGGCTATTTTGACATTGAGATCTCAGCTCAAACCGGTTTATTGGCGTCCAATAACTGCCCGCCGTCGATGTGGTTTCCGCCCACAGCACCCATGCAATCAGAAGGCTTGAACAGCAAGATTTTTTCAATTTCTAATCCTGGTTAATTTGTGAAATCTCACCCCCGACATGCGGCCCGAGTCCGGCTTCGTATTTCACGGACACCGCGATGTTTACGTTGTTACGCTGCGCTGCGGGGAATCGGCTGTCGTCAAGGGAATCGTGAGGCGAAAAGCTGTTCCCTTGTTGGGCTCACTGGTGTAGGAAATTTCGCCGCCATGAGCGGCGACGATCTGGCGGGCGATGGCCAGACCCAATCCAAGTCCTTGAGATTTCGTCGTAGTGAAGAGCTCAAAGACATTCACTTCCTCGGGAATTCCAGGTCCCGAGTCCTTCACTTCCACCACTATTTCATTGCCGTTTTGGAACGCGCGGAGTTTCAGTTTCCCCCCTTCGGGCATCGCGTCAGCCGCGTTCTTACAAAGATTGAGGAGAACTTGCTTGAGTTTTTGTTTATCGGCCATCACGCGAGGTAGCGAAGCGGAAAAATCGAGATCGGCCTCAATGCGGCGTTCATTATGGTTGTGCCGTTCCATGGTCAAGATCTCAGCGGCAATTTCCCGGAGGGAAATGGATTTCAGATCAAGCTGGCCTGAGCGCACGAAAGATCGCAAGTCCTGAAGCAGCGCGCGCAGCCGGTCGATTTCGTCTCGCAAATTCTCCACGTCCCCGCGTAGCGCATCAGCGTTTATGCCATCTAGCTCGGAAAGTTGCCGTTCCAGGAATTGCACCGTGGCGTACATGCCCGTGAGGGGATTCGCGATCTCATGCGTAATGCTCGCCGCGGTTGCGCCGATCGCGGCCAGACGCCCATTTTCCCGGGCCTTCGCTTCCGCTCGGATGGTTTCCTCCTGACGCGCTTCCAAAGAACCCGCCATCTCATCGAAGCTTCGAGCCAACTGCCCTAGCTCTCCCGAGGCGTAGGACACTCCGGTTCGGGCTTTCAGATCGCCTCCGGCAATCCGCCGGGCAGTGGTCAAGAGGCTGTTGACCTGCCGGACGACAAAAAAATCTCCGCCAAACCATGCGGCGGCAAACACCGCGAACCCAACTAGCGCCAGCCATGAAAGATTGCGCCGCAGAATGCGATGCGCTTCCGCAAACACCTCGTCCTCAGGGGTGCTCAGTATGAGATGCACGGTCCCGGATTCGCCCCTGCCGCCCAAGGAACTGAACACGGCGAACCGCCGGATATGGTCCACTCCCTCGAGCGAATGAAGACCTTCCGGGCCGGTTCGAAGCGCGCGGTCTACCGAAGTTCCCGCTATAGACTTGCCGATCCACGGCTCGCCGCCGGGATGGTGCGCCAAGATCAAACCTCGGTCATCGGCGATGGTCACAGTGGAACCCTTAGGCAGCGCCGAGCCTGCCGCCATGACCTTAAGCCATTCCAAGTCCAGGACGGCAAACACCACCGCTCGGATTTTCCCCGCCTCATCGACCGATGGATAGGCGAGGGGAAGAACGGCTCTTCGGGTGAGTCGAGCGACTTGATAATTGCCAATGGTGAAATCCCTTGTTTGTAGCGTTTTGTGGAACCAATGCGATTCGGGAAAATTGATGCTATCCGCGAGAATCGAATCGCCTCCGCAAAACCGCACACCGTTCGGTTCCACCGCGCCTAAGTCGACGTATTGACGATACTCTTTGGCGATGCCTGCCATAAGCGCGTTGCAGGCGGTGACGTTTTGCTCTCGCACGGCCGGCAGATTTGCCAACACAGTCAAGAGTTGACGTGCTCCTTGAACCAAAAGCTTGTTCTCGTCGTTGATCACCTGGGAGAGCCGCACCAAGTGTTCTCGAGCATCCTCTTCGGCCATCCGCCGCTGATCGCGGTCCGTGTAGAGAATGAGAGCCAAGGCTGGAATCACGGCGACAAAGACAAGGAGAAGCAGGCGAGCGCGGAGACTGCACGGAAGAAAACGAGACACTAAATTCGTGACCATCGTGTTCATTGGTTAGGCTCAAACTCTTCGCACGTGGGCTGAGTATAAAGTTAACAGAAGCGAAATCAAGGGGTTTGAAGCGGATAACGGTGAAGACTCTGTTAAGATTTGCACATTAATTAATTTTCTCGCTTTGGGAATAGATTTGCCGGCCGAACGGTCTATCGTTGTTTGGAAGCAGAAGATTTGCGTGAAAGATAAGGACAAGGACAGACGATTTGAAATTGAGGCGCGCGGGACCAATCCCGGAACGCCGATTTAAATGAACGGATGCTCTTCTATCGCTTCAACTCATGGCGGAGCAGGCGCAAGAGTTCGTTGAACTGGCGCTGCATGGCGATCATTTGCTCGCGCATATGGAGGACCACCTCGGCTCCCTCCAGATTCACCCCCATTTCTTCAATGAGCAGGCGGGCCACGCGAACACGATTGACCTGATCGAGGGAGTAGAGTTTCTGACGTTGCCGGACGGTGGGCCGGATCAAGCTCTCGCGCTCTAATTGATTGATGAACTCCTGATCGACGCCGCAGACTTTAACGACCTCGGTAATGCGCAGATACTTACGCGCCATCGCTCCGATTCTCCGCTATAGACGCAGGTCTTTGCGCACGTCTTCCGTGTAGGCCCGGTCGATCTTATCGATGACTTCCTGCGCGATCTTTTCCTTTGGAACTCGAACCATGAGCTCCAGATACAAGTCTCCGGCCGGGCTTTGACCGTGAGCGGGAACCCCTTTGCCTCGAACGCGGAGCCGCTGCCCGCTTTGCGCGCCGGCGGGAATGTTTACCTTCACAGTTCCGACCGGCGTCGGCACTTCCACGGGGGCCCCGCGGATGGCCTCGCCGACGGTGATCGGCAGTTTCATGGATAAATCTCGCCCAGAACGCGTAAGCAGGGCGTGCGGCCGGATTCGCGGCACGATGTAAAGATCTCCGGCAGGTCCACCGCGAACACCCGCTTCGCCTCTGCCGCGCAAGCGAATCCGCTTTCCCGGCTCGGCTCCGGGCGGAATATTGACCCGAATGGTTTCCGGCCGCAGCACCCGCCCCGCGCCGCCGCATGCAGCGCATGGATCGCCGGGCAGTTGTCCGGTCCCCATGCAACGCGGGCAAGTCTGCTCGAACTGAAGCGGTCCCTGAACCACTGACTTGCGGCCGGTACCGCGGCACTCGGGACAGGTAGTCGGCGCGGTTCCTGGTTTGGTACCGCTACCATGACAGGTGTCACAGGTAACGGGACGCTGGAGCGTAAGCGCTGTCTGAAAACCGCGCACCGCATCGAGAAAGTCGATTGCCATCTCGGCCTCGATGTCCCCGCCGCGCATCGAACTCGGCCGAGCCCTGCGGCCGCCGCCGAATGTGCCGCCCAGACCGCCAAACAGGTCGCCGAGATCGTCCATGTCAAATTGATAGCCGCCGCCGGCGCGTGTCGATTGCTGCTGCCACTGCTGATAGCTTCGCGCTTTCGCGGCGTCAAAACCGGAGGCGAGCCCGGCCTCGCCGAATTCGTCGTAGAGCTTGCGCTTTTCCGGATCAGTCAAGGCATCATAGGCGACCGAGATCTCTTTGAACTTATTTTCCGCCTCTTTATTACCCGGGTTGATATCCGGATGATATTTTCGAGCGAGTTTGCGATACGCCTTGCGGATTTCTTCAGTGGAGGCATTTCGGCTCACGCCCAGGATGTCGTAAAAATTGCGCTCGGCCATTGCAAGCTAGAATAGCGCCGGCGCGCCGAGTTGCAAGAGGAAAGATCAGTGCTTTGATCCTGGGGAAACTAGTCAGCTATAGGAGTTGATTTGCTAGTGATATTCAGTTTGCACTTCGACGTGGGGAAAACGCCGTTTGTGGTATCGAAGCCACAATGGCTCTAGCGAGTTCAATGTTGCAGCTCAGAGCATCCACCGGTGAGAGATCGTGCGGTCGTGAAGTTTAGTTACTACATTATCGTGGTCGGCCGCGAAACAGACGGGGCGAGACTCCCAAAGCAAGTTGCAATCTCACAATTGGTTAACAGACTCTTGAGTTGTCGTTGTAGTTTAGTACTGTAAAAGTCAGGAGGTGAAAGTTATGGCAGTAAACTTAAAAGCCGCCATTGTCGCCAACATGAACGAGCTGAAGAAGGCAATTTCCCAGAAAACGTCTGAGGTGGCCCAATTGGAAAGAGAACTAAAGCGTCACAAGACCGTGCTTGCGCTGCTCTCCGGACGTGACGGTGCGGGCAAGGTCACGACAAAACAGAGTCGCGGGCGAAACGGCACCGGCCTCAGAACCGTGCTGAGCCGAGTTCCCGAAACCTTCACGAGCAAGACATTTGTCAAAGAGGCGAGCCGGACTAAGAAGCAGCCGATCTATATACGGCAAACTCTTTCGAGATGGGCGCGAGAAGGGAAAATTAAAAGATTGGGCCGAGGCAAATATCAGAAGCTAAAAAAGGCTAGCATACACCATCTGGCGGCTTAGGCTGTGATGGTAATCCGCTGCCTGTGGCATCACGCTACAACTGAACAACGCCTGTTCACAGGTCAGCAATCTTTCTCATCAGAGAATGCGCTTTGGTGAATTGCACACGCGACCGGCGGATATTCGTTGTAACGGAGGCTATTCTGTAGATACAACCGTTCCGGCCGACGAAGTCGCTGATTAAGACTTCTTCCGCTCTTCGTCAATCAGCTGCATGGCTTTTGCGCGAAGTTCAACATCGGCATTTATTTCTTTAACGATGTGGCTGTAAGATTCAGGTGTCAGGCCTTCTTTTTTGAGCACTTCAGCGATTCGTGCTCTCGCTTCCTTCTCGATGTCGTCAGTTTCCCGGGCGTTTTGAGCACTTTTGATGCGTGGCAGATAAGTATCGCGAATCTTCTCGAATTGGACATAAACCCTTGCGAATGATTTTAGTTTGTCCGGATCGATGTTGGAGACCTGACTTGGCGTTTCCTGAGAAAAGACTCGCTTTGTGATAGGGGACATAATCAAAACCGCGAGTATCATGATGATGATTTTTCCTGGAAGTTCTTTGTGCATAACTGGCCCCCTTCCTTGACTTTTTTGCCACGCCACTGCGAAGGCAAAAAGCAAGACCAATGCCAATGGCCTGCTAGATTTTGCCTTTTATTCCGTCGGTGAGATTATTGTTGCTGGCAGATCTCATGTATGGATTCTCCTGCAAGGGTCTTCCATACGTCTCATTCCCCATACTACAGTTCCTCTCCGGACAATGTGAGTTCACGACAAATCCAGAGAGTCCCCAATCGCGAGCTAACTAAAGTCGTCCCTTAATAGCAATATAGCCGGTGCGAGGAGACTTCAATGGCCGCTCTAAACTGGGCCGGAGCGCTGAGGGCGAGAAAGTGGATCGTATCGCGAGCTTGACTGAAGAATCGGCCTAATGCAGTCCGGGAGGATGATACGCCGTTTTTAGCGGCTTACTTTACTGATTTTCCTTAAGGTAAAGGGGTGTCTCTGTTGGTCTCAGGACGACGGACGGAGAGGCTCCGGATTTGGCGGTCCTTGAAAAAAAAGTTTCTAAGACATTCTCGATTGAGAGAATTCCTGCCGTTTGATGATTTCCGTTGACAACCAATCCGACCAGATATCCTGAGGCGTCGACGACCGCTCCGCCACTCATATGGTTTTCGACTCGGATTCCCCACTTTGTGTCCAGTGAGATACCTTGGCTTTCCAGGTAGGCTGGCGTGTAGACCTTGTAGTCGGCAGCGAAATACCCCCGGCTATTTTTTTCCGTTATGTTCAGAAAACCTTCGGAAATTACGAAATCGCGGTCCTTGGGATATCCCACGACGAAAACTCTCTTAGGAGGCAACAAGGGTGTCAATTCAAAATCAGCATCGGGATGTAACAGGTTGATTTTGTTTTCCTCGAAATCCCTCAAATCCCAGTGAGAAAAACCAATGGCGCCATCGGCTTTGGCTTAATGATCTCGTCAGGGGTGTGGATGTCCTTCCCGTTTGTAGAGTCTACCTCTTTCAGGTGAGAGACGATCTGGACCTCAAACTCCCTGTCGCCGTTTTCGGCCTTGTAGCGTATGGCTGAAGGGCCACCCGAACAATCCACGCTGGCGGAAAAGCGGCTTTTTTCCTTTTGACTTTCTAAACAGAACTTCATCACATGGTAAGCAGTTACAAAAAGTCCGTCAGATGAGATCAGAAATCCAGATCCCAAATTAGCCCGTTGCCAAGTACCATTTTCGTTTTGATACTCCAGCAAGATTTTAAGGCTCTTCGACCTGACCTCAGGCCAGTTAAACTTGACGCCGGTGTTCAAAAGATCCTTTGCGTCGCTGATAAGATTACTTAAAGCGGGGGAAGACCACGAGAACAAGAAAATAGTCAAATACAGGAGTATCTGCACTGTTGAATAGCGCTATAGATACCCGAAATGGAAAAAAAATACAAGGAAAATAAGCCGGCAGCCGAATATGGCCCAGCCTCCTGACCGCTTCGTTTGCGGATGGGCCAATTATCTGAAAGAGGGAATATGTCTGAAACTCAGTGAATCGGCTGGGTTAAGAGCTAAGACGCCAAACGCAAATCGGAGTTTGCGATATGTTGCGCCAGTGGGCGTTGCGGCAAAGCAACGACTCGCAAATCCTTTTGCTTGTATTGCAAGAGACCGCGTCTGATGTAGCCCGGATCAAGCCCAAAGAGTCCGCACACGTTCTCAAAGCTAAACAGCCAGTCATCATCGGAGCTGAAAAACCACTCCCTGGTTTCTTCGAAATGCCGTCTCCCGCTCCGCGTATTGGCACCAAAATACTTTATGTAGCAGCGGATCGCGTCTTCTAAAACCGCCAACATCAACAACATCTCGGGTTCACGACCCGGCCTGCTTCGGTAGACCTGAAGATATTCGTATAACATTTCGATATCGAATGGGGAATTAAAGGTTTCTGAATGTTGTTCAGATGAAAAACCTGCTACAGCCTCGACATTCATAGTATCCCCCTAAATCTTTTTTGATGCCGTAATCCTTCCGGGCTAAACTGCCCACCGGCATTTTCGTCCAGCGCGACTGGGCAAATTATGGGAGCAATGAACGCGCCAATGATGAACGGGCAGGAAGAAAACCTTGCATGAACCGAAAATGCGTTGCATTTCAAAGAGTTCACAAAACATATCTACGATCAAATGACTGAACCCTCATGGATTCGATTGAAGAGATATTCAGTAAGAGTAGGTAAATCACCTACAGTATTGTAGGGGAATAATCCACAATGCCGGCACAGCCGGACTTATTTCTAAATGTCTCAAACTACTAAAGTCTGGTAGGTAACATGGCACTGACCTGCCTTTTGTAAAAGTAAAATTTAACTGCCCGGGCTCGCGCTTATCTTTCAAGCCGAAAACGATTTCATGACCATCGGATGGCTGTCGCAGGGCGAACTTGAAAAGCAAATTTGACCAGGCAGAAGGTGGCAGGCTCGACGAGGGCCTACACCTCCGAAGGGATTTCCAAGCCGACGACTTATCTTTAGGTATGCGGGCCCCTGAACAAGTTCAGATATGCGTAACC
>VBKE01000179.1 GCA_005879605.1 Deltaproteobacteria bacterium
CAAAGACCTCGGCTCCCTGCGCATCGCCATTGCCCAGCACTACCGCAAGATTTTCCGGACCATACTGGTCCGCCAGGCGCTTGATGATCCCTTGATTCTCGAAATTCATCGCGCCGGCGGCGGTTCAAACAAAGCACTCGGTGACCTGGAAGACCACCTCCAAGCCCGCGCCGCCGAGGCACTCGGCGATCACCGGTCCCGGTACGCCATCGCGCTCGCCGATGGCGATGACTTTTTTTCCTTTCAGCATTCGGCCTCCGTCAATCTTCGTTCCTCTCGACCAAAAACGAGCAGCCGTCGGAAAGCTGCGTCATTCGGCCGAGAAACAGACTCCCTTTTGAAATGAACAGGGCATTCTTTATTTCGCCCTTTCGCAACGCATCTAACGCGTGACCCAGGTACACAATCGCCGAGGGAATATGGCCCTGCGTCGGCGCATACCCTACCATGCCGCGGCCTCGGACAAAATCCTCCATCTGATCCTTCTTGATCTGGCCCCGCATAAACGCCAGCGCAGCTAGAGTGAGATAATTCGTCCGCGGCACGTCTCCGCTGCCAGAGGGCACGGTGATTTCCGGATTGTGCAATTCAACGGCGTAGCGGTCCACGTCGGTCAGTTTCATTCCGCGCTTTGCCAGCGGCTTCTCCACCAGGAATTCAGCCATCGCCTGAGGCGATCCGCCTGCGCGCACCGGATGAAACGCAGTAGAATCCAACCTCAAGCAAGCCTCGCCAGCTTTGGCCGGGCCCAGGATCACAGCAAAACCGCCGAGAACATCCTCCAAGATCGGCATGCCTTTCTTCAGATGCGATTCGAATTTCATCCCGAGCTTGGCAAGCGATCCGCCCGCTACGATAGCAACTCTATTACACACACCCGATTGAATCAGACTGGCGCCGTGAATCATCGCGTACAGCGGACCGGCGCAGAAGGCTTTTGTATCCGAGCCAGAAGCGTTTTCGCAGCCGCCCTCTTCTGCGATGGCCTTGGCGAGATTGCCGCCACCGCGGTTGTAGCGATCGCCCACGGCCTCTTCCGAACAGCTAATGACGTAATCGACTTCCCCGGGATTCAGCCGAAGACAATCAAGCAACGCGCGCAGGGAATGCGCCGCCGTCACTTTAGCGGCGAGATTTTCCAGCAAGACTTCTGCGGTGAGATTCGCGTCTTCCGTATGGCCGGGCTCAAAAGCGCCCACCAGTTTGTCGCCTGAATAAAGCGGCAACGCGCCTTTCCGGACTAGCGATTCGACTTCAGCAAAAGATTTAAGTCGAAGCCGGGCAGCCTCGTCTGGCTTGGTCATACGATCCCAAAACCAAGGCTCGCAGAGGCTCACCAAATTGAACTGATCGGCCTGGCTGAGAAGGCCATAGAAAGATTCCTGCTCGACAACGTCGCCGAAAGCGCCCTTGGGTAATGCGCGTTCTAACAGATTGTCATACCAGGGCTTAGGTAATCGGCTCAGCTCGTTCGGCGTGATGTTGCCGATAAAAACTTGGTGCGGCGCGTAGGCTGTGGCGTCCGCAAAGGATCTGAGCTTTCTGCTCAGTTCTTCAACGAGCGACGGATTGGCGCGAATCTCACGCGACGGTTTGGACCCATAACGGACGAGATTCGGCACATGTGTAAGCGAGTAGAAGACACCTTCTATGCCAATGCGCACGGCCTGTAATGACTCTTGCATATCCCTTTGCTTTGTCAGTCGATGCCCGTTACCTCGTGCCTGTTGCGTTCTTCTTTCATCTCTCCGCTTTAATCCTTCATCTTTTGTCCGTTCACGCCTCACCCCTTACGCCTAACTGTTTGTCATTTCGTGAACGCGTGATTTTTCAAGAAGGTGTCAGCATCGGATGGACTGAAAAAAACCAGCCGGACCTCGTGAATGGAACTGTTACCACTTAGAAACTTTCCAATCTCGCTGGAGGAGACCTTGGCAGCTTCATCGAGTGGATAACCGTACACTCCGGTCGAAATTGCGGGGAATGCGATCGTTTTGAGTTTATTGTCTGCAGCAAGTTTCAGTGAATTACGGTAGCAAGCCGCCAAAAGCTCCGCCTTGTCTTTTCCACCGCGCCCGTAAACCGGCCCGACAGTATGGATGACATACTTCGCCGCCATCTTTCCCGCCGTCGTAATCACGGCCTGCCCGGTCGGCAAACCGTCCGGATACTGCGTTCGTCGAATCTCTTCGCACTCTTTTTTTATCTCCGGCCCACCCGCCCGATGAATCGCCCCATCGACGCCGCCACCACCCATCAAAGTGCTGTTAGCTGCATTGACCACAGCATCCACGTTTTCTTTGGTGATGTCCCCGGTTTTTATGATGACTCTTCCCGTCAGAAAGGATTTTAGTACGTCCATAAACTCTCCGCGTTCCTGATCGGCAGCTTATAACAAAACATCGAATTAATGAATCTCCCCGTAACGAGTTGACAGGGTATCAAAAGCATTTATGAGAATTTATCCCAAAGTTGTCACCCCCGAATGTTTTTATCGCGGGTCCATCATGGTTTCGTCTGTGGTGAGCCCAGTCGAAACACCGATAGAAGCATTCGGGAATGACAGACTGCAGGTCTGGCAACAGCTTCTACGCGGCAATGGTGCAGTGTTTGTAGGGTCAAATTATGACATCAGTTGCGTTGGCCGAGGTGAAAGACGACCTGTCGGGATACCTGCGTATAGCAGTAGAAGAAGAGGTGATTATTACCCGACACGGTAAGGCTGCTGGTATCTTGATCGGCTTTGCGTCTGAAGACGATTCGTTTGGCTAGGCTGGAGAACGACCGAAGATTTACCCTCGTATCGAGGCCGCACGTGCGAGTTTGCGCGCTGGACATGGAATTCGATACCTGGAACAAATTCCGGCGGGTCGAACCGATACTTAAGGACAATTTCCCTTGAATCACTATGCCGAATTTAAGCCTTTGACACAGGTCGTGGTTTGTGTAGCATCGAGGCGTGAAGTTCACGCGGTACTTTGAAGCTACGCAGTCGTCCGGACCGTGCTATAATCCGAGAAGAGTGGATTCAGTACGTGATAGATCACCCTGTGAAGGAGGTGATTCAAAAGGACGGTCGAATTCGCCGATGGGCTCGAATAGACGACATGGAAGGAAAATATTTGAGGATTATTCTGCTCCCAGACGGGGAAACCATACACAACGCCTTTTTTGACCGGTCATTCACGCCATGAAGATAAAATATTTTCAAGACACGGATACGCTTTACATTGAGTTTCGCACCACTGAGGTGGCAGAAACCAAGGACCTCGATGAAAACACAATCCTTGATGTCGACCGTGACGGCAATATTTGCGGGATCACGATTGAGCACGCGAGCGAGCGAGCCGACATTCCCACGTTTTCTTACGAACAGATCACAGCCTGACCCGACAGCTTGACCGGATGAGCTACCTGTCTTTCAAGACTCCGGGAGACTACTTTGGTCGCGGCTTAGCCGGAATGTTTAGGTTGTCGTGTGCTTAATTAACCAGCCGCTGCTCTTTCAACGCGGGTAAAAGCTCGTCGTAACTTCGAATCAGTTCTTTTGGCTGCACGGCGCGTAACGTTTCTTCGTCGTTGTAGGAGTACTCTGTCGAGAGCGCCACGGTGTAAACTTCCAGCTCTGTGCCGCCGACTTTGCAGCCGTGCGCGTTGTTGCCGGCCCGGATGTAGCTGGCCGTACCGGAGAGAAGAATGATGCGAAGTCGGGGAAGCTTGTGTTTGCGGTAGAGGTAGTAGAGGCCTTGCTCTTTGGCGTAATAGGTTTCGTCGCGATCGACGATCTCCTCGAAATATTTCCCGATGCCGTAGTTCTCCATCGCCTGGTGCTTGAAGCGCCGGCCACCGGTCGTGAGGAGCACGTTGCGCAAACCCGCGTCCTTTGTCTCTTTGAGAGATTGCTTGATACCAGGGATAAACTCCGGCGGGTCGGTGTCGAATCGATGCTTGCGAGCGATTTCCATGGCGTGAGTTCTAATTTCTAGGCGCTTCGCTTCATTGAATCCAAGATTGTGGTCCTTCTCGTGTTCCTTGGCGAAAATGTACGGAATGAGAAAGAGATCAAATGGCCCGTCGGCGATTTTTCTTAGCTGCTCGAAGCTCAAGGGCTTCATGCCGTAACGCGGTAAGATCTCGTTGGCAATCGTGAGCACACGTTGAATATCGGTCTCCACCGTATCGGACATGGTGCGAACCAGAAAAGTTTCCCCAGTCATATCGAGCACCTCCCGCATAGAGGATAGTAGTTAAACGAAACAATGCTGGCAAGCGGCAATTTAACTATCTGGCTTTTCAAACGGCAACCGGTACTTCCGATCGGCATTGCACTTTTTGCAGGCCGGCACCAGATTGCCTCTAGTCGATTTTCCGCCGCGGATGATCGGAATCAGATGATCCATCGTCAGCTCTTTCGGCGGAAACTTTTGACCACAGTGATGGCAGATCCCGGTCGCACGCTTGCGCTTCCACCATTGGCTCGCACGCAGCTCCCGCGCCTTTTGGCGCTCCCGACGAATTTCTTTTTCGGAGACTTCTACTAAAAACGAGGCGGGCTCCATGGTTTTCGGCGAAACAGAAATCTATTTGTACAACCGGTCCAGGTTTTTGAAATAGATCCCGAAGCCACACGCTATCAGCAGGTAAAGTATGCTTCGAAACACGGCCCAGCCATTGGCCGCGTTGAAATAATTCTGCAGCTCCCAAAGTGAAAAAAAGAGAAAGAAGACCGCTGCGCTTGCCATCAGGATCTTATGGGCGGTCAGTAGCTTCACTATTTAGCAGTCAACCATATTCAAGCGCGTGAAACAAGAAAAGAACAGCGGCCGATCTCCCAAGAAGTTGTCAACGACAACAAGCCTGATGTAAGCTTTTTCTCGCATCTATAATTTAATCAAAGGAAGTACCATATGAGCCGGGAAATAGTGCAAACAGAAAAAGCGCCTAAAGCGATCGGGCCCTATGCCCAGGCAATCAAAGTCAACGGCTTTGTTTACACGGCGGGGCAGATTCCTCTCGATCCTCGGACAGGCGAGATGACCGAGGGCGGGATAACCGCCCAGACGCGGCAAGTCTTGGAGAATCTGAAAGCTGTTTTGGAAGCCGCCGGATCTTCATTCAATCAGGTCGTCAAGGCAACGGTTTTTCTAAAAAACATGTCGGAATTTACCGCCATGAATGAAGTTTACTCTGAGTATTTAGGCGACGTGAAACCCGCCCGTTCGACGGTAGCCGTGGCGGAGTTGCCGAGAGGCGCTCTGGTCGAGATCGATTTGGTTGCGACCGTTTAGCGTAGGCGACCCCTGTACTAAGTTCGGCCTTTGCGCACCTGCGCGGCAGAGCGGCAACCAAAGGTGGAGAAACGGAATCACCGCCGAGGCAGAGAGCACGCAGAGTTCCGTCATTCCCGCATGCTTCAGCGGGAATCCAGGCGAGACCGGACCTAGAGCCCCGATTGAAGCATTCGGGGTGATCGCTTTGGGGACTTGAACTCAGTTCGGAGAAGTCACTTCCCACCAGTTGTTGTCAGGATCGCTTACCAGGAACGACGACACGGATCCGTTGGTTTGCACGTCGCTCAGCTCGGAGATGCCGTGCTCCTTCAGCGAAGTCTTTAGCCACTCATGCGCCTTTCCCACTTCTTCCTGCGAACCTACGGTGATCGTGAAGCGAAAGTTAGGCGAGAACCGTTTGAAATCCTGCCGGATCGCGCAAACCACGTAACACTTCGTATTGGGATGCTTGATATAAAAGACGTTTGGGTTGGCCTGATGCGCTTCGAGCCCGAGGGTTTCCGTGTAGAACTTCCGAGAGGCTTCCATGTCTGCGCACGCTAATGTTCCATGGGTAAAAGCCTGCGGAACATAACCCCGGCCAGGGAACCGCTCCGCCGGATAGGTCGTCGTCCAGTGCGGCGCGTACACGCCGCCGGCTTTCTGCGCCATCGACGCCTTGCGCAACGCCCCCGCGTAGCATTCGATCTCCCAACCATTCGTGCCCGGCTCGAGAAAATAAAGTGAATAGGAGCCGTGATTAAAGAGCGGCTTGGCAATCTGCTTGATGCCATACTTTTCCTTGTTCTTGCTCATGTACTCGTATGCCGCATCCACTTCTTCATTGGTCTGGACGCGCACGCCCCAGTGGTTATGCATCTGCTTGACCGCCGCCTCTCCGCCGCTTTCATGCACATAAAGCACCCAGTCGGTGTTCGGATGTTTCAGTTTCACCTCGCCGGGCTGCTCGCCGATTTTTTGGAAGGCCAACAAATCGGTAAGCACCGGCACGGACTCGTTCAAGCTACGGCACTCCATATGAGTTGCTGACAGCGCAATTGGTTGAATCATGAATCGTGCTCCTCTTATTTCAGTTCTCTCGCCTCTAGAAAAATGATCAGGGCGGCCAAGCAGTGCACGCCAAAAATCTACAGCGGTTGTGTGGCGGGTGTCAAACCGCTCGGTAGCTTGACAAGGGCCACGACGATCACCTATGAAGAGTCGCCAAGCCGGGAGGTAGGCGTAGGGTTCGACGAGCTCTCACGAACGGTTTTCCTTGTCCGTTCGCCCTGAGACTTGTATGAGGGATGTCGTGATTAA
>VBKE01000180.1 GCA_005879605.1 Deltaproteobacteria bacterium
GTATTTGGTGGGGCGCTGCCCGCCGGCGTGGAACCGCAAGAGATCTCCGTCGACACGGCTCCCCCGTGCAACGCTAGCGACCGAGGCAAACTCCTCGCTTTGAGGATTTAATAAATTCCAAGAGGGCCAACACATCCTCGTTGGCCCTTCCGCGTTCTTCGATTTCCTTTATCGCCAGCGAGAGGTTGCGTCCCTTTCGGAACAGTACGCGGAACGCTGCTCTAATGACGCGAATTCTTTGCTCGTCAAATCCGGCCCGCTTTAATCCCACGACGTTCACTCCGCGCAGCGTGTGTTGCCAGTCGACGATCGAATAGGGCGGCACATCTCGGCTCGTCCCGCTGAGCCCGCGCATGAGCGCGTAGTCGCCGATCCGCACGAATTGGTGCACGACGCAATTGCCGGAAATGAACACGCTGTTGCCGATCTCAACGTATCCGCCCAATAGAGCGCCGTTGGCGAGTATGATCTGATCGCCTAGTTTGCAGTTGTGGCCGACATGGGAGGTTGCCATCAGAAAGTTATGGTTGCCGACGATGGTCGCCGATCCCGGCACCGTGCCGCGATGAATTTGAACGTATTCCCGGATGATATTGTGATCTCCGACTTTGAGGTAGGTCTCTTCGCCCTTGTAAGCTTTGTCTTGAGGCGCGTCGCCTAACACCGCGCCGGGATGGATTTCGTTGTCCTCCCCGATTTCGGTCCAACCGGTCAAGTAAGCATGCGCCATAATGCCGGTGCCGCGTTTGACTTTAACCGGTCCTTCGATGACGACGTAAGGGCCGATCTCAACGTCGGATTCGATCTCCGCCTTTGGGTCGATCACAGCTGTCCGATGAATGCTCATGAAAATCACTCTCACTAAGGGCGAAGTCCACGTCCGGCTTTAGGGACTTAAACACAAATTACGCAAAAACAAATTCTCTGCGACTTTTGCGTTCTCTGCGGTTGCATTAATCGGAGTCATCCTCATTCTCCTGATCATCCGGTGCCGGTTCAAATTTTTTACCCGGGATGCGATACCGCTCCTCGACCCACGCGCCGAGGTCGATGAGCTGGCAACGTTTGGAGCAGAACGGTCGGTGAGGATTATTCTCCCACTCAGTTTCATGGCGGCACGTAGGACACTTAATCTGACGGGTCATGGCCGTCCTCTTTAGCCGTCCAAGGTGGTGGTGGCGAAGATCTCTTCGACTTCGAGTTTTTTCTTCATGAGGCCCTGATCAAGAGAGTAGCCGATGAAACGCTCCAGGTTGGCCCGGTTTTTCTTCACGCCATGCGGCCACGGATCGTCGCCGAATACCCTTCGCTCTTCCTCAAAAAGATGCCTGCCCCAAACAAAGCGCGACCAATTTGGGTCGTCGTAATAGGCCATGCAAGCTTCCTTCGCTTTATCGAAGGCCACCATGACGTTGTCTGCTAGCCATGGATTTCTTGCCAAGACTTCATCTTTGAAGGCGACCACATGCATGATGGGATAGTAGCCGTTCTTCCGGAAATATTTAACTTCCTCTTGCCTCGGGTCAGTGAACAATCGCCGAACCTTCGGCGATCCTCTTAGCGCTTCCTGGGGCGGATGCGGCACCATCAAGGCGGAAATCTCGCCCCGGTCCAACATGGCACCCATCTTCTTTCCGGCAGCAACGAGCTCGATACGTACGCCTTCTTGTGGCTTGAAAGGGATAGCCTCCTCTTTGGATACGATCCAGTGGATCTTCCGCCACGGAACGTTGTATTCCGACTGCAGATCTCCCTTGGCCAAAACGGAGAGCGTCGTTTGAAAAGTGCTGAGACCCACTTTCTTTCCGATGAGATCCTGCGGTGATTGGATGCCGGCGTCGACGTTCACCCACATTTGCGAGAGGCTAAAAAGTCGTCGCGGAAAAACCGGAATGGCGGTAAACGGCATGCCACGGCTCTTCGCCATTAAATAAGAAGAGAGCGACAGCTCGCAGATATCGAACTCACCTTTTTGCAGCATCCGCTCGTGCCGGTCCGAGCCGTGCTTCAACGGCTCCGACTGGCCCACTTCGAGCACTGTAAGGTCGACACCTTTGGCCCGAACCGAACCGTCAAAAAACGGAATGTGGCGGTCATAGTGAGAGAGCGCCATCGTGAGTTTTAGATTTGCCATGATTGAACCCTCTCGGAGGTAGCTTTTTCGATGCCCAGTTTATATTTCTGCTTACTCCATTGTCTCTTAGGTTTCCACACTCGTCCGGCAGATCAAAGAGTTCGAGCATTTCAACGGGTTTAAGCAAGGTCTGCGCGCTCGTTTAGTCGAAAACGGACGCCTCCAAGCAGGATCAAAAGATTCCCCCTGGCAGTCGAATTGGAATTGACACTTCAAATAATCATGATATTTTGAATCACATGTTCAAAAGGACATTGCAACTTCCGGCATCCGGAACCAAGACTTTCTTTCTGTGGGGACCTCGGCAAACGGGTAAAACAACGCTTCTCCTGGCCACCTATCCCGATGCACTCTGGATTGATCTCCTCAAAGCGGATGTCTTCCGTCGCTATTTGCAAAACCCCGAGCTGCTCCGTAGCGAACTCGCGGCCCGGGATTCCATTCGTCAAGTTGTCGTTGATGAAGTACAAAAGGTACCCCAACTCCTTGACGAAGTTCACTGGCTCCATGAGCGGCGCGGGGTTCGCTTTGCATTGTGCGGATCCAGTGCCCGCAAGGTTAAACGCGGGCAGGCGAACCTTCTTGGCGGACGAGCGGTTCGTTACGAACTACACGGTCTGACGGCCCGAGAAATAGGACAAGAATTTGATCTGAAGCGAATGTTAAATCACGGATACTTGCCGATGATTTATCAATCGGACGAAGCGCAGCCGCTTTTGAACGGCTATGTTGCTGACTACCTAAAAGAGGAAGTAGCGGCGGAAGGCTTGGTCCGCAATCTGCCGGTCTACTCCGAGTTTCTCAACATGGCGGCCCTTTCCGACACTGAGCTCGTCAACTTTTCCACCATCGCCCGCGATTGTGGGGTTTCCAGCCACACGATCAAAGGTTACTTTCAGATCCTTGAAGACACCTTGCTCGGTCGTTGGCTTCCCGCATATACCAAGCGCCCCAAACGCCGGGTTATCGCGGCGCCAAAATTTTACTTTGGCGACGTAGGAGTCGTAAATCATCTCGCCAGGCGCGGCGATCTCCAACCGGGTTCCGAACTTTATGGCAAGGCGTTCGAAAACTGGGTCTTCCACGAGCTAAGCGCCCACAACGCCTACAGCAACACCTTCGCCAAACTCAGTTACTGGCGTTTGGCCAGCGGCATAGAAGTTGACTTTATCGTAAACGACATGCGCCTTGCGATCGAAGCAAAAGCTACGGCTAAAGTCACCGCGGATCATCTGAAAGGGCTGCGAGCGGTTGTGCAGGACCACCCTCGGATCACGCAGCGAATCGTCGTTTGCTTGGAACCCAATAGCCGCCGAACTGATGATGACATTTGGATTCTACCGCCCACTGAATTTTGTGAACGACTAAGCACCGGCGATCTCTTTTGATCAGCGCACACGGTTCGTGGATGCGTCAATAGCCAACTATCGAATCAACGAGTAAGATTCCGGAGGCGAGGGAGATTTTCATGCTTGACGCCCGCGACCACGTTAGCATACGCTCAGCCGTAAATCGTGCAGGATTCCACGGGATCATGCGACTCGGTCACATCTTTGATAAGCATGACTTTTCCCCGCGCCGGGTTTCGCAGCGTGGCTCTTTGTATTCGGGCGATGCCTACCAAACGTCCTAAGAAATCAAAGCCTAAGAAAAAAACTCTAGTCGTCAAGGGTTCTCAGTCGAGGCTGGCGAGAGAGAACAAAGCCCTCAAGCTGGAACTCGCAGAGGCTCACGAGCAGCAGACCGCCACGAGCGAAATCCTGCGCATGATCGCCAGCGCTCGAACTGACCTGCAGTCAGTGATGGATGCGATCGCCCAGAATGCGGCAAGGCTGTGTGATGCCAACGACGCTCTGGTGTGGCGCATCGATGATGAGGCCTTCCAATTGGTATCTCACTTTGGATCGATCCCTACGGTACATGCTTTGGGACAACGAGGGGGCACAGATCGGGACACGCCCGCAGGACGAGCGGTACTCGACCGACAAACAATCCATGTCCATGACCTCGTAGACGCTCAATCCGACTTCCCGGGTGCTAAGACGCGGGGCATAGCAATGGGCGTTCGAACCGCGCTCGCCACGCCGTTACTGCAAGACGGTGTGCCTCTCGGAGTCATTCACATCCGCCGCACTGAAGTCCGTCCGTTCTCGGAAAATCAGATCGCACTCCTCAAGACCTTTGCAGACCAGGCAGTGATTGCAATTGAGAACGTGCGGTTGTTTCAAGAATTGCAAGCAAAGAACCGCGACCTTACGGAAGCTTTAGAGCAACAGACGGCGACGAGTAACGTGCTCCGCGTCATTGCAAGCTCGCCGACCGATCTTCGGCCCGTCCTGGACGCTATCGCTGAGAGTGCCGCACGCTTGTGCAGCGCAAAGGACGCAGCGATTCGACTCGTTGAAGGGAATGTACTCCGATTGGCAACTCACCACGGACCTATTCCGTTTTTTGCAGCGTCGGAACTACCGATTGACCGTGGTTCAGTAACCGGCCGAGCCGTTGTCGATGGTCAATTAATCCATGTTGAGGATTTGCTGTCTTTACCCGCGACTGAGTTTCCTGACGTCCGGGCCACCGCCGAACGAGAAGGTGATCGAACCTTACTTGCTGTGCCACTGGTGCGCGAAGGCATTCCGATTGGAGCCATTCTCATTCGTCGTACCGTAGTCGATCCTTTCACAGACAAGCAGATCGCTCTTCTCAAGACCTTCGCGGATCAGGCCGTGATCGCTATCGAGAACGTACGGCTGTTTAAGGAATTGGAGGACCGTAATCGCCAGCTCATCGAGGCGTTGGAGCAGCAGACCGCCACGAGTGAAATTCTTGGCGTCATTGCGAGTTCGCCCACTGACCTCAGGCCTGTTTTAGAGACAGTGGCGAGGAACGCCGCACACCTCTGCGAAGCGAGCAGCGCCCAGGTATTTCGCTCCGATGGTAACGTCTTACGGCTTGCGGCAAACTACGGCGATCTCCCGGCGAGCGAAGAAAGACCGGTTAGCCGAGGCACTGTGACGGGTCGGGCAATTGTCGACCGAAAAACGATCCATGTTTATGACCTTGACGAATCGGCAGCCGAGTTTCCCGAAAGCAAAGCTGCAAGTCATCAGGCACGCCTCGCCACGCCCTTACTGCGAGAAGGAGTTGCTCTCGGCGTGATCGGGATTCGCCGCACCGATCTGAGACCCTTCACAGAGAGCCAGATCAAGCTACTCGAGACCTTCGCCAAACAAGCCGTGATCGCCATTGAAAATGTGCGCCTATTTCAAGAGCTCAAGGAGTCGCTGGAACAGCAAACGGCGACGAGCGAAATCTTGGGCGTCATCGCCAGCTCACCGACTGACATTCGGCCTGTATTAGACACGCTTGCTGAGACCGCTGCCCGGCTGTGCGAGGCGAGCGATGCTCAGATCCTGCGGGTCGAGGGGAATGTCCTTCGGCGCGCGGCCTCATATGGACCACACCAAACGGCGGAGACTCGACCCGTCACACGAGACATCGTGGCCGGCCGGGCTGTTATCGACCGGCAGACAATCCATGTCCACGACATTCGTGCGGCAGAGGACCAAGGGTTCCCAGGCAGGAGCGCGTTTGGCCTTGGTGAGAGTCGTACGCTTTTAGCGGTGCCGCTGCTTCGTGAGGATGTTTCCATTGGAGCTATCCTCATACGGCGGTTTCAGGTACGCCCGTTTTTAGATAGCCAGATCGCGCTCCTCAAAACCTTCGCTGACCAAGCCGTGATCGCTATCGAGAACGTGCGGCTGTTTCAAGAGCTAGGCGAGCGCAACGCCGAACTGCGCGAGGCCTTGGAGCATCAGACGGCAACGTCCGAGGTACTCGGTATCATCAGCCGCTCGCCCACCGACGTGCAGCCGGTACTCGATGCGATCGTGGAAAGCGCCGCACGAGTATGTGGGATTGATGACGTGGAGCTGCGACTCCAAGACGGCGACACTATGGTTTCGCGGGCTCATTTTGGTCCTATACCCGTTCGCCGCGTCGAGATCGGTATTGATGCGCCAGAGAATCGCTGGATGCGCGAGCACGGCACGCTCCACATTCCCGATGTCCGCGCCGCGCAGAACGATTTTCCAATGTTGGGTGTCGTCGGTAACCTTCGCACCTTTTTGGCCGTTCCCCTTCGTCAGAAAGGGAAACTCATTGGAGGACTGTTCGCACGTCGCACCGAGGTGCGCCCCTTCACTCCGACACAGATCAAGCTGCTCGAAACCTTCGCCGACCAAGCGGTGATCGCCATAG
>VBKE01000307.1 GCA_005879605.1 Deltaproteobacteria bacterium
AGTTTCCTTCTTCCGGGAATCGTGACGCAGGCTGGCGGGCGCAATGTTACGAAAATTACAACACAGCAGTGCTGCCTTGTTCGGCATCAGCCTTAAGCCGGGGGTTAGGTATCGACAAACGTAGCCATGATCGATAACCAAGCCACAAAGAAAGCAGCCATAGCGAAACGATCACTATCGGATGTCGCAACATCAAGTGTAACTTCGGTTCAAATCTCTCAGATAAATCAGCGATCAAAAAAATAGAGGAATTATAGCACTCCAACGAAACTCCTTAGCGGGAGCGCTAGCCTCCCAGGGGGTAATAAACAGTACGAGAGACACGAGAGTAAATGCAAGGTCGTGCGAAGCTAGGCCTCGCTCCCAAAAATGCGAGAACCAAAACACAGTCACAAAAAAAACCAGCCTGCCCTCTAAACACGTTAATACGTCGCATAGTTTCGATACCTACTACGTAAGTCGGTCAGTCTATCCCAATCGACGATTTCATACCATAATCAGACAACCGCTGCACTATTGTCAGCCTTTGCTGGCTACAGCCGGTGCGAACCGATCTCACTTTGGTCCAGGGCACTATGAACTTCCTTACCACCATCGTTCAGCATGTAGAGGTACAAATCGGTTTCGGGTTGATTGAATAGCTACGTACCTTCGTCAAATCAAGTACGACTCGAAATTTGTAACCGCGCGGCTGTCACCGCGGTAGAGTTCTTTAATAAAACCTTCTCTCGCTAACTGCTCCAATGGCGCGGGATCGTAGAACTGTTTTGGATCCACGCTTTTGGCTTTCGCGTTACGCATCGCGACATCTTCCAGAACGGTCGATTTCAGCCGGCGTGATCGTCGGGACATTGCGGATGTAGCCGAGCACGTAACTTTTAAACGCGCTCGCCAGCAACTTCGTATCCGAGTTGCGCGTGTACTTACCGAGGATGTTTCTGCTGCTTGTTTTTTTAGGGAAAGGGTGTCCCCCTTGTGGGAGACACCCTTGGGGGTGATATCGCAAACTCGAACAGAGGAGGTCAACGTTCAAGTTTGCGCTCGGGAAACTTTTACTTCACCGACAATCGGCGGTGAAATTCGAAGAGCTATCGCATTCTTCCCAGGGCGTACTGAAGCCTTTTCAGTTCGCCCTCAAGGTACAGATCCTTCAGCTGGTGACGATCCAAATGCGCCTCAAGCTGTTCCGCGGGATAAATCTTGGTCCCGCAGCGCTGACAAACCGCTGCGTGATAAGTCGCGTCATTAAAATGGATGGCTGATGATCCGTCTACAATCTCGGTTTCCATGTTGTCCCTCTCTGTCGCTTAATTTCGTTTCGATTCAACGTCACGAACGATGACGCAATCGCCATGCCAGGATTGTCGCCAATGATAAGATGCTGATATCGCGCATATTCTCCGGACCGCACGGACGAATTCAGGCGAAAAGTTCAAAGATCATTCGGGACTATTGTCCATCCGTGACAAATTTGTTCTAAAGAAGAACCAAGGGAGCCTCGTTGATAAACACAATATCCGACAACCCACAGGCCGCCGTGATCGTATCCGAGGAACCGGCCGGCCGGCTTAAATTGGGCTTCTTAAGGCTCAATAATCCAAGTTCCCTTAATGCCCTCGACCTGGATATGCTGCAAACGATGGAACGCAAGCTTTTCGAGTGGCGTCAAAGAAATGACATCGCCTGCACCGTCTTGCATGCTGATTCGGACAAAGCCTTTTGTGCCGGTGGCGACGTAAAGGCGCTCGCCATGGCATTGCAGCGAGACGGAACAATCGGGCCCGCGCGAGACTATTTCACGACCGAGTACTTCGTCGATTATCTCATCCACGTTTATCCCAAACCGATCCTTTGTTGGGCCGATGGCATCACCATGGGCGGCGGCATTGGGATCATGAACGGAGCCTCGCACCGCGTGGTAACCGAGCGCAGCGTCCTCGCCATGCCGGAAATAGCCATCGGCCTATTTCCCGACGTCGGCGGAACTTATTTTCTTAACCAGCTGCCCGCTGGGCTGGGTTTATTTCTCGGCTTGACCGGTGCGCGATTTAACGGCATGGACGCCGTGGCCATCGGCATGGCGGATGGGCTCATCCGGGCAGAAAAGAAGACGGAGGCGCTATCAGGGTTAACACGCTTGAGCTGGACCGCCGACCCACGACAGAACAAGGAAACATTGAGAAGCTACCTGGCGGCGCTTGCGGAACCCGAGGCAGCAACGCGGTCAGAACTGCTAACGCGCCTCGATGCAATCCGAGCGCTCACATTGAAAGCAACCATCGAGGAGATCGACGGCGCTTTTCGAAGTTGGAACGGCGCGGATGCCTGGATGAAGCAGGCCATTCATGGTTACCTGGCCGGCTCGCCGACCTCTGCAAAAACAATTTTCCTGCAGCTGATGGAGGGAAGAAATTTATCTTTGAAAGATGTTTTCCGGCGAGAATGGGACATGGCATTGAATTTCTGCCAGCGCTCTGATTTTCGCGAGGGCGTGAGAGCCCGCTTGATCGACAAAGACCAACGTCCGCAGTGGAATCCGCCCGCGCTCTCCGCTGTGCGCGACGAGAAAATCCAACGCTTCTTCTCTCAAGACCACGGGCAACCTGATGTTTTTGAACAAAAGGTCTCCGCTGTCGGCTTTGACTGAGAGAGCCTTACCTGCTGTCGAATGAGTTCTTGACAGCAGGCTATTCTCCGCGCAATTCTAAGCGCGGTAAAGTTTATTTCGAGGATGGTTACCAAATGAGCACAAGCCAGCCGTTAGAAATTGAGTTTCCTGCCATGCGTTACGACATTACGATGCCGCTGCTGGAAGGCCGCGTCATGATCGACGGCGTAAAACTCAAGCCGGTAAAATCGTCGTCGATGATCAACAAAGAAGAGCCGAAGATGATATCCGGCGACTTCGGTTTGTGCGATCTCAATATTGGCTATTTTCTGCCCGCCATCGAGACCGGTTGGGAGATCATAGGGCTACCCGTCTTCTCCAAGCGTAAGCCGGTCTACCAGCTGATATTCTGTCATGCCGATGCGGGCATTCGGTCGCCAAAAGATTTACAAGGGAAGAGAATCGGCTCACGCACTTATCGAACCGCGCTCACGGTGTGGGCTAGAGGACTCTTAAAGGATCGACATGGCGTCGACCTATCGAAGGTTCAGTGGATAATTCAAGCTAAGGAAGTCTTCCCTGTCCATGATCAAGCGGTAAAGATCGATTACGTCGACGATAAGAAAAACATGGTGGAACGTTTAACAGGCGGGGAGATGGACGCGATCATCACCGACATCTCGGACACCAAGCTGTTCGCAACTTTGGAAAGCCATCCCAAGGTTAAGCGGCTATTTTCCGATTATGTTGCCGAAGACCACAAGCTATACACAGAAACCGGCATCTTCACGCCGGTGCACATGATCGTCATGAGTAAAAAACTCGACCGGGAACATCCCGAGCTTGCGGCGAAATTTTACACCGCCTTCGAGCAGGCGAAGCAAATGGCTTACGACGATATTCTCAGCGACCGCGGCGGTTTCTCGGTCGTCTATCTGAGAGAGAGAATGAAGGAGCAGATGAAAACCTGGGGCGACCCGTGGAAGTATGGACTCAAAGCCAACAAAAACACTATTGACGCATTCATCAAATACAATGTCGAACAGGGGATGATCCGCTCCACGCCATCCTACGCTGATATTTTCGCGGCAGGAACGCTCAACACATAATCCGCGCATGCAAATGACTATATGAACAAAGTACCACCCGTCAAAGAGTCGTCATCCTGAGCGCCAGCGAAGGATCTAGCCATCAGATTCTTCGGCTTGGCCTCAGAATGATAACCTAAGGACAAATGTTTTTTAGAGGACGAAATAAGTTCGGTTCCGCTTAGAGGAGAAGTCCTATGCTTTCCAAAGAAGATAACGAGCTCTTGAGTCAAACCGCCGCCGGAACGCCGATGGGGAATTTGATTCGGCGTTACTGGATTCCCGCGCTGCTATCCGAGGAAATCCCCGCGCCGGACTGCCCTCCCGCGCGGGTGCGCTTACTGGGTGAAGAGCTGGTCGCCTTTCGCGACACTCAGGGACGGATCGGCTTGATCGGCGAGCACTGCGCGCACCGTGGCACGTCGCTTTTTTACGGGCGCAATGAAGAATGCGGGCTGCGCTGCATCTATCACGGCTGGAAGTACGACGTCGAGGGTAATGTGCTCGATACCCCGGCGGAGCCGGGTGACAGTGACTTTCGAAAAAAACTTCGTCACACGGCCTATCCGACCCACGAGGCCGGCGGCGTGATCTATGCTTACCTCGGCCCGCGCGACAAGATGCCTCTCTTTCCCAACTACGAATGGACACAGGTCCCTCTGAATCAAACCTACGTCACCAAGTGTTTGCTCGAATGCAACTACCTTCAGGGGCTCGAAGGCGAATGCGATTCCTCGCATCTGTCTTTTCTGCATCGAGCGGTCGATAACGCACGCAATCAGCCGCTTTACAAAACCGACACTGCGCCCATCTATGAAACAGAAGAAACGGACTTCGGCGTCCGCTTGATCGCCACGCGAAATGCCGCCGATAAACAGCACTATGTTCGCTTGTCCGCCTTTGTATCGCCCGTTTACGGTTGTGTCCCCGCCGGCCGAGCCACGAACGAGCTGGATGGCTTCGAGATCCACACGTACGTTCCTATCGACGACACTCACACCTGGCGCTACGACATCGGTTTTCACCGTAGCCGTGCGGTACAGGAAGACGAAGTTCATCGGCGCAAACAAATCGGTCCGGATTATCTCCGTATTCGTAACGCCCGCAACAACTATCTCCAGGATCGACAAATGCAGAAGACGGTGAACTTCACGGGCATCGAGGACTTTCTCAACCATGATGCCTGCGCGACCGAGAGCATGGGGCCGATCTTCGACCGCAGTAGGGAACATCTCGGTGTGAGCGACAAAGCGGTCATCGCCGTGCGGAAATTTCTTTTGAGCAGCGTGAAAGCGCTGCAAGAGGGCAGAGAACCACCCCACATTGTGCGCGAAGCACGACGTAATTGGTTCCCACACATTGATTGCTTCGCTTACTTGTTGCCGCAGGCCGTTCATTGGCGCCAGCATTTCGACTACCTGACGATTTCGGCGGAGAAAGAGAATCCAGCCGCGTTCGCATGCCGTTCACGGCCAAACTCATTGATGACAAACGGAACCCCAACATGAAACACAAGACACAACCGAGCGCCACACAGATGCGAGCCGCCGTCAGGCTTGCCGAAAAAGAGCTCAAAATCGCCGCGCAAATCCTGGAGTGGGAGATCGGCGACATCTGGGGCCACGTAGGCGTGCGCCTGCCCCAGGATGAGGGCATCGCCGTTCAGATGTTTCGCCGCCCCGAAAGCGGCAAGAAAGATTGGCTTGTTCACTTCGACTACGAACTGAACAAGCTCGGCGGTGTCGGCACGCCGCCGCGCGAGGCGGCGATTTACACTGGGATCTTCAAGGCGCGCCCAGACGTGAATGCCGCCGTCCATGCCCACGCGCCAATGTGCGTCGCTCTCAGCCTCGCAGACAAAGCTGTTTCCTGCGTGCAAATGCAATCCGACCGCTTCGGCCGCGGCGTACCGATCTATCCGAAACCGATTTACATTTTAGACGCCGCCGAAGGAGCCGACTTGGCTCGCACGCTCGGCCAAGCGGTCGCCGTAATGATCAAAGGCCATGGCATCGTGACCGTTGGCAAGACTATCGACGAGGCCTGTATGTGCGCCCTGCGAATGGAACGCGCCGCCAAGATCATGGCCATTGCCCAGCTTTTCGGATTTAAAGGCGTTTCGGACGAATTCATCGAACAACTTTCGGAGAGCAAGGAAAAACTTTTCTCGCGGCAGAGAAACACAATGACTCACTCCGCCGACTGGAATTACTACGCCGACATGATCAAGAAAGGCAAAGTCTGGACGAGAGGATGGACATAAAATTCGCGGTTTCGATAAGCCAATGTGGCTTGTCGCTGAAATGTGCGCTGCTTTTATCGTCATGCCGGTGAAAAGCGGGCATCCAGAAGTCTTTGAAATTCCTGGATTCCGGGTCGCGCCACCCAGGACTGTGATCCGGGGTTGCTTGCTCGCCCACTTAAAAAACGGAGCAACCCAATGATGTTGCAAAGATGGTTCTTTACCGTCCTTCTTCTCGTGACCTTGCCGGCGAGCCTCGCTGCGCAAGAGCGGTACCTTGTCGCCTATGCCGGTTTCGCCGGCTTCCAGGCGCCGGTTTGGGCGCCGAAGGACTTGGGACTGATGGCGAAATACGGCTTTAACGGCGACGTGGTTTTGGTGCCCGGCTCTGTTCGCCAGATTCAGGCCTTACAGGGAGGCAGCATTCACTTTGCTCAAGCCGACGCCGCCACCGCCATCAACGCCATCAATCAGGGCGCCGATCTCGTGATGATATCCGGTTCGCTTAACTCTTTTCCTTATAGCTTTATGGCGCAAAAAGAGATCCGCAAACCTGGAGATCTGGTCGGAAAAAAGATCGGCATTCTCGCCGTTGGCGGAGCCACCGAGACGGCGACGATTCTCGCGCTCAAGGCATGGAATGTGCCGCGCCAATCGGTCACGATCTTTCCCGCGGGAGACCCAGTGGCTCGAATCGTCGCGCTTTCAACCAGGGCCATCGACGCTACCGTACTGTCTTACCCCGACATCAACGAGGCGCTCCGGGTTGGTATGCACGCGCTCGCGGATATGAGCGAAATGAAAGAAGCGTCGTTTCCCATGAACGTCATGGTCGCGCGCCGCTCGTTCGTGGAAAAGAACCGGGAGGCGGTCAAGCGCTTCCAGCAGGCGTATGCCGAGGGAACCCACCAGTTCATAAACGATAAGGAGAAGGGGCTGGCGGTGCTTACCAAGCGGCTCAGACAAAAGAATTCCAAGGCTATTGAGGAGACCTATCAGTATTTTGCCAGCAAGTTTTCATTTCCCACTCGCATATCACCCGTCGGTCTGCGCAATACCTTGGAGCTGCTTTCTCAGCGTCCAGGGGCCAAAATAGATATGAATGTGAACAAATACGTCGACGAAAGCACGCTCGACGATCTGGAGCGCGAGGGTTTTTTCAAGCGACTAGCAGGAAAAAGCTGACGAACTCAGCCCCGCTGGACTGCTGCGGTGTTTACGCGAATCGAGATTCCCACCCTGCGGATTCGGAATGACACGCGCAGAGATCCTGAATCCTTCGACTGTCACTCTGAGCACAGCGAAGAGTTTCAGGAAAGCTCCGTGAACGATCTTTGGTCAAAATGAACCATGACTCAAAGAAGACTCAACTTGACGAGGTCAGAAGCGTAGCAATATAAGTGGGCACGCAAGGTATGCAACTGTCATCGAGCGAAAATTCGAAAGGAGTCCAGCCTATGCGCAGGATTTCAGCCCTGTTTTTCGGATTGCTTTTCATCATCGTCGGTCAATCAGCCTTCGGACAAACTGCCAAACTCATCGAAGCCGCCAAGAAAGAAGGCGGAAAAGTTGTCGTCTATACCTCCATGGAAACTTTCACCGCCGACTCGCTCAAGAAGGCTTTCGAAACCAAGACCGGCCTCCAAATGGAATACTGGCGCGGCGCTTCTACCGAGATCCTCGATCGTGTGCTGAGCGAGCACCGTATCGGCAAACCGATCTTCGATGTCGTCGCGACCACCGGCGATCACATGCACCTGATGGCGAAGGAAGGTGCCTTCACCAAATACGAATCGCCTTCGTTTAAAGGGTTTGCCAAGGACGCCATCGACCCGAACCTAGGCGCAAGATACCGCAACGTCCTGTACGGCGTCATCTATAACAAGAACGACATCAAAGCATCGCAGGCTCCGAAAACCCTCGAAGATGTCGTGAAACCAGAGTACCGCGGCAAGCTCGTCATGCCCCATCCGGTCAATCACACGCTGACGACCCAATGGCTGGCGAGTCTCGACAAAATCATGGGGAAAGAAAAAGCGGGAAAATTTATTCGCAACCTCGCCGCGGCGAAACCAATATTCGTCGAGTCCATTGTACCCGCCGCTGACCGTGTCGGCACCGGGGAAACGCCGATCGGCATCACTTTTGTCCGCTTTGTGTTGACGTATAATAAACAAGGGGCCAATCTCGATTACGTCCGGGACTACCAAATGCTTGGCGACGGCCAGTACATCAACCTTGGAGCCAAAGCGCCGCGGCCCAACGCCGGCAAGGCCTTTATCGACTTTTTCCTCGATGAAGAGAGCATGAAGATTCAGGCGGAAACCGGTGAGTTTGTGAATCGCAAGGGCATCTATCCGCCGCTCGCGGATGCGGACAAGATCAAGTTCGTGCAGATGTATTCGTTCGGCAAAAAGGATTACGAAGAGAAGCAAAAGGAATATCAGAAAATTTTTCTGCAATAGCTAAAAAATTCCAACCGGAGCGGAAGGAGTGTTGGAGTATCGGGCTTCAATGCATTTTTGCAGCACTCCATCACTCCAGTACTCCAGCTTCCACCGCCTGGAAATGAGGTGGTAGAGCGCAATGAAGCACGTTAGGAGGCAACACACATGGCGGGACTCGTTATCGATGCAGACGGACACGTGATGGAGCAACACCAGGACCTGTTCGCTCATATCAAAGGTAATTTCGGCGAAATGGACTGGCACTCCACGTGGCCGATATTCGATGCCGACGGCTGGCAGCGCGGCCTCTCGCGCAAGGGCAAGCGCGAAGATCCGGACGCCGAGGCCTGGATTCGTTTTCAGAACGAGAACGGTATTGACTGCGCCGTGCTCTATCCGACTTCCGCTCTGGCTTTGGGAATGATCCAGCTTCCGGCGTGGGCTTCAGCTTTGGCTCAGGGCTATAACGACTGGCTGCATCATCGCTTCACCAGCCAGACGCCGCGGCTCAAAGGCGTCGCCCTGCTGGCGCCGCAAGATCCCAAAGCCGCCGCTGCGGAACTTCGTCGCTCAGTTAAAGAACTTGGCTTTGTCGGCGGTCTGTTACCGGCGGTTACGAACAACCGAACCCCGCTCTACGGCTCGCCTATCTTTCACGAAATCTACGATGAGGCTCAGAGGCTCGACGTGCCTCTCGCCGTCCACGGCGGCGTAAGCCAAAACCTGGGACTGGATCGCGTGTGCAGCTTCTTGGAAGCTCATCTCCTGGAACATCCCGTCGCCCAGATGCTGCAGATCTCGAACATGATGTTCCAAGGCGTCTTTCAAGAATTTCCGCGGCTGCGCGTCGCCTTCCTAGAAGCGGGCGCCGGCTGGGCGCCGTTTATGATGGACCGCATGGAAGAGGATTACGAAAAATTCGCCGCGCGCTTGGCCCCCCAACTCAAATCGCCGCCAAGCAAGTTCTTCAAATCCGGCAATATCTTTTTCACCATGGAAGTCGAAGAGCGCACGACACCGTACGTTTTGGACATGGTTCGACCCGACGTGATTATGTGGGCCTCCGATTTCCCCCACGAACGCGAGCGCGACCAGTTCGGCGGCGATTTGCCTCACCTCGTGGGGCGGAAAGATCTGTCAGAAGAAACTAAACAGAAAATCCTATTTGATAACCCGACGAGGTTTTACCGCTTGAGCGAAGCGGATATTGCCGCGGTGAAGAAGTCGAGAGGAAACTAATTGGACTGTGGACAACCGATTTGAAAGAAAGCTACGTGGAATTAAGAAACAGAGCTGTAGGCAATGCGGATGGCGTTTGGAGTAATGGAGTAATGGAGTATTGAACCCGAAGCTCGAAACTATTTGCTTACGCTAACGTATTCCGCCAACGCGGCGCGCCAATCTCGCATCGGCGGTAGGCCGAGTTGTTCGGACAACAAACAGCGCAGCGGCGTGTAGCGTGGCCGTGCGGCGATGCGGCTCATTTCCGATTCTTTCACTCTCTCGATAAGAGGGTCGAGGCGATCCCGGCTCAAACCGACGAGGCGTCCTGCCTCGAGAGCGAACTCATAGTAGGAACAAACGTTCTCGTTGACGACATGGTAGGTGCCGTAGCGGCAGGTGCCGTGAATTTTCAGGACCCGATCGATGAGGTCTTCCACATACGTGGTGCTCGACCAGATATCGACGATGGTGCGGACGCGCTTTCCCGCCCGAAGATCGTTATGTACGGTGCAGAGAAAACTGTTCTTGCCGCTGCCGTAAACCCAGGAAGTGCGAATGATATAGCTTCGGGCGCAAGATTCGACCACAGCTCGTTCTCCGGCGACTTTGGTTCTTCCGTATACGTTAACCGATCGCGGCCTATCTTGGATCGTGTACGGCGCGCGGCCGACGGGCTCGCCATCAAAAGCATACTGCGTGCTGAAGTGAATAATCTCCGCGCCCACGCGGTTGGCCGCTTCAGCGAGAAATCTTGGCCCTTCCACGTTGACGGCTTGGGCTTTGGTCGGATTTTGCTCGGATTCATCGACTTGGATTACCGCGCAATTGATGAGCAAGGAAGGATGAACATCCAACACGCAGCGGTTGACAGTCTCGCGATCGGTGACATCGAGATCGGCATGCTTCAACGCCAAAACCTCGTGCTCGCAGGCGAGACGTTGAGAAAAATGATTCCCGACCAAGCCCGCTGCGCCGGTGATGAGAACTTTCATTCTGACGACGACTTTAAAACGACGAGCCGCGCTCATCAAGTAGGTTATCACTTGTTGGATGGGCGTGATATTTCGAGGAAAAAAAGCGAGCCAAGAGGTCTCGGGAGCGATGCAGGCGGCTAGACGTCACTCTTCTGATGAGGGCGAAACCGCCCCGTCGCGACAGCCATAATCGAGTCGGACCGCGGTCTGTTTGACGGTATGATTGCCGGCTTTAGAAGGGGAGAAAACCGTGGAAGACAACTGAAAAGAACAGTGCGAGCGTGAGAAGTAGCCTGATCGAGCGAAGTCGTCTCATGAGTGGCAACTTCCCCGCGCTGCAACCGATGACTGGCCCAAGCTTTTTAAAAGTTCGTTTCCAAGGTAAGAATCAAACTAATAGCAAGCGCCACCGCCCCCGTGATATATAGCCCGAGCACGAAGGCGATGGCAAAATAATCCCAGTGCCGCCGGACAATAGCCCACATAAACGAGTCCCTCGTTGAGTCTACAGGCTAATATTCCGGCGCCTGTCTTTTTACATTCTCAAGTTCGTTGCGCTGACGGTCGATCTCTTGCTGATTTCTCTGAATTTGCCGGTCCTGGTCTTGTGCCTGGTTGTCGCGCCCCTGGAGTTGGTCACCAATCAACGCACCGGTCCCCAAGCCAAGCAGACCTCCGATAGCAGCGCCGGCTCCTGGATGATGCACTGCAGAGCCAATGATGCCGCCGGCTGCAGCTCCTCCGAGAGCACCGATTCCTGCACCTTTCTCGCGCGTCGTTAGAGAACCGCCGGCACAGCCGGCGATTAGCATGCCGAACAAAGCCGTCCCTGCGATAAAAATTGAGATTCTATTTGCCATCTTCCCCTCGATATTCATAGCCAACAGCCTCCTTTGCTCATTCTTTGCTCATTAGACGAAGGAGTCAACCTTTTGTTTACATCGACATCTGAGCAGAACAAAGACAAGCAGTGAGTTTTGCGCGCTATTGCGGAAAGAAATCAGCGCGAGTTTGCGAGGTTAGCGTGACCTTCTCAATGCGGCAATCCGCTCATCGATGGCCGGGTGCGTGGAAAGAAATCCTCCACCTCCGTCTCCGGAAACCCGCCGAAGCCAGCTAAGGGTATCGACCATGATCTCTTTCGGATAGCCGGCGCGGCGGAGAATATCGATCGCGTGCTGATCGGCCGCATATTCCTCCGAGCGTCCGTAACTCCGGGCGATCAACGTCCCCGCGACGGGCGCAATCGCTCCGCTGCCCGGGAATATTTGCTGCAGCAGCGCCGCACCGATATTGAGACCCGCGCCCAAAACCTGGGCTTTCGCTACGTGGCCAAGGTCTTGATGCGCAATTTCATGGGCCATCACGCCACGCACCTGATCATCATTCGCTCGCCGCAGCAAACCCATTGTCACATAGAATTGGCAATTGCCGGCGTTAGCGGCGTTAATTTCGTTCTGATCGACTACACCGACCCGAACTTCGTTGAGCCGGCAGGGATGATCCATCGCCTGGATGAGCGGTATCGTCACGCGTCGCAGCCGATCCGCCTCCCAAGAGTCGACCCGGCGAGACGTTGGATAAGACGGGTAACCAGCGGTCTCCCGCGACGGGCGCCCGCGCGTTGGTGTGCCAATCTCCACGCAGCCAGATAAGAACAGAAAGATGCAAACCAAACCGGCGGCCAGAAGCTGCCGGATTACCTGCTTGGCTCTGGTTTGTTCATTCACAAAATGCGGCATAAAACTTTTGTCTTTAGGACGGCGACTGACCCGGTTCAGCCGCTGTGGATTGCGTTCCATGCTTGTCTTGGATGAGCTCCATGTAGACGCTGCCGAAAGCGATCTTGCTGCTGAGCTTAATGGGCAAGCGCCGCTCATCTGCGGAGATCCAAATAGTTGCCTCGTTTAAGCGCTCCGCATAACCGCCCTTGGTGGTATTCTGGATAAACGGGATAATTTTATAGGCCTCAACGACTTTCCCTGATTCCAGTTCGACGGGTTCCTTGCGCTCGACCAGCAGTTCCAGGAGATAACGGTATCTTCCGCCGAAGATGTTAAAGTAGAGCCGATCGCCGACTTTGAAATCGACGCTGCGGGCAACGTAAACAGCCGTGATCGGATCCAACGTATTCTTGGAATCGAACTCGTATAACTGCGGCTTCTTACCCACCTGCTGCCGGTTTACAGCCCAACTTTTCGTCGAGCCGTTGTAACGCGCCACCGTATCGATAACCTTAGCGTTTTCTCGCTGGCTGAATTTGAAGTGTGACGGCGCCAGAGCCTTGGCATCGAAGGTCGAAGTTATCGTGTCGCGCATCTTCCAGATCAGGTCCAACATTCGCGAAGTCTTGGCCTCGACCCGCACTTGATACACTTTTTTACCGTCAAGCATGGTCGATGTGGTGTAAATCTCCGCGGTGGCCACCGAGATCAAACCATTCCAGCTGGTTCGGTATACTGCCTTTTCGCCGCCTTCGAACGGATAAAACTTCGGCTGGTAGGTGGGCACTGATTCGGGCTTAATCATAGGCTGTCCCGCTTCGGAGACAGAGCCAAGAACGAAAGCGAGAACGACCCAGAGCGCAGCGAGTAAATTCATATTTCGTCGAAACATGTCAACCCCTTAGACGATTATTAAATAAGAATGTTTACCGTTTAGACTAACAGAAAAGTCTAAACAAACATGCATAGTCTACTCGATTAATGATACAGTAAACAGCACTCACCTGCATGAGACGATTGCCCCCCGTGAGATTTCCGTTAAAATTCTCGAAATCTTATTACCGCTTGTATCCATAGAGCCACTTTGATGTAACTTGGCCAGTGTTCCGGGCCGTGTGACGCGTGCCCGCCGGGATCAGCAGTTCCTCGCCGATTCGAGGTCGATAGCTTTTCCCGGTCATTTCGAACCCCTGTTGCCCCTCCATGACCATTACAAGTTCGTCTGTATCGTGAACGAAGTCCGCCCAAACTTTTCCCGGCGGATCTACCCATAAGCCACAGGAAAATCCCCGGGCGGCCCAATCCGCTCTTATCTTTTCCCAATCCATAATGTTTTTAGAGACACCGCCCAAAGTAATTTCGGCAGTTAAATGGCTATGAACCTAGAGTGATAAAGCCCTTGCGAGGTTTACAAGTTAATGCGAGAGTAAACACACAGCCATCCCACTAAGAATAATACACAGATTGCAATGAATCTACCGCTTTTAATGGTCGTCGACGATGAGATGGGCGTCCGCGAGTCGCTGAAAATCGTTTTTGCCAAGGATTTTCGGCTGCTGGAGGCCGATTCTATTGACGCCGCGCTGCCGAAGGTGCAGGCGGAAAAACCTGATATCGTTCTCTTGGATGTCCTTTTGCCCAAGACGGACGGGATCGAAGTCCTTAGGCAAATCAAAGCGATCCATCCCGACTGCGAAGTCATCATGCTGACCGCCTTAAATACACGCCAGCTGGCCGATAAGGCCGCGAACTTCGGAGCCTTCGATGTGGTGGGCAAGCCATTCGACGTGATCGACCTGCGCGCCACAGTCAACGGAGCGTTGGCGAAGATCTCCCGGCGGTCGCAAACTCCCCCGCAATGAAATTAAACTGGCGGGCCATCCCGGCGAAATTTCGCAACCTGCGCGTTGAATTTGCAGTACTGATCTTCCTGCTCCTTACGGGCTGCGCGAGCCTCAAGCAATGCGCTTACGAGGGCTATAACCGCGACGACTGGCAGCAGCCACAAAAAGTGATCGAGTCACTGCAGATCCGCCCGGGTGCGGTTGTCGCGGATTTGGGGTCGGGCAGCGGGTATTTTACTTTCGATCTCGCGAGGGCTGTGGGTCCGACAGGTAAAGTCTATGCGGTGGACATTGACCGGGACATGACCGATCTCGTAACAAAGCGAGCAAAAGAGCGAGGCGCCAGCAACATCGCTGTGATTCTCGCCAAACCTGACGATCCGTTGCTTCCCACAAGGGGTGTCGATCTTATCCTGACGGTCGACGCTTATCACCACATTGAAAACCGGGTGAGCTATTTTGCCAACTTGCAAAAATACCTCCGCCCTGACGGCCGAATCGCCATCGTCGAATTCGACCGCAGAGCGTCTTTTGCGGGGCTTTGGGGTCACTACACGCCCGCGGAGTTCATCAAACGGGAAATGGAGCAGGCGGGCTACGTTTTGCAACGCGAGTTCGACTTTCTCGATCGGCAGTCCTTCCTGATTTTTGCTCCCCGGGCGCGGGCGCAAAATCTGGCGCCAGTTGCCCCCGCCGACGGACCTGTTCAGAATGAGCAGACGACAAAGTAATTCGCCTATTTCACGTCAGGCTTGTCGGCCGGTACATCCGGCTTTCCCGAATTTTCCGTGCTTTGGTCTTCGCCGAGCAAACGGAAAGAATTAAAGATAGCGATCATAGTCTTTTGCCCCTGAGTGTCCTTGGGATCCCAAAAAGCGGACATGACGAAATTGACGGAGTAGTCTTTCCCGAAAGGAAATGCATGAATGCCAGCAACGACAATAGGCTTTCCAACCGGCATGGTGTGAAGGGTCGCTAGATAGAATTTGATCCCACTTTCGTTTGAAAGATCGCGCCGCTCTCCAATCGTCATGCTCTTGGCCTTCATGTTCCGTGAGACAACCTTGTAGGTCTGTTCGAGAATCTGCGACATCATGGCATCGACGATTTTTTTGCGATCCGGGCTCGATTCGAAATCTTCTTTGGTTGTCGTCTTGCCGAGCTTTTCCACCACCACTGTAAAAGAGCTGCCATTGGGACCCTGCAGCATGACCCGAAGGTCAGGATTGGCCGCGCCTTCAGGTAAATTATGGATCTGCCATCCCGCCGGGTATTTGAAAAAGTAGCCGTAGTCAGTGTCGAAAAACTCCTCGACTTTCGGTTGCGCCGGCGCGGCCGCCGGACGAATCATCGCAAGCGCAAGCAACAACGAGCCGAACCATAGGGCAACGGTTGTAGAAATTACCCAATTTTTCTTCATCAGAGGACGAAGGGTATCATAGATCATCCATTCAACGAGTGACTGCAACCATGCTTCTCCGGTGTGCGTTATCTGTGATGGGTAGGTGACGCCCCACCCAGCGCGCGGCTATTTCGGAATCCAGCTTATCGCTTGCCCGCGTTGGCGAAAATAGGTAATTTACCCGACAAACGGAGTTCTTTTGACTAAACAATACGTTCTTAGAAACACGGGCCCGACCACTTTGCGTCCCTCAAAGCTCGACTACCGCAAGGAGCTTAACGAGGCTCAGTATCAAGCGGCCAGCACGGTAGAGGGCCCGCTGCTGATCATTGCCGGCGCCGGCACCGGCAAAACCCGGACTCTGGTCTATCGCGTCGCGCACCTCATCGATATCGGGGTCGATCCTCGTTCCATCTTGCTGCTCACTTTTACGCGCCGCGCCGCCGAGGAGATGCTTCGGCGCGCCAGCGTGTTGATCGACAACCGCTGCAGCCAAGTCGCCGGCGGGACCTTTCACTCTTTCGCCAACCTCGTGCTGCGCGAATTCGGCCGCAGGATCAATCTCTCTCCTTCCTTCACTATCATGGATCGCCCGGATAGCGAAGATGCCATTCAGGTGTTGCGAACCGAGATGGGACTTAACAATAAAGACAAACGTTTCCCGCGGAAGCAGACCGTGGCGGAAATTTTCAGTATGGCGCTAAATAAACAAACGACGGTGCCGAACCTGATCGAACAAGACTATCCGCATCTCTATGAGTCCCTCGACGATCTCTTGCGCCTCTACGAGCGTTACGTGGAGTACAAAACGACCAAAACCTTGGTCGACTACGACGACCTGTTAACCAAGCTTAAAGACCTGCTGGCGACTCATGAGGAGGCACGCCGCCGCCTTTCCCAGCGCTACCAATTCATCATGGTCGATGAATATCAGGACACCAACCACCTGCAAGCCCGGATCGTTCGCCTGCTGGCCGCCGAACACGACAACGTGGCCGTGGTCGGAGACGATGCCCAGAGCATCTATTCTTTTCGCGGCGCCAACTTCCGCAACATCATGGATTTTCCCGAAGCTTTTCCCGGAACGCAAATCATCAAACTCGAAGAGAACTACCGCAGCACCCAACCGATCCTGAATCTGACCAACGAGATCATTCAACGGGCCCACGAAGGTTACGACAAGAGGCTCCACACGGAGAAACGCGAGGGGGAAACACCCATTTTAGTTCAGGCGGAAAGCGAGCAGATGCAGTCCCGCTTCGTCTGTCAGAAAATTTTGGAGCTCCGAGAGGAAGGCGTGCCGCTGTGGGATATAGCGGTTTTGTTTCGCTCCAGCTTTCATTCGTTCGATTTGGAGCTCGAGCTCGCGCGGCATAATATTCCATTCATCAAACGGGGCGGCTTCCAGTTCATGGAGACCACCCACATCAAAGACTTGCTGGCGCACCTGCGAATCCTCGCCAATCCACAGGACGCCATCTCCTGGAATCGCGTGCTTCTCCTTTTGGAAGGAGTCGGCGCTCAAGCAAGTCAAAAGATCACGCGCTGGATTTTGCAGGGAAACCAGGCGGTGGAGCGGCTGCGCTCGTTTGAAGCGAAGGGCAAAATCGCTCACGGGCTCAAAACTCTGGCGCAAGTCCTTCAGGTTGCAGCCGAGGCCCAGCGGCCCGCCGAGCAGGCCGAATATCTCATGCAGTATTATCTGCCGATCCTTAAGCGGAATCATCCCGACGATCATCCGAAGCGGTTCAAGGACTTGGAGCACTTTGTGGGCATCACGGAGCGCTATCGCAGTTTGGAACGATTGTTGAGCGATATGGCTCTCGAGCCGCCCAACGACAGCGTTGCGGGCGTGCTGGCCGTGGATCCGGACGAGGGGCCTCTCGTCCTATCGACGATTCATTCAGCCAAAGGTTTGGAGTGGCATTCGGTTTTTATCATCTGGGCGCTGGAGGGCAGATTTCCCTCCTTTTATAACATCAACAGCGAGGAAGAACTGGAAGAAGAGCGCCGACTCCTTTACGTCGCCGCGACGCGGGCCAAGGAGAATCTGTTCATCACCTACCCAATTAGGATTTTTGACCGGGGGTTGCGCATGGTGCTGTCCCGTCCTTCTCAGTTTATCGAGGGAATCTCCGAAGACTTATTAGAACAAATGACGCTCGTGGACGAGGAAAGTAACTGGGGATGGGAGAGTTGAACATGGTGCGATTTCTGCTCAATATCATCGTTTTCGTAAGCGGCGCGGTTTTGATGGGGTTGGAAATCGTCGGCAGCCGCGTGCTGGCGCCTTATTTCGGCAGCTCGATATTTGTCTGGGGCAGTCTTATCTCGGTGGTCATGGCGGCGTTGAGCATCGGCTACTACTGGGGCGGCTGGCTCTCGGCGCGAGAGCCCTCGTATGGCCGGCTGCTGACTCTGCTGTTGATTCCCGGGATTTTAATTTTCTTCCTGCCGTTTCTTTATCCGACATTGAATGAATGGATCGCCGGCGTCGACTTCGGCACTCGGCTGAATCCTTTGATCGCCAGCTCCATTTATTTCCTGCCGCCGGGAATTTTTCTCGGGACTATCTCTCCCTATGTCATTCGCCTCGCCGCGACGGCGCTCTCCACGGTGGGAAGCACGGCCGGGACCCTCTATGCCATCTCCACGTGCGGCAGCATTTTCGGGACGCTTCTCACCGCGTTTTACTTGATTCCCCTGATGGGCGTGACCAACATCATTCACTCTATGGGGATTACCTTGGTCTGTCTGTCTCTGCTCGTGGTACCTTTACTGCGGCTGCGGAGCATCGCCGTGGGTCGTGCCGTGACTGCCCTCTCGATCATCGGCTCGATCGCCATTCCCTGGCCATCGATTGTGTGGGCCAGGCTCAAAACGCTCCTGGAGAAAGACACTTTCTACCATCGCATTCGTGTCGAAGAGGACGATGAAGCGCGCTATATGTACTTTGACCGAACCTTGCAGAGCGCCATGAATCTCAAGGATCCCACGACGCTTCGGCTCATCTATTCACGTTATACCTCACTGGGATTTACCTTCAGACCCGACGCCAAGAGAATACTCATCATCGGCCTCGGCGGCGGGTCGATTCCGAAGAAACTGCAGAAGGAATTTCCTTCTCTGGAAATCGATGTCGTCGAGATCGATCCCGAAGTCATTCAGATCGCAAAGAATCACTTCAATGTCCGGGAAAGCAACCGCCTGCATCTTCACGCACAAGACGGGCGGTTGTTCTTGACCCGCACTGCCAATCAGTACGACATCATTCTGCTGGACGCCTATTATGCCGATGCGATGCCGTTCCATCTGGCCACGCGAGAGTTTTTCGAGCTGGCGCAGCGGAAGCTCACGCCCAACGGTATCGTCGTCGCCAATCTCATCAGCGCCGTCACGGGTCCGTCCGGTAAAATCGCTCGCGCCTTTGTGAAAACCGAGCGCCGCGTCTTCCCACAAACTTACGTCTTCGCGGCGCGCCGAGCCGAGAACGTAAGCACCGACACGATCCAGAACATCATCGTCGTTGCCACAAAAGACAAACAGCGCTTGGAGATCAAAGAAATCGTCAAGCGATCGATCGCTCTCAATAAGGGCCTCTTCCCGGACCCCATTCAAGACATCGGCGTAGCCTATTACGATGGCCCACTCCCGGATCAAGACGTTCCCGTGCTTACCGATGATTACGCGCCGACAGATAATTTGCTTCATCCTTAGCGCTCTGCTTTTTTCGTCCTGTGCGCTTTTAGTCGACGACCAGCCGCAAAGAATCGTCCGCGTCAAAGCGCTGGCGGACCCGGCCCTTCGCGCGCGCAACCCCCGCTGGGACGAAGAAGTCCACGGGTTGGTGGAAGCGGCGTCGGACTATTATGAGAAAGAATTCGGCATACGCTTCGTCACCCAGAGCACCGCCGCCTGGCCGGCCCAGGAAAAAATCCCTTCCACCGCGGAACTCCTCGCCCGCCTGAAGCAAGACTTTCCCGCTCACAAGAATAATGAAAATTACGATCTCATCGTCGCCTTTATAGCCGAAAGGGTAAATATCTACTTCGGTGGTCGCGGTCGCGTAGATCGGATCGGCAACTGTCAACAAGGCTTGGGCAGTTACGTGATCAATTACGTTTCCGCGCCATTTCACTACACCGGCGTTAATTCGGATCCGACCATCGATGTCATCTCATTGATTCATGAGCTCGGCCATATATTCGGAGCCCAACACAGCCAAGATATCGGCTCCATTATGCATGAGAACTTCGACTATCGGTCCGAGTTTGATATGAAGAACCGAAGTGTGATCTTGAAGAACAGGTCATGCCCGTTTGCCAAATAGGCGAAAGCCGGATGGGATGACTGGAGCATTGGAGTACTGGAGGGTTGGACATTACTCCAATACTCCATCGCTCCAATTTGGCTCTTTTCTTGCCGTTGACTTATGTTGACCAACATTCGCATCGTCCTCGTTCGCCCGCGAGGATCAGGGAACATTGGCTCCGTCGCCCGCGCCATGAAGAATCTCGGAGCGAGCGAGCTGGCGATCATCGGCAAAGCACGCACGCGCAGCTTCTGGGCGCGGGCCATGGCGGTCCACGGCCGAGACGTTCTGAGCGAGGCGAAATGTTATGAAACACTTCGCGAGGCCATTGCTGACTGCACTCTCGTGGTCGGCACGACCTGCCGAGCGGGGCTTTACCGCCGGCACAATCAATCCCCCCGCGAACTCGCGCCGGAAATCGTCGCTGCGGCAAAAACGGGAAAAGTCGCGTTGATCTTCGGTCCGGAAGACCACGGCTTGAGCAACAAGGATATCGAACATTGCCAGTTGCTCATCACCATTCCCACCCATCCAGACTATCAGTCTCTGAATGTCGCGCAGGCGGCGGTTATCTGTCTTTACGAAATTTACGTTGCCTCTTTGAGCCAGTCGTTAGAATCAACCGTTCAGCGCGCCCTCGCTGAGGATGTGGAACGGCTCTTTGACCGCATGCGAAAAACGCTTTTGAAGATCGGCTTTTTGGATTCGGAAAATCCTGAGCATATGCTTTTGGCATTCCGCCGAATCCTGGGCCGCGCCGGGCTGGAAGACAAGGACGTGCGGATTTTTACCGGCCTATTCCGCCAGATCGAATGGTATATCGACCATGGGTGGAAAGTGATAGAGGAAAAAGAAAAACGCGGGATCAAGATTCGTTAGGAGCAAAACCATGAATGTGAATGATTTTGACCTCAAGAAAACGGCGCTGCTCTTCTTCGACATCCTGAATGGTTACTATCACTCCGGTGATGCGGCCGCACAGGCGCGCATGAAGCCATGGGTCGATAACGCCGTGCGGATCATGAAAGCCGGCCGGCAAGCGGGTCTGCCGATCTTTTTCGCCAAAGGCAATCACCGACCGGACAACGCCACGTCGGCGCTGCTTCTTACCGATACGAACAATTCTTTGAAGCCGTGGCCCAATGGCGAAGTCACGAAAGGAAAGATGCACGTCATCGGCGGTGATAAAAGCTCCGAGGTAATCCCGGAACTCGATCCCCGTCCCGATGACTATTATATCCCGAAGTATCGCTGGAGCGCCTTCCACCAGACCTACCTAGACTTGGCCCTGCGCTCGCGGGGCATCGACACGATTATCATCTCCGGCGGCTCCACCGACGTCGGCGTTACCGCAACTGTTTACTCGGGGAGAGACATGGATTACAACATGATCGTCGTAGGTGATGCCTGCGGGACATCCCACGATCAACGCGCTCACGACGTGCTCATGGAGCTTATTTTTCCCCGCATGGCGCGCGTCAGAACCACAGAGCAAGTTTTAGAGATGATGCGAAAGGCCGGAGGCTAAGCAGACTACTTAATCTAAGAGGAGGCGAACCATGGCTGCGAACGGCAAACCGCCGGTTGGCGTAAGTGAGAACATTAAACAGATCGGCAGGACGGACCTTCCGGGCGGAGGCTCCGTAGTCGTCGAAAACGGCTATGCCTACGTCGGCCACATAGACCCACCTGACGGCACATCCGTCATCGACGTCCAGGATCCGAAGAACCCGAAGGTCGTCGCTCAGCTCGAAGTGCCGGAAGGGATTCACTCCCACAAAGTTCGCGTGAGCGGCGATGTGATGCTGATCAACTACGAGCGCTACAAAACGAAAAAGGAACCCCAGGCCGGACTCAAAGTCTTCGACATCTCGAACAAGTCCAAACCAAGGGAGATCGCCTTTTACAAAACTCACGGCAAGGGTGTTCATCGTTTTACCTTCGATGGCCGCTATGCCTACATCTCCCCGACCTTGGAAGGCTACGTCGGCAATATCGCGATGATCTTGGATCTAAAAAATCCCGAGAAACCGGAAGAGGTCTGCCGCTGGTGGATGCCCGGACAATGGCTGGCCGGCGGCGAGAAGCCCACGTGGCACGGCACCGACCACCGCTGCCATCATCCGATACGAAGAGGCGATCGTTGACTGGAGCCCGCCCTACCCTTGCCCGACCCACACGACCTTGCCGATGCTGAACAAGATCATGGAGCGTGATTTCATGATCGTCACGGACGAAGAAGTCGGCGAGAAGCTGAACGAAACTCACAACGCTTTTCTTTGGGTCGTGGATATTACAAAGGAGACCCTGCCGCTTCCGGTTGCGACGTTCATCGTGCCGTTCGACGGAAAGTCTACGAACGAGTTCCGCTTCGGCGCGCACCAACCGGCGGAACAGATTTACGGCAACACGCTTTACGTCACCTGGTTCGGCGGCGGCTTACGGGCGATCGATTTCTCCAATCCATATATTCCCAAGGAAGTAGGCTTCCACATCCCGCTGCCCGGCAAAGGCCAGAAGGTGGTGATGAGCAACGACGTTTTTCACGATAAAGACGGGAAACTGTATCTCGTGGACCGCTACGATGGCTTGGAAATATTGGAAAGTCAGATTTAGAAGTCTCGCGTTTCGTGTCTCGGGTTTCGGGTTAAACTCGAAACTCAAAACTCGAGACTCGAAACCATCAAAACAGTGAAGTTCTACAACGTCCCCTACTCCGGGAACTCCTACAAGGTTCGCTTGCTACTGGCGCAAGTTGGAATCGCCTGCGACATCGTTGAGATCGACATTTTACAGGGCGAAAGCCGGACGCCCGAGTTCTTGAAAATTAATCCCAACGGCCGCACGCCCGTGCTCGATGACAACGGCTTTGTACTCGCTGAGTCGAACGCAATCCTCGCCTATCTTGCCCGCGGCACCAAATTTTTGCCTGAAGATCGCCAGCGCTGGGCGCTGGTCTTTCAATGGCTGTTCTTCGAGCAATATAGCCACGAACCGTACATCGCGACTTCGCGCTTTTGGCTCCAGCATAAACCCGACTCGCCGGAACGCAGCGCTGTACTTGCCGCTCGCCGCGACGGTGGCTGCGCCGCGCTCAAAGTGATGGAAGGACATTTGTCGAAAAACGATTTCTTCGTTACCGATTACTCCATCGCCGACATCGCCCTTTTCGCCTACACCCACGTCTCGCACGAAGGCGGCTTCCCGCTCGACGACTTTCCGAAAATCCGTGCTTGGATCGAGCGAGTGAAAACGCAGCCCGGTTTTATCCCAATGATGTGAGAGGCTGGCGCACCTACAATCCCCATAGTCGTGGGTTACGTTCGGCTCCGCGGTTTAGTCCCATCCCGTACGATTTGAAATCAATCATCACTTTTACGAGAAGCATCAGTACCTCCGCTGATCTTTCATCTCTTCTAATTCTTCCAAGCTTCTCGGCCAATCATCCTTGAGCAACCTCGACAGCGACCGGTCGGCTAACAGTTTCCCACCTGTTTGGCACTTCGCGCAGTAGTTGGTTTCGTTCTCCGCGTGGACAATGCGTTGAACGGGAGAGCCGCATACTGGGCAGGGCTTGCGGTACTTTCCGTGGACAGCCATTTCTTTCCGAAAGGCCGTCACATGTTCGGGGAACCCTTTTCCTCTTTCCCGGCGCAGCCGCTCAATCCATTCAGTCAGAATCTCGCGGACCGCATTGTAAAGTGTTTCAATCTCCGAATCTTTGAGGCGGCGAGTTAGTTGAACCGGCGAAAGCCGTGCGCGATGAAGAATCTCGTCCGAGTACGCGTTGCCGATACCGCTAAAAAGATGAGGGTCGGTTAGGGCTCTTTTCAAGGTGTGATTCTCTCGCGTCAGCGCGTTGCGGAACGCGGTCAAGTCCGCGTCAAAGATCTCCAGGCCTTGCGGATCGAGCACTTGCAGCCCATCCGCTCCACGAACCAGATAAAGCGATGCTCGCTTCTTCGTGCCGGCTTCGGTCAATGACAACGTCCCCGTACGAAAGTCGAAAGCGGCGAGGCCGTATTTGCGAGCGATCTTGGCATTCGGCGGCTTCCAGTGAAAGCGGCCCGCAATCATTAAGTGCACGACCAGGAAAAGATCGTCCTCCAACTCAAACACGATGCGCTTTCCGAGCCGCCGCAAGCGCAGGACTTTCTTTCCTTCCGCTTCTCGAATCGGCGGATCGAACGAGCGAACAAGAAACGGGCTTGTGATGCGGATTTTTTGGATCGTTTGGTTGAGAACGCGCTCCTTAAGCGCCTCGATGTATACGGTAACGTCAGGAAGTTCCGGCATATTTAGAATTTCTGCCTACCAGCAGCAGACGTATCGACAAGCATTTCCAAAGTTTCAATTCGCATAGGGTGGGTGAGCCTTTAAAGCTCACGACCGCGTCCGCGATACCATCGGTTGCAACGTCTGGTATGCGAAACCTTTGCACCCCCATCTTTAATCTTCCGCCGTCGAGGGGGAAGAGAAATTCGCTGACTGAAACCCAAGCTAACGGTTGTCGCCGAGGCTACGAATAATCTTGGAAACTTTGCTTGCTTTTTTCAGCCGATTTCTCTACAAACCAAGCTCATGAAGATCATAAGAATATACACCGGCCCGGACAATGAGTCTCATTTCGAAGAAAAGGAAGTCGATCTAAAATTCAACGGCGACATGGAAGTGAGCGCCACGGAACCGGCCGAAGGAATTCTCTTTCGCCGGGCGCCGGCGAATCATCTGCATAGCTTTCACCCGGCGCCGAGACGACAATACGTCATCACGCTTTCCGGCCAAGTCGAGATTGAAACCGGCGACGGCACCGTGAAGCGCTTCGGACCGGGCGGGGTCATGCTCGCGGACGATATCACTGGACGCGGGCACATCACCCGCGTCGTGGGCGGCCAGCCGCGCGTATACGTCATGATTCCCCTCAAATAAACCTTCGGTCAGGAACGGCGTCTTCGATTCCAATGGCGCTCCAGAGCCTGGGGATCGTGCCGTCAAGAGCGCGCATGCTCAAGTCTAACTAACCGACCCAAGACAAACCCAAAATCACCAGCGTCCCAATTAGCATGCCGGTAACGGCGCTCTTGGTAAAATGAGCGACGGCGATGGTCACGGCTAACGCCAGTCCGCGGCGGGGAGCGGCTTGAGTTTCAAAGCGGGCGCTCGACATGAAGATCGTGACGGCGATGATGCTGCAGATCAAAGCATAAGACAGATAACGGAGAAAGCGATCCCAAGCCTCGGGGAACTTCCGCCCCACGAAGAGGATCTGCGGTAGCACGCGCGCGCCGAACGCCATCAGGCCCATGATGAAGATGATCTCGAACCGCGTAGCATCCATTGTTCCAGTCCCCATCCGGCCGTCGCGACAATCACCGCCGTCGTCAGCCATCCCCATCCCGGATCAATCAGAGCGCCCGGAATCGCGGCGAGCAAACTACCGAGACAGATGACCGGCATGGCCCAGCCGCGCATCTCCACGACCAGCAAACCGGCGAAGTAACCCGGCAGAATAAACTTGAGCGCTTCGTCGAACCCGTGCGGCATTCCCAACGCGACACCGTAGCCCACGCCGGTGCCGACCACCCACACCAGGAAACTCGTTACCCCGACGCCGAGAAAAAAATAAAGATTTGCGTCGCCGTCGGGTTCCGGGTGTCGAGTTATGTTTTCAGCCACCGCCTCTCGCTCTTTTTGAAAATGAAGATAGGAAATGATGAAGCTGCTGGCGCTGACGACATGGCATGAAACCGCCCGTTTGGCCCGCGGCACGCCCCGGAAGTAGGGCGCCAGCGCCGCGCTCATGGGCAAAAAGCGTAGGTTCATAAGAAAACCCGCGACCAACACCTGCAACGCTGACTTTCCGGCGCTCAAAGGCTCGAGCACCGCGAATTGCGCCGGTCCGGAATAAACCCAGGCGGACATCAGAATAATTTCGTCGAGCCTTAGGCCATGGGCCTGCGCGGCGATGCCCCAGGCGACGGAGGAAGGAACAAAAGCGATCCAGATCGGGATAGCGGCTTTGACGCCTTGCCGAAAACGCGCGGATGCGAACATCACTTTCGCTTAGCCGACAAGACAAGAAAGATCAACCGCGGTCGTTGAGTGAGTGGACGGGCGCGGACGATTCAAAAGTTGAATTTGGCTCCTGCATATGCAAACCTGACATTTCTCATGGCGGAAGAGGCAAGCAAACTTTTGCGCGAACTGCCGTCGGTGGATCGCCTTCTCAGGCATAGCCGCTGCGAGATGCTTCTGACGCGATATAACCGCGACTACGTTACGCAAATCTGCCGCGATGTCGTCCACGCATGGCGCGCCACCTTGAGACAGGGGAAGGGCGCCTCGAACGAACTGAGCGAAGAAGCGATCCTGGTGCAGGTCGAGAATCGGATCGCTGCCGAGAGCCGACCCGGCCACGTTCGCGTGATCAACGCCACTGGCACAATTCTCCATACCAATTTGGGCCGCGCGCTGCTGCCGCAAGCAGCCATCGACGCGATGACCGCAGTGGCCCGCCATACCGTCAACTTGGAATATGACTTGACGGCCGGCAAACGCGGCCGGCGTGAAGAAACCATTCAGAAGCTCCTGGTCGAGCTGACGGGAGCGGAAGCCGCTACCGTTGTGAATAATAATGCCGCAGCGGTTCTCCTGGGATTGAATACTTTCGCCCAAGGTAAGGAGGTCATCGTTTCCCGCGGCGAGCTGATCGAGATCGGCGGCGCGTTCCGCATCCCCGAGATCATGGTCAAAAGCGGCGCGATCTTGAAAGAAGTCGGTAGCACCAACCGCACCCACGCGGCGGACTACGAAAACGCGATTCAGGATCAGACCGCGCTATTGCTGAAAGTGCATACGAGCAACTACAAAGTCGTCGGATTCACCTCCGAAGTGACTCTTGAGGAACTGGTCGCCATCGGCAAGCAGCACAACCTCCCGGTCATGGAAGATTTAGGCAGCGGCGCGCTGATAGATTTAAGCCACTATGGTTTGCCGAAGGAACCGATCGTCGCTGAGCGCATCCGGGCCGGCGCGAACATCGTGACTTTCAGCGGCGACAAAATCCTCGGCGGTCCGCAGGCCGGACTAATGGTCGGGAGCAAAGAGTGGATCGGCCGGATCAACAAGAACCACCTGCAGCGCGCGCTGCGCTGCGGCAAGCTGACTTTAGCAGCGCTCGAGGCGACCTTGAGACTTTACCGGCAGTCCCCCGATATCATGCAAGCCATTCCGACGCTCAAAGCCTTCACGCGTTCGCTGGACGAGATCCGCGCCGCGGGCGAGCAAGCGCTGCCCAAAATCCAGGCCGTCCTCGGCAAGGCTTTCCGCGCAAGCTTGGAGAATAGCACGTCGCAGATCGGCAGCGGCGCGCTTCCGACCGAAGAGTTGCCGACCCTGGTCATTGCCGTCGAGCACCAGAAGCTGAGCGCCAACGCCATCGCGCAGCGCTTTCGCGCTAGCCAGCCACCGATCATCGGGCGAATCAACGACGACCGTTTTCTGCTCGATTTGAGAACCATTTTCGATCCTGAAGATCTCATCCCGAACTTCTCTGACGGAGGCATTGACGATTGAATCTTCGCCGCAGCAAGGTGACGGAGTATTAAAAAACTTTTATGAGAATCTATCCCGAAGTCGTCACTCCCGAATTTCGAGTTTTGAGATTGCTAGTTCGGAAATCCAAAATCTAAAATTGAATATGCCCTACATCATCGGCACCGCCGGACATATCGATCACGGAAAGACCAGCCTGATTAAAGCCCTGACCGGCCAAGATACCGACCGCCTGAAGGAAGAAAAAGAGCGCGGCATCTCGATCGATCTGGGATTCGCTCACCTCGACCTGCCGGACGGGACGTCGGCAGGCGTCGTCGATGTTCCCGGTCACGAGCGGTTTATCAAAAACATGCTGGCCGGCGCCCACGGCATCGATCTCGTGCTCTTCACGGTGGCGGCGGACGACGGCGTCATGCCGCAGAGCGAAGAGCATTTGGATATCGTCCATCTACTCGGCGTCAAGCTGGCGATCTTCGTGATCACCAAGATCGACCTGGTGCCTCGCGCCAGGATCGCCGAAGTCGAAGAAGAGATCAAAATCCTCACGCTCGGCACTCTGCTGGAGAACGCGCCGATCCTGCCGGTGTCGACGATCACCGGAGAAGGTCTTTCACAACTGAAAGAAGCGATCGCTCAGATCCTTAGATCGTGCAACAAACCGGCGCCCGGAGGATACTTCCGGCTTCCCGTCGATCGGGCCTTTGTGCTCCAGGGGCATGGGGTCGTAGTCACCGGCACGGCTTTGAGCGGAGAAATCAGAACCGGCGATCGGGTCCGCTGTCTACCGGGAGATCAGATGTTTCGCGTGCGGAGTCTTCAGGTGCATGGCCGATCCGTGGAAACCGCCGGCTGGGGCCAACGGGTGGCGCTCAATCTGACCGGGTCGGAGCGAGCTGAGATCGCGCGTGGACACGTCATCTGCCAAGAGAAGCTGACCTTCATCACGGATCGGTTCGATGCCTTTCTCGAAGTAAGACCAGCGGCCGCCAAGGGAATCAAGAACCATCAGCGCGTCCGGGTTCACTTGGGAACCACTGAACGGCTTGGCAAAGTGATTCTTTTGGGAGCGAAGGACAAGGTGGAGCCAAAAGCCTCGACGTATTGCCAGATCACGATGACCGAGCCGTTAATGACTCTGCGCGGTGATCATTTTATTGTGCGCGATGAAACCGCCCAGCGCACGCTTGCGGGCGGCATCGTCATCCATCCCTGGGCAAAACGGCACAAACGTAATGAGCCGGATCTTGAAGCCGGGCTGGAATTGCTCCATTCCGGTGATCTGGCACAATTGACAGAGGCTTTTCTCGAGCAAAGCCCCGAATTTGCTGTTTCCATCGAATCCATCCATCAGTTTCTCAATTTGCAGGAAGACGACGCGCGGCAGCGGATCGAGAAAATGAAGAGTCTGCGCGGCTTCAGCGCCGAGGGCGAGAAGCTGTATACGACAGATAACAAATGGCAGGGTATCAAAGCGCGGGTTCTCAAAGCGTTGAAAGATTTCCATGCCGCCCATCCTCTCGTTGCGGGCATGGAGATGGAAGAGCTGCGCGGCAAGCTTCCCTACGGACTGCCGCCCAAGATCTTTCGGGTTATGATCGACCTTCTCGTGTCTGAGAAGGCTGCGGCCAAAGAAGGAAATTTCTTGCGTCTCCCCACCCACCGAATCCAGCTAGGAGGCGCGGAGCAATCGCTGATGGAGAAAATCAAAAAGATTCTCGGCGAGCAGCCGATGTCCCCACCGGATTTAAAAGAGATCGAAAAGCAGCTCGGTGTGACTCGCAACAGGTTAAATGAAGTGATTCGCTTGCTCGAACGCGACGGTACGGTGGCTCGCGTGGCGACGGATCTCTATTTCCTTTCCAGCTGCGTTGACAAGGTGAGGGGCGTTCTATATAGGTTTCTCACGGAGAAAGGCGAGATTACCGCCGCTGCCTTCCGCGATCTTCTCGGTTCCAGTCGTAAATATACTATCGCGTTGTTAGAGTATTTCGATCGCGAAGGAATGACCATCAGAGTCGGTGATATCCGGCGTTTGAAATCCAACCCAGTTATGGGGAAGCAAGGAGTCTCCCGCTAAGATCACTATAGGGAAGAATTTATGAGGCTCGGGAAAAAACCAACCGTGCGACTCACACAAGAGGTCAAGGCCGCGGGTTGAGCCGCTAAGCTCGGCCCCGCCGACCTCGTGCAAGTCTTGCACGAATTGCCCAAATTCAACAACCCCGACATGCTCGTCGGAACGGAAACGTCCGACGACGCCGGGGTATTTCGTTTGCGTCCCGATCTGGCCATCGTCAACACGGTGGATTTTTTCACGCCCATCGTTGACGATCCCTATGTCTTCGGTCAGATCGCCGCCACGAATTCGCTGAGCGACGTTTACGCCATGGGTGGAGAACCCAAAACGGCGATGAACATCGTTTGCTTCCCAAAGGGTAAGATGGAGATGGAAGTCCTTGGCGAGATTCTCAAAGGCGGCGCCGATAAAGTCAAAGAGAGCGGCGCGGTTATTATAGGAGGCCACAGCATTATCGACGAAGAAATCAAATACGGCATGGCCATCACGGGGGTCATTCATCCGGACAAAATTTTCCGCAACGTCGGCGTGCAAGAAGGGGACGCGCTCATTTTGACGAAGCCCTTGGGCACAGGCATTATCACCACCGCTCTCAAGAAGGGAAAAGCTTCGAAGGAAAGCGTCGACGAAGCGGTGGCGTTCATGACGACCCTCAACGCCGCCGCGTCGGCAGTCATGTGCAAATACCCCGTTCACGCCTGCTCTGACGTCACGGGCTTCGGAATCCTCGGGCATGCGCTCGGGATGGCCAGCGGCAGCGGCGTCACGTTGGTTATCGAATCGCAAAAGCTCCCGATTATGCATCGCGCGCCGCGTCTCGCTGAAAAGGGGTATATCACCGGCGGGTGCAAGCGAAACCGGGATTACTTGAAGGACAAGATTACCGTCGAGAAGTCCCTTCCCGAAGGAATCGTCGAAGTCGCGTTCGACCCGCAAACCTCGGGTGGGCTCCTGATCGCCGTGGCCAAGCGACTTGCCGCCAAGCTCATCGAGGACCTTCAGGCCGCCGGCGTCACGGCGGCGACGCAAGTCGGTTACGCAACTTCGCTGCAGAAACCCTGGGTGCGGTTAGTGTGAGCTCATATCCGCGTAAGCAGCAGGATTTCGTGATTTCCGGCTAACCTGTTCTCCATGGAACGACCGGTTCTTCTGCTGCCTTCGTAACCGGTTTTCGTATACGCGAATTTCCCCCAACGACATCCGCTAGCAAATATTTTCCTTGCCGGTTAGGCGTGGTACTTTAATAGTAGGATATCCGGAGTGGAAGCTCTGTCGGAGCCGCTCACCCGGGGTCGAAAACAAAAAATAACCGCACACGACTATGCCTGATAACGCCGTCATTAATCCGTTCCCGACCATCACCCTGTCGGAAGTCATCGACATCATCTTCGTGGCGATCCTCCTCTATACGGCCATCGTGTGGGCCCAACGCACACGAGCCGTTTTCGTCGTCAGAGGGATCGTAATCCTGGGAGCCATCTACATCATCGCTCGATATTTGGACCTCCAAATGACGGCCTGGGTTTTTCAGGGCTTCTTTGCGATTTTTTTGATCATGATCGTCGTCATCTTTCAGGAAGAGCTGCGTCAGTTATTCGAGCAGATCGCGGTCTGGAGCCTGGCACGCAAGCGAATCCCCCCCTTGGGTTCAACCACGACGGATATCCTGGTCCGAACCTTGGCCGACCTGGCGAAGGAACACGTCGGCGCTTTAGTCGTCATCCGCGGCAACGACCCCTTAGAGCGACACATCACGGGGGGAATTCCGCTCGACGGGAAGCTTAGCGGGCCTTTGCTCAAAAGCATCTTTGATCCTCATTCGCCAGGGCACGACGGCGCGGTCATGATCGAGCAAGACCATATCACCCGTTTCGCCGCTCATCTACCGCTTTCCAAGGACCTCAGGCAACTTGCCAATGTCGGCACCCGCCACTCTGCGGCCCTCGGGCTGGCGGAGTTGGCCGATGTTTTGTGCCTGGTGGTGTCCGAAGAGCGTGGCAAAATCTCCGTGGCTAGAGACGGCAGACTTCGAGAAGTGGAAAATCTCCAACAGCTCGGCGCCGTCATCCAGGATTTTCTGCGGGAGAAGTTTCCGTCGAAGGAGCCGGGTAAATTATCGTTTCAGTTCTTTCACGAGAACTGGATCGCCAAAGCGGTGGCCGTTTCACTCGCCATCGGCTTTTGGTACATCTTCGTTCCGGGCTCCAAAACCATCCAGGTGGCCTACAAGATTCCTGTCAGCGTGGAAAATTTGCCGGCGGGTATGAAGATCGAAGAAATAGAGCCTGCCCAAGTGAGCGCCACGTTCACCGGACCGCGAAGGGCTTTCTATCTGTTCGATGCCAAAAAGATAAAAGTTACCGTGGACGTGGCACTCGCCGAGCTCGGCCGGCGAAGCTTCCCGATTACCGAACAAAACATCCGCTACCCGAAAGACCTCACCTTGCAAGAGATCAATCCCTCGACGCTGAAGCTCTCGGTGAAAAAAACCTCGCCTCCCGATGAGACTAACCGCGGCTAAATCACCAACGTCGTTCCGCCATGCGATCGTTTCGGCTTGGTTGCCGTCTTTCACAGATTCCTCCACATAATTCATCATAATTCATCCTTGTAGTTTCTATGGCCGAGAAACTGACCATGATCGGTTGGTTTGTAGAGAAAAAATTTCGCCTCCATGCGGGTCGCGACTCAATCTGAAACATCGAACGGGTTGCCTGAGGAAAATAGGGTGTTAATCTAAAATAGCTGAGCGACTGACATCGGAGATGACTCCCAAAACGAAGAGCGGATTGCGGGTGAACAAACCCAACGAAGGTCGCTTGCGCGCCGTCATCGAGAAGGTCAAACCGGAGATCGATGGCGGTCGCTTTCCCGCCAAGAGGGTCGTCGGCGAGCGCATGACCGTGGAAGCAGATATCTTCACCGACGGTCACGATGCTCTAGCCGCTGCGCTTTTATACCGCAGAAAGAGTGACTCCCATTGGTCGGAGACGCCTATGGAGTCGTTGGACAACGACCGCTGGCGCGCGACGTTCGAAGTCACCGAGATAGGGGCCTACCTCTACACCCTGCAGGCGTGGGTCGATCGCTTCGAATCCTGGCGCCAAGGCTTGGCGAAAAAGCTGCAAGCCGGTCAGGATGTCGCCATCGATCTCTTAATCGGGGCCGGGCTGGTCGAAGAAACGGCCAACAGAGCACCGCCGACGGATAAGAAGCGGTTGGGGAATTTTATCTCCATCCTCCGCTCGAAGCAGCCGGATGCAGGCGAGACGGCGCTCTTGCCGGAACTCGCGGCGCTCATGGCCAAGTACTCCGACCGCCGTTGGGCAGTTACCTACGATAAGGAACTCCGCGTCAACGTCGATCGCGAGAAAGCGCGCTTCAGCACTTGGTATGAAATGTTTCCCCGTTCATGCGCGAGTGAGCCCGGCGTTCATGGAACGCTGCGAGATTGCGAGCAGCGGCTTCCCTACGTCGCCGGCATGGGGTTTGACGTGCTCTATTTGCCGCCGATTCATCCCATTGGCCGTTCGTTTCGCAAGGGCAAGAACAACGAGCTGGGGGCCGGCCCGGACGATGTGGGCAGTCCGTGGGCCATCGGCGCCAAAGAAGGCGGTCACAAAGCGATCCACCCGCAGCTCGGAACGCTCGAAGACTTCAAGCGGCTCGTGACCAAGGCCAAAGAATCCGGCATCGAAATAGCCCTGGATATCGCGTTTCAATGCGCGCCCGATCATCCCTACGCGCGGGAACATCCGGAGTGGTTTCGCAAACGTCCCGACGGCTCGATCCAATACGCCGAAAACCCGCCGAAGAAATATCAAGACATCTACCCGCTCGACTTCGAAACCGATCACTGGAAAGAGCTCTGGGACGAATTGAAGAGCATCATCGTCTTCTGGTGCGAGCAAGGGGTGCGCATTTTTCGCGTCGACAATCCGCACACCAAAGCGTTTCCATTTTGGGAATGGGTGATTGCCGAGGTGAAGAAAGACTACCCGGAGGCGCTCTTTTTGGCGGAAGCCTTCACCCGCCCCAAGGTGATGTACCGATTGGCCAAGTTGGGATTTAGTCAGTCCTATACTTATTTTGCCTGGCGCAACACCAAATGGGAGCTGACGCAATACTTTACGGAATTGACCCAGACGGAGATCGCCGATTTTTTTCGCGCCAGCTTATGGCCCAATACACCGGACATTTTGACCGAATATCTCCAATTCGGCGGCCGGCCGGCGTTCATGACGCGTCTCGTCTTGGCAGCGACCTTGGGGGCAAACTACGGCATCTACGGTCCCGCCTTCGAACTCTGCGAAAATGTTCCGCGCGACCCCGGCAGTGAGGAATATCTCAATTCCGAGAAGTACGAACTCAAGCACTGGGACTTGGAAAGAAAGGATAGCCTGAAGGAGTTCATCGCGCTCGTGAACCGCATCCGCCGAGAAAATCGCGCTTTGCAGAGCGACCGAAGCCTGCGCTTTCACCCCGTGGATAACCCGGAGATCATCTGCTTCAGTAAGCAGACCGAAGACTTAAAAAACGTCATCGTCGTGGTGGTCAATTTGGATCCTCATCATACCCAGTCCGGATGGGTGGAACTAGCCATGGAAGAACTGGGGCTCCTTCCCCAACAGCCGTTTCAGATGCATGATCTTCTGACAAACGCGCGCTATCTATGGCACGGGGCGAGAAATTACGTTCAGTTGAATCCCGATACCGTGCCCGCCCAAATCTTTCGCGTGCGCCACCGCCTCCGCCACGAGCAAGATTTCGATTATTTCTTGTAGCCGCATCGCATGAACACGCGCCAAAGAGCAAAGATCAGCGAGTCAGTCCCGTTGGACGATAACCCGCAATGGTACAAAGACGCGGTAATCTACGAAATCCACGTGCGGGCCTACTGCGACGGCAACGGTGACGGCATCGGCGATTTTCCGGGGCTGACGGAAAAACTCGAGTTCCTTCAGGACCTAGGCGTCACAGTGCTCTGGCTGCTGCCCTTTTATCCGTCACCGTTAAAAGACGACGGCTACGACATCGCCGATTACACCAACATTCATCCCGACTACGGGACCTTGCAGGACTTTAGGCTTTTCTTGCGTGAGGCCCACCGGTACGGCATTCGGGTCATCACCGAGCTGGTCATTAACCATACCTCCGACCAACACCCGTGGTTTCAGCGGGCGCGTGAGGCCCCGCCCGGCAGCGGCGCGCGGAACTTTTACGTCTGGAGCGACACCCAAGATAAATACCAAGAAGCGCGAATCATCTTCAAAGATTTCGAGCTCTCGAACTGGTCATTGGACCCGGTGGCAAAAGCCTACTACTGGCATCGCTTTTACTCTCACCAGCCTGACTTGAACTTCGATAACCCGGAAGTTCACAAGGCGCTCTTCGACGCGGTCGATTTCTGGCTGGGGATGGGAGTGGACGGCTTGCGCTTGGATGCGGTGCCCTATCTTTATGAGCGCGAAGGAACCAATTGCGAAAATCTTGCGGAGACTCACGCTTTCTTGAAAGCGCTCCGGCAGCACATCGATAAGAAATATCGCAACCGAATGCTCTTGGCCGAAGCGAACCAGTGGCCGGAAGACGCCGTCCCTTATTTTGGTTCCGGCGACGAATGCCATATGGCCTTTCATTTCCCGGTCATGCCGCGTCTTTTTATGGCCGTCCACATGGAGGACCGCTTCCCCATCATCGATATTCTCGATCAGACGCCGGCTATTCCGGAAAACTGCCAGTGGGCCCTGTTCCTGCGCAACCACGACGAGCTGACGTTGGAAATGGTGACCGATGAAGATCGCGACTACATGTACAAAGTATATGCCAACGACCCACGCGCCCGGCTTAATTTGGGCATACGCCGGCGCCTGGCCCCTCTGCTGGACGATAATCGCCGAAAAATGGAACTGCTCAACAGCCTCCTCTTTTCTCTGCCGGGAACCCCGGTGATCTACTACGGCGATGAGATCGGCATGGGCGACAATATTTATCTCGGCGACCGCAACGGCGTGCGCACGCCGATGCAGTGGAGCGCGGACCGCAACGCCGGTTTTTCCCGCGCCAACCCGCAGCGGCTTTATCTCCCGGTGATCATCGACCCGGAATACCACTATGAAACGGTCAACGTCGAAGCGCACCAGCAGAACCCGAGCTCGTTTCTCTGGTGGATGAAACGGCTCGTTCTGCTTCGAAAAAATTACCAGGCGTTCGGACGGGGCACGATCGAATTTTTCTACCCGGATAATCACAAGGTGCTGGTCTTCACCCGCCGCTTTCAAGACGAGATCGTCCTGGTAGTCGCCAACCTTTCCCGGTTCGTGAACTACGTCGAGCTCGATCTCTCAGCCTACAAAGGAATGGTTCCCGTGGAGCTGTTCGGCCATACGCGCTTTCCTTCGATCGGCGAGCTTCCCTATTTTCTTACCCTGGGACCGCACGCCTTCTACTGGTTCAAGCTGGAGCAACCGCGCAGCTCGGAAGTCCGCGTAACCCCGGAAACCATCGAGCCACCCAAGCTCGACAGTGCCGGTGCCTGGGAGAACATCCTTCAAGGTCGGGCGCGGACGGCGCTCGAGCGAAGCCTGCCGGCGTATCTCCTCGCCTGCCGCTGGTTTGGCGGCAAGGCACAGCCGATCCGTTCGGTGAAAAACGTCGACGTCATTCCGTTCATTGGGGACTCGATTACCGCCTACTTGACCACTTGGGAGGTTCAATATTTCGGCGCCGCTTCGGAAACCTATCTGCTGCCGTTGGCCTTTGCCGTGGGCGATCGTGCCTTCGAGTTGCGCCAGGCGAATCCCCGTGCGGTGATTGCGCTACTCAAGGTCAAAGAAACGAATCAAGAAACGGAAGGCGTTCTCTACGATGCCCTCTACGATGGGCGATTCTCCAAGTTGCTTTTGGATGCCATTGCGCGCGGGCGGCGGTTTAAAGGCGAGGGTGCCGAATTGCACGCGCAGCAATCCAAGGTGTTTCGCAAACTGCGCGGCGGTCCGGAGGCTTCGCTGGAGCCGTCCCTGCTCAAGGGCGAACAGAGCAACACGTCGATCATCTATGGCGACCGGTTGATATTGAAAATTTACCGCCGGATCACCGAAGGACTCAATCCCGATGTGGAAATCGGCCGCTTTATCACGGAAAAGACTTCGTTCGCGCATGTACCCGCTCTCGCGGGTTTCTTCGAAATCCGCAAAAGACGCGGCGAGCCAACCACGGTGGGCATTCTACAGGAGCTGGTTTCTAATGAGGGCGATGCTTGGCGCTACACTCTCGACAGTCTCGGCCGCTATTTCGAAGAGATCCTGGGCCGCCATCCCGACCCGCAGGAGGCAGCGCCGCGGCGAGAATCGCTGATCCAGCTCGCACAACAGGAGGGGGTGCCGTCCCTCGCTCAGGAGGTCATGGGCGCCTATCTGTCGTCGGCCCGCCTTTTGGGCCAACGAACCGGTGAGTTCCACAGGGCGCTCGCCTCGGATGCCAAGGATCCGGCCTTTGCGCCGGAACCTTACACCGCGCTCTATCGCCGCTCCCACTACCAGAGCATGCGCACTCTGGCGGACCAGGCTCTCGCTCTGCTGGAGCAACAGCTCCCCAAATTACCTGATGAGGTCCGGCCCGACGCGGCCAGGCTGCTGAAAATGGAAGGAACCATTTTTGATGGTCTCCGGCCGATTTTAGAAAAGAAAATCACCGGGATGCGCATCCGCTGCCACGGCGATTATCATCTCGGCCAAGTACTATTCACGGGAAAAGATTTCGTCATCACCGATTTCGAAGGCGAGCCCGCTCGCCCGATCAGCGAGCGCCGCATTAAGCGCTCGCCGCTGCGGGATGTCGCAGGCATGCTGCGCTCGTTTAACTACGCGGCGCTCACGAAACTGAAGAGCAATAGCCTACGGCCCGAAGATGCCGTTCAACTAAAGCCCTGGGCACATTATTGGTCGCTCTGGGTATCGGTGACCTATTTGAAGGGCTTTCTTGAAGCCACGGCTGAAGCGGTCTTCATGCCTAAATCGAGTGAAGAAATCGCTCTCTTGTTAAACATTTACCTGCTGGAAAAGGCCGTTTACGAGTTGCGCTACGAATTGAACAACCGTCCCGCTTGGATCGACGTTCCGCTAGCGGGCATTCTAGAAATTTTGCACCCGGCTGATTCACACTGACAATGAAGACGCAAAACCATCTGCTGCACGACCTGGCGCGCCTTTTCAAGGTCCAAACCATTCATTACGACGCGTTCGGCCGCCTGGTGAAACCGCCCGCCGAGGCGATCTTGCGCGTGCTGCGCATGCTCGGCGCGCCGCTGGAGCGGAGGCAGGATCTTCCCGACGCCCTGCGTCAGCGGCGGCAGTTCTTGTGGCAACGCGCCATTAATCCGGTCGTGATTGCCTGGGACGGCGGACCGTTGCGGTTGAAGCTGCGCCTGCCGAGCCCACTGGCCGAGGCGGCGCCGCGTTATCGAGTCGCGCTGGAAGATGGCGAGTGTCTTGAAGGTAGGTGCGACGACGATGCTGAGGCTAAGCCCGTGGAGCGAACCGTCGAAGGGATGCGGTACGTGACTCGGCAAATCATCATTCCCGAGCAGCTGCCCCTCGGTTATCACAAGCTGCATATACGAGTGGGCGAGCTCGACTTGGAGGCCTATCTGTTTTCAGCTTTGCCGCAGACTTACACGGCAGCGAACCCGAACAACAGACAATGGGGTCTCTTCTGCCCTTTATACGCTCTCACGTCTGAACGGAGCTGGGGCGCCGGCGATTTTTCTGATCTCGAAGGATTGGTGGATTTTACCGGCGAAATGGGCGGCGATATCCTGGGCACCTTGCCGCTGCTCTCCGCCTTTCTCGATGAGCCGTTCAACCCGAGTCCCTACGCGCCGGTGAGCCGTCTTTTTTGGAACGAATTCTATCTCGACGTCACCCGTATCCCGGAACTGCAACGCTGCCCGCCAGCGGGAGCCATGATCCAATCGTCCGGCTTTCGCACCGAATTGGCGAGCCTGTGTACGGCGCCATTAGTTGACTACCGACGAGCCATGGCGCTCAAGCGCACCATCCTTGAAGAATTGCTCCGCTATCTGATGAGGCGACCCTCAAAGCGCAGAAAGAGTTTTGAGAACTTCATCGCCGCCCATCCGATCGCCCAGGATTACGCTGCCTTTCGCGCCAAAGTCGAGCGCGAGCGCAGGCCCTGGGAGCATTGGCCGGCAGCCAGTCGCGATGGTGCCCTGAAAGCCGGCGACTATGACCAGAGCGTCAAGCAGTATCATCTCTTCATTCAATGGCAAGCTCACGAACAGATGCGCGCGCTGGGAGAAAAAGCCAAGGCAGGCGGGCCGGCGCTCTATCTCGACTTTCCGCTCGGCGTTAATCGCGACGGTTATGACGTGTGGCGCGAACGCGAGGTCTTTGCCCTGGATGCCAGCGGCGGCGCGCCGCCGGACGCTTTTTTCACCAAAGGTCAGAACTGGGGATTTCCACCGCTTCACCCCGATGGCCTGCAACGCCAGGGTTACCGCTATTATATTCATTGCCTACGGAATCATCTGCGCTACGCCGGGATGCTGCGCATTGATCATGTCATGGGGCTACACCGCTTTTATTGGATTCCTCACGGCTTCGAAGCCGCCGACGGAGTCTACGTCCGTTATCCCGCGGCGGAGTTCTACGCGATTCTAAGCTTGGAATCGCACAGGCACCAGGCGCAAATCGTCGGTGAGAACCTGGGCACGGTACCGCCTTATGTGAATAGCGCCCTGGCAAAGCACAAAGTCCACGGCATGGAGGTTAGCCAATTCTGCGTCACCGCCGACCCGGCAAATGCCTTGCAGGAGGTCCCTCACGGGACCGTCGCCAGTCTCAACACCCACGACACGGCCACCTTCACCGGCTTTTGGCAGGAAGGCGATATCGACGAACGACTAGCGCTTGGGCTTATATCCGAAGCGGAAGTGGCAAGCCACCGGGACGAGCGCGCGCGGCAACGCGAAGCGCTCATCGCCTATCTAAAATCGCGCGGCTGGTTAAACGATGAAACAACGGATTGTGCTGCGGTTCTGCGCGCATGGCTCTTCCAGCTCGCCAGCAGCGACGCTCATCTACTGTTAGTAAACCTGGAGGATCTCTGGCTCGAGCCTTTGCCCCAGAATGTCCCCGGCACCTGGCAGGAACGGCCCAATTGGCAGCGCAAGGCACGTTTTTCGCTCGAAGAAATACGCCAGATGCACTCGGTCACCGAGACTTTGAAAACGATCGACGAAATTCGCACACAGGGGAGGTGAGAAAAACCTCATGGTTACCCATGAAGCAATGAGTCTGCTCACGGACCACGACCTATACCTCTTTAACGAGGGCAGCCATTTTCGGCTCTACGACAAACTCGGCGCGCGCGTCGTCACACACGCCGGCACGAGCGGCACCTATTTCGCCGTTTGGGCGCCGAACGCCGAACAGGTCTCCGTTATCGGCGATTTCAATGGCTGGGATAAGCGCCGCCACCGGCTGTCTCCTAAAGGGCAGTCGGGCATCTGGGAGGGATTTTTTCCAGGTGTCGGCAAGGGAACGCTCTTTAAATACCATATCGTCTCTCGGTTGAATGGTTACCGAGTGGACAAAGCCGATCCGTTTTCCATTTTCAATGAAACTCCGCCCAAGACCGCTTCCATCGTTTGGGATCTCGATTATCACTGGGGCGACCATGAATGGATGGCATCGCGCCGGCAGCACAACGCGCTCGACAAGCCCATGGCGACTTATGAAATGCACGTGGGCTCATGGCGGCGCGTGCTCGCGGAAGGCAACCGCTCTCTGTCGTATCGCGAGCTGGCGACGCAACTAGCGGATTACCTGCAACAGATGGGATATACTCATGTGGAGTTTCTGCCGGTCATGGATCATCCGTTCTTCGGCTCCTGGGGCTATCAGATCACCGGTTACTTCGCTCCCTCCGGCAACTATGGGACGCCTCAGGATTTCATGCACCTCATTGATAGTTTGCACCAGCGCGGCATCGGCGTGATTCTCGACTGGGTGCCGTCACACTTTCCAACCGATGAGCACGGCTTGGCTTTTTTCGATGGAAGCCATCTCTATGAACACGCCGACGCCCGCCAGGGCTATCATCCCGAGTGGAAGAGCTACATTTTTAATTACGGTCGCACCGAGGTACAGAGCTTTCTTATCAGCAACGCGATCTTTTGGCTTGATCGTTATCATGCCGACGGCCTGCGGGTTGACGCCGTCGCGTCGATGCTCTACCTCGACTACGCGCGCAAAGAAGGAGAATGGATTCCCAATCGGTATGGCGGGCGTGAAAATATTGAAGCGATCAATTTCCTTAGGCGGATGAACGAAGAGGTCTACAAGTACCGGCCCGATGTGCAGACGATAGCCGAGGAGTCCACCTCCTGGCCGATGGTCTCGCGGCCCAACTACGTTGGCGGTCTGGGCTTTGGTCTAAAGTGGGATATGGGCTGGATGCACGATACGCTCGAATACATGAGCAAGGACCCGCTTTTCCGGCGCTATCATCACAACAAGTTGACCTTTCGGATGATCTACGCGTTTCATGAAAACTTCGTCCTGCCGCTCTCCCATGACGAGGTCGTCTACGGCAAAAGTTCACTGATAGGGAAAATGCCCGGCGACGAGTGGCAGAAGTTTGCCAACCTGCGGGCGCTATTCGGCTACATGTACGCGCAGCCGGCAAAGAAGCTGCTCTTCATGGGCGGCGAATTCGGCCAGTGGCGGGAGTGGGTGCACGATAGCAGCTTGGACTGGGATCTGTTGGATTATCCCCTGCATGCCGGACTGCAAAGATGGGTAGAGGATCTCAACCGGCTTTATCGAAGCGAGCCCGCGCTACACGAGCTGGATTGCGATCCGGCAGGCTTCGAGTGGATCGACTGCAATGACGCCGATAGCAGCGTACTGAGTTTGATCCGCAAGGCGAAATCCAGCTCGGCCATCATGTTGGTGCTGTGCAACTTTACACCGGTACCGCGCTACAGCTACCGAGTGGGGACGCCGCGGGGCGGCCAGTGGCAAGAGATTTTGAACAGCGACGCGGCTCGGTACGGCGGCAGCAACATGGGTAACCTCGGCGGAGCGGAAACCGCACCCATCGGGCTGCATGGCCGGCCTTATTCCCTGACGCTCACGCTTCCTCCATTGTCAGTGTCTTTTTTCAAGAACCAAGCGTGAGCACAGGAGGCAATAAGATTGCGGATTGGAGTATTGGAGTGATGGAGTGGTGGTCAAATAAGAGATGCGATGCTCTTGGGATCCAGTACTCCAACACTCCATTAGTCCATTGCATTTCTTGATCGCGAAAGAACAACCCGCTTATGAGGATCGCGATGATATCCCCGGAGATCACGCCTTTTGCCAAGACCGGCGGTCTGGCCGATGTCGCGGGGACGCTTTCGCTGGCGTTGGAGCGCCGTGGACATGAGCTCTGTTTGATCATGCCGGCTTATCTCTGTGCGCTCCAGGGAGGCTTCAAGTTAGAAGAGACGGCGATAAAGCTCACCGTGCCGCTTTCCGATCGACCGGCAGAGGGTTCGGTTCTTAGAACAACCATTGGAAAAAATATCTCAGTTTATTTCGTGCGCGATCACGGTCACGGCTACTTCGACCGGGACGCTCTTTATGGCACGTCTCACGGCGATTATCCGGACAATGCGGAACGCTACGTCTTTTTCAGTCGCGCTGCTCTGGAAGTCTTGCGCCAGCAGCCGGTGGATATCATACATTGTCACGATTGGCACTCGGGGTTATCCATCGTTTTCTTAAAAACGCAGGGGGATCGGTATCCTGAATTGATCTCGGCGAAAACCGTCTTCACCGTCCATAACCTCGGCTTCCAGGGAATATTTGGGGAACCGGCCTGGTCCCTGTTAAATTTGGACAAAAGCTATTTCACCCCGCAGTATCTGGAGTTTTACGGCAACATCAATTTTCTTAAAGGCGGCCTGGTCTTTGCCGATAAGATTACCACCGTGAGCCCCAGTTACGCCCAAGAGATCATGGCTATGGAGCAGGGCTTTGGCCTGGAAGGGGTGCTTCGAGAGCGCGCCCGGGATGTGCTCGGGATCCTGAACGGCGTGGATTACCACCAGTGGAGCCCTGAAACCGACCCCTTCATCGCCAAGCAATATGGCGAAAATAATCTCACGGGCAAGCGCATCTGCAAAAAGAGTTTGCAGCGCAGCTTGGGTCTGCCGGGGAAATCCGACGCGCTGTTGGGTATGATCTGCCGGCTTACGTCGCAAAGAACTGATGGAGCGGAATCTCCAAATGGTTCTTTTGGGCACCGGCGAATCGCGCTACGAGCAGTTTTTCACGAGCGCCGCCAGGCGATTTCCCGAGAAATTCGCGGCGCGCATCGGGTTCGACGAAGCCTTGGCGCATCAGATCGAAGCGGGCGCCGATATTTTTTTGATGCCGTCGCTTTACGAACCTTGCGGTCTTAACCAGATGTTTAGCTTAAAATATGGTACAATTCCGCTCGTGCGCGCGGTGGGCGGCTTGAAGGACACGGTGGACGATTATGACCCGGAAAAAAGGACCGGCACGGGATTCGTGTTTGTTCCTTACGAGCCGCAGGCGCTGTTGGAAGCCATCGAGCGGGCCGTGCAAGTCTTTAAAGACAAGCGGGCTTGGACCGCGATTCGCCGCCAAGCAATGAGCATGGATTTCTCATGGGATCGCTCGGCTAAGCTCTATAGCGCCCTGTACCAAGAGCTGTCGCCTTGAAGAGGTCTCCGCAAGAGATTCGATGATGTACGTCCTAGGCATTGTGCTCGCCGGCGGGCGAGGCGAACGTCTTTACCCATTGACCGAACACCGGGCAAAGCCCGCGGTTCCGTTTGCGGGAAGGTACCGCATTATCGATTTCGTGCTTTCCAACTTCGTCAATTCAGGAATTTTATCGATTTACGTGCTCACCCAGTTCAGAGCGCAATCCTTGCTGGAACATATGGACAAGGGTTGGCGTACCAGCGATTTTCTGGGAGACCACTTTATCACCGCGGTGCCCGCCCAGATGCGGATGGGGAAAGAATGGTATCAAGGCACTGCCGACTCCGTTTACCAGAATCTATTTTTGATCGAGCGACATAGCCCCAGGCTCGTCGCCGTCTTCGGCGCGGATCACGTCTACCGGATGAATATTCGCCAGATGATCGACGAGCACCAAAAAAACGGCGCGGAAGTCACCGTTGCGGCGCTGCCGGTAAAAAACAAAGATGCGACCCAATTTGGCGTCATGGAAGTCGATTCCGACTGGCGCATCCTCGGGTTCGATGAAAAACCCAGCCAGCCAAAAACGATTCCCGGCGAGCCGGACCGTTCCTTGGGTTCCATGGGCAATTATCTTTTTAACACCGACATCTTAGTGCATATTTTAACCACCGATGCCGATAACGCCGCCAGCAATCATGACTTTGGCCGAGATCTGCTACCGGCGCTCATCAAGAATCAGCGGGTCTATGCGTACGATTTCAGCAAGAACCGCGTGCCGGTCCCTTTCAAGGGCGAAGAGGCGAGCTACTGGCGGGATCTCGGAACTCTGGAAGCCTACTACGAGGCGAACATGGACCTCTGCTCCGTGGATCCGTCGTTTAATTTGTACAATCGCAGTTGGCCGCTCAGGACGGTGGGATTTGGCGATCCGCCGGCGAAGTTCGTGTTCGACTGGAATGATCGCAAAGGCATGGCCCTCAACTCGATTGTCAGTGAAGGCACGATCATCAGCGGAAGCGCGGTGCACAACTGCGTTGTCGGACGGAACGTGCGAGTTCATAGTTATAGCCAAATCGAAGATTCCGTGATCATGGACTGGGTAGAGATTGGACGGGGTTGTAAGATCCGCCGTGCCATTATCGACAAGTCAAATATTATTCCCGCCGGAAGCGAAATCGGTTACGACCTCGAAAAGGATCGACAGCGTTACTTCGTGTCCGAAACCGGGATCGTGGTGTTGGCCCGTGGCGAGCAAAGGACTAACTGGAGCTTAACCCCTCCATAAAACCCAGCCTTCCTTCATTTTGCGGCCCAGGTCGGATTGCGCGCCGCTCGTCACAAAGGAGGCAATGACGATTGCGATTTAGCGTCGGAGCGCATTATCTAGGCGAAAATCGATGTTTCTTTCGAGTCTGGTCTCCCCTGGCCTCTAGTGTGGACTTGCTTCTGCTGGACTCGCATAAAGGCAGCCTGCCTCTGAATAACACCGGCGAAGGATACTTCGAGGCCGAGGCTGAAAATGTCCCGCCCGGAACGCTCTACCGCTACCGCCTCGACGGCAGCAAAGAACGGCCCGATCCCGCTTCGCGCTTTCAACCCGAAGGCGTGCATGGTCCGTCCCAAGTGATCGATCCCGCTTTCTTATGGGAGGATTCTTGCTGGTTCGGACTTCCGCTCCAGCGTTACGTCATCTATGAACTTCACGTCGGCACCTTCTCATCCGAAGGGACCTTCGAAGCGATCATTCCACATATCGCCGATCTCAAGGCCCTGGGCGTCACGGCCGTGGAACTCATGCCCGTCGCGCAATTTCCCGGGGCTAGAAACTGGGGATACGATGGCGCTTATCCATTCGCCCCGCAGAACTCCTACGGCGGACCACTGGGGCTGAAACGGTTGATCAACGCCTGTCACAAACAGGGGATCGCGGCGATCCTCGACGTTGTCTACAACCATCTCGGACCCGAAGGGAATTATCTGTCGGACTTCGCCCCTTACTACACCGAGCGCTACAAAACCCCCTGGGGGTCGGCGGTGAATTTCGACGGCGCCGATAGCGATCACGTAAGACGCTACTTTATCGATAACGCGCTTTATTGGATCACCGACTTTCATTTCGACGCTCTGCGTCTGGACGCCGTACACGCCATCTTGGATCATTCGCCGTATACCTTCCTCGAAGAGCTGGCGGATGCCGTCTGCCACCGGGCCCAGGAGCTGAATCGCCAAATCTTTCTCTTTCCCGAAAGCGCGGCCAACAACTCGCGGCTGATCCGCTCGCGAGAGCTCGGCGGTTACGGACTCGACGCGCAGTGGAACGATGATTTTCACCACGCGCTGCGCGGCGTGCTGACTGGCGAGCGCGGCGGATACTACCAAGACTACGGCGATTTCCGGCAGCTCGTAAAGGCTTACCGGGAAGGGTTCGTCTATTCAGGCGAGTATTCAAAACATCGCCGGCGCCGGCACGGAACTTCGACCCAGGAAATCCCGGCGGAAAGATTCATCGTCTTTTCCCAGAATCACGATCACGTAGGCAATCGCATGCTCGGCGAGAGGCTCACCCGGCTCGTTGGCTTCGAGGAGCTGAAACTCGCCGCCGGCGCAGTCTTGCTCTCCCCGTTTATTCCCTTGCTCTTCATGGGCGAGGAATACGGCGAGGAGGCGCCGTTTCAATATTTTATCAGCCATGGCGACCCTGGGTTGGTGGAGGCCGTGCGGCAGGGACGGCGCGCAGAGTTCGCCGCGTTCAGTTGGCAGACCGAACCGCCCGACCCGCAGGACGAGAACACTTTTTTGCGGGCGAAGCTCAACCACGAGCTGCGGCGCGAAGGGCGATTTCGAACGCTG
>VBKE01000181.1 GCA_005879605.1 Deltaproteobacteria bacterium
CACGGCGCAAATACTGGCCGGCATTTCGCCTGCGGTCGGCGATCCGGCTATCGAACGACTGACGAAGCTCGAAGCGTTTGCCGAGCACGAAAAGTGGATGGCGTCGCAATGGAGCCAGGTACGAAACCGCATTTCTGCTACCGAAAGTTGGCGGGCCCACGAGGTGAAGATACCGAACGCTCAGAACAGGACGCTCCTGTATCCCTTTAGCGGGCCGGACTTTCTCAACGCCTACATATTGTTTCCGGATCATCCCCGCTATGTTTTTTTCAGTCTCGAAAGACCGGGGACGCTTCCGGACCTTGAATCTGTCACGCCGGCTCAGTTCGGTAAGCTGCTTCAAGACGTGCGCGATGCTTTTCACGATATCTTCCAGCGCAACTATTTCATCACCGATTACATGAATAAACAGCTCACGACCCCTTGGCTTCGGGGGACGGTGCCGGTAATGGCGACGATGATGGCCTTGATGAATTTGCGCATCGTGCGCATCGAGCCCATCGATCTGTTTCCAGACTTGACCCGCGCGTACGATGCGCCGGATGCGACCCACCACCCTCGCAGAATCATGCGCAGCGTGCGTATCGATTTTGTCGGCGCCAATGGCGGAACGCCGCAACAGCTGTATTACATTTCCCTGGACGCGACAGACAAAGCCCTTGAGTTCTATCCGGGTTTTCTGGATTGGGTCGGACAGCACAGACCGGCCACGGCTCTGCTCAAGTCAGCGTCGTACCTGCTGCATGATAATCAATTCGAAAAGGTCCGCGCGATAATCCTCGCTACGGCGGATTTTGTGATTCAAGACGACACGGGGATTCCCTTTCGCTTTTTGAACCAGCCGCCCTGGCATGTGAAACTCTATGGTCGGTACAACAAGCCTACGATGAAAGGATTGCGCTACGGCTATCAGCCCGATCTCGAGGCCGCCTACAAGGCTAAGCCCGACCTCGCCGAGCTTCCTTTTCCATTCGGTTACCACTGGAGAGGTAGACAGTCGGGACTGATAATAGCTAATCGGTAGTCTATCGATCGCCGTGCTGCGAAGATTATTGATTGGAACCTGTCTCCTGATGGTGGCAGGAAACGTCGGCGTGACGAGCGCTGCTGAATCTCTCATGCGGCACACCTTTCAGACGAGCGATGGAGTCAATCTGTCAATTATCGAGGCAGGGCTGAAACAACGTGATAATAGTCAACCGACAATCGCATTGATTCCCGGCTGGTGCATGCCGGCCAGTTTGTGGCGTAAACAGCTAGAGGAACTAGGTGGTCGCTATCACGCGCTGGCACTCGATCCACGTGGCCAAGGCGAATCCGATGTTCCGGCTAAAGGTTTTACGGCGCAACGCCGCGCTGCCGATATTCACGAATTCCTTCAACCGTTTTCCAGAGTGTTGCTCGTCGGCTGGTCGCTGGGGGCGATCGAGACGCTCCAATACATCAGCATGTTTGGCGCTGACCGCATCGCCGGGTTGGTCATCGTAGACAGTTCTGTCGGCGAGGAGCCCGCGCCTGCATCAGACGGAAGATTCGTAGAGCAGTTGCGTAAGGATCGGGATAAGACTTTAGGTGAATTCGTCCGCGCTATCTTCAAGACGACGCGACCAAAGGCGGAAATAGACGAGCTGATCCGAGACGCCAAGCGAATGACCCTCGATGAGAGTGTTAGCTTGTTGTCCTATCCGTTCCCCCGCACTCACTGGAAACAGATTGCGCATTCCTTCACCAAGCCGCTCCTATATGCGGTGACCCCGCAGTTCGAAGCGCAGGCCCTGAATCTGCAGAAAAATCGGCCTGGGACTCAGGTTGAAATTTTTCGAGAGGCGGGTCACGCGCTATTCGTCGATGAACCGGTGCGGTTTAACGCGCTTCTTAGAAAATTCGCCGAGATTCTCTCGCAGCGATGAGATTGCTCAATAAGCAATTGAGTCATTCTAGCTCAGGCGTCTCTAGTAACGCGCTACGCCAGAACCAGGGCGTGAGATACAACCACAATCCTGTCAACCAGAGACTCGTCGGCCTCATTCCTCCGGCGCACCGCCCGACTTTGCCAGATCTTCGACTTTCACCTTCTCTACATTCAGCTTCGCCGCCGCCTTGGTCATTCGATCCAGCACTTCGTCGAAGCTGAGCGGAGCGGCGTCTTTGGGGCGGAAGCGGATCGGGTTGATGCGTGCGACGACGAAGCTTTTGAGATAGGGACTGGTGAGGCCTTTCGATTTAAGAGCTTCGACTTTCTGGACGACGAGATCGTCTAGTTCCATGACCGCTTTGGCGCGGGCCTGGCGAATTTCTAGCGCCGCGCGCAGCGGCTTTTTCAAGAATTCGTCGGCGCGTCGAAGTATCGGGTGGTAAGCTCCGCCGCTGAAGCGCGGGCGCTCAAGATAACAGACGCCGAGGGTGATAAGCGCGGCTTCTTCGAACTCCAGTGCATACTTTTCCTCTGTCATGTCATCGAATGTGGAGAGCTCTTGGTACATTTTGATGACTTCGAGCGCGCGCTCGCGAAGATTGTGGGCCTTTTCGGTATTCAGCGCGAGGATTTGATAGGCGGTTGATTCTTCCGGCACGACGATGGCCGTAATACATTTGGCGCCGAGAGTGCGCAGGGCGGAGAGCCGATGATTGCCGTTGGGGGTCCAGTAACGGACTCCGTCGGGGTTTTTTTTGCCGCAGACAACGATGATGGGATCCAAGAACCGCCCGAGCTTGGCGATGACGGATTCCAGCTTGCGGACATGGGTATCGGAAAGATTTCGTTGATAAGGAGTTGGCTCCACTTGCTCGATCGGAAGCATTGCGAGGATCAGCCATTGGCCACCGTACGGCTCGCGGTAGGACGCGAGAACTTTGCCACCGTCGTCTTCGATCGTCTTTTGCAATTCGCTGACGCTGGAAGTTGCCGATGTGGCGAGAAGTTCCGCAGGACTAAGGCCGGTGGATTTTCCCGCTAGCTTTCTGCGTTTCCGGGGCGCCCCAGGCGCTTTGTTCGATTTTTTCTCGGCCATGAATGTTTTGCTCGCGGATTCTCCTTAACACAGCCGCGGGTGACATTCCAAGTTGGCGGTTGTGGAACCGTTAAGTGCCGATTATTATCGGACGACTACAAACGGGAAAGGTGATTAAAAACATGGCTCAGTACGATTTCGACCTCTTCACCATCGGCGCCGGCTCGGGTGGGGTGCGCGCTAGCCGCGTGTCGGCCGGCTATGGCGCCAAAGTCGCGGTGGCGGAAGAGAGATATCTAGGCGGCACCTGTGTCAACGTCGGCTGCATTCCGAAAAAATTGCTCATGTATGCTTCCCATTTCAGCGAGGATTTCGAGGACGCGGCCGGGTTTGGCTGGACGGTTGGGGAGAGACGCGTCGATTGGGCGACGTTGATTGCGCATAAGGATAAGGAGATCATGCGGCTCAATGGTGTCTATCGTAAGTTACTGCAGGAATCCGGGGTCACAATCATCGAAAATCACGTGGAGATCATAGATCCTCATACGGTTGTCGTCGATGGAAGGAGAATTGCCGCGAAATACATTCTCGTCGCCGTGGGGAGTTGGCCGGTGGTGCCGAAGATTCCCGGCTCGGAGCACGCAATTACATCGAATGAGGCGTTTTATTTGCCCAAGTTGCCCCGGAAAGTCATCATCGTCGGCGGCGGTTATGTCGGGGTTGAGTTCGCCGGCATCTTTCACGGTCTCGGCGTGGAAGTCACGCAGCTTTACCGTGGCCCGCTATTTCTCCGTGGGTTCGACGACGATTGCCGGAAGACTTTGGCTGAGGAGATGCGAAAGCGGGGAGTCGATCTAAGATTTAACACAGATGTCGAAAGCATCGAGAAGGTGGGGAGCGGCTTGCGCGCCACGCTGACGGGCGGAATGGAAGTAGAGGTTGACCAGATACTTTATGCTACCGGCCGTGTGCCGAACACCGGGTCTCTCGGGCTTGAGAAGGCTGGAGTGGAAGTAAAAAATGACGGCGCGGTCGTGGTGGATGACTTCTCCAAAACTAATGTCGACAGCATCTATGCTATCGGTGATTGCACGGATCGACTCATGTTAACGCCCGTTGCCATCGCCGAAGGGCGGGCCGTGGGCGAGACCCTATTCAATAACAATCCGATGAAACCGAGCTACGTCAATGTTCCTTCTGCCGTCTTCAGCACGCCCAACATTGGAACCGTTGGGTTGACTGAGACACAGGCGCGCGAACGATATAAAACCATCGACGTTTACAGGACCAGCTTTCGACCGCTGAAGCATACTCTGACTGGCCGAGATGAGAATATCATGATGAAGATCATCGCCGATCAAGCAACGGACAAAGTCGTAGGATGCCACATGGTCGGACCCGACGCAGGTGAGATCATCCAGGGACTGGCCGTGGCAATGAACTGCGGCGCGACCAAGGCCCAGTTCGACGCGACCATCGGTATTCATCCGACCGGTGCGGAAGAGTTTGTAACCATGCGAACCAAGGCAGGCGCTTCCTAGATTGTTCCCTATTCCTTTCGGTTGACGAAAGCCAATCCGGCCCGATTTGTCCCTATGGCCTGACAAGATGGCTGTTATGCCAGTCACCCGCGGTCGACAAAATCAGCAAAATCAAGGTGCTCTACCTGGCATGCCGGTTGCTCCCGTCGATTGCTAAGGAAGGCCGATAATCAACGAGAGACTGTATGGATCGGGAAACTTTTCGCGAGCAATTGCTGGCCGTCATGAAGCGCAAGGATCATTGGGCCTGGCCTTTTTTTACTTCCGGCAAGATTGCCAAGGAACGGCTCCATTTTCATTTTGAACAGGAGTACGCGACCTATGTTCGGGACTTTCCGGTCATGGTGGGCTGGGCCTATGTGCGCTGCCCGATTCCGGAGGTCCGCCGCAGCCTGGCGGAAAATCTCTATGAGGAAGAGACCGGTGGTCTGGTCGCCGGAAGCCCGCATCCAAGACTGTTTCTTGAATATCCGCGTGGCCTGGGAATGGATGTCAGCCGATTCGAGTACGTGCAACTTCTTCCGGCCGCAAAAAGGTATCGAGATTTTCTCGACGAAGCTATCCGACATTACGGCTGGGAAGTCGCAGCGGCAATCGTGACGATCTTTATCGAGGGCACGAAAGACGACGGCGCGGTTTTTGATCCGTCGACGGCAGCCTTAACGCCGCCACTGGAAGACCATCCTTTGGTAAAGCATTATGGCCTCGCGGTCAAGCACCTGGCCTTAACCAAAGCGCACAGGCGGGTTGAAGGCGGTCACCGTGAATCGGCGTGGAAGGCGATACTCGACCACGTTGCGCCCAGAAGGCGCGGCCCAGTTGTCCGGGCCATGGAGGCAGCACTGGGGCATTGGCTTTTGTATCGGGACGCCGTCGCGGAAGTTTGTGGCTTGCAGCGAAACGGCACTGGCCAACACGAAGTCGCGCTTTCTTCGTCTCCTTCTTGTCATTCTGTCTAATTGTCTGTGCTCTGACAGCGCGATCACGATTGCTGGTGACTTACGGACCTTCAGCTTCTTGATCTGGTTTACGTGGCACGAACAAGCGTTGATTTGGCTTCAAGTGGATCCCCAAAGGCCTAAGCGACCTGCTCGCCTCGATAACTCTTTGCCAGTATTTGCATCGGGTTCAGCGGCCGGCGGCCGACGCCCTGT
>VBKE01000182.1 GCA_005879605.1 Deltaproteobacteria bacterium
TGGTTTGAAAATCTTTCTTGAGTTTTCCCTCAGCGGCCAGGCGCGCGAGAAACTCCATGGGATCCATCGTGTGACCTGCAAGCCTCTTCGCCTCATCCGTTCCTAATAATCTTGGATATTCCACCCGGATCATTTGCGAACAGGTCGGATTGGTTACCACAATGGTTCGGTTCTCTTCAACGAACCTAAGTAAACTCGTCACATTCTGCCGCGCCGCCGCGATTGCCGCATCCATGTCTCCGTTGTGCCAGAGAGGCATGCCGCAGCAGCGTTCGTAAGCAAACGCCACGTCTACATTGTTGTGTGTCATGACTTCCAAGGTGTCCGTTCCCAGCT
>VBKE01000183.1 GCA_005879605.1 Deltaproteobacteria bacterium
CAGGACTATTTTTCCGGCTCCAATCTTGTCCGCCAGTTTCCCCGAAATCGGCATTGTGATCATCGCGCCGACGCCCTGAACGGCCAGCAGTAGCCCCGCCTGTAGCGCAGGTTGGCCGCGCACAATCTGGACGTATAGCGGCATCAACAAAGACAAGCTGGAGAAAACGCTGCCGAATAAGAAGTTTGTTATGGCCGATGCGGCCACAGTGCGACGTGTGAACAACGCCACGTCGATAAGGGCCTCCTCCCGGCGCCAGGCGTGTCGAACGAAACCTAACAGGAGAGCGAACCCGAGGCCGACACCAGCGAGCGTCTTCGCGGACCCGATGCCGCGGCCCGAGGCCATTTCGGCAAGGCCGTACACGAAAATGGCCAGGCCGGACGAGAGCAGCAACAAGCCCTTCCAATCAAGCCGGTGGTGCGGCTTAGGCGTGTCGGCTTCGAGGTTGCGAACGGCAGCGATGATGGCGAGAACCCCGACAGGAAGGTTTACGAAGAAAATCCAACGCCATGACAGATCGTCGACAAGAAAGCCTCCGAGTATGGGGCCGAGGATAGGGCCCAGCAGCATCGGCACACCCATGATGCCCATCACACGGCCGATCCGCTGAGATCCAGCGGCATGGGTCAGGATTGTTATGCCCGCGGGCAAGCCCTGCACAACCCGGAACAGAATTAACGAACCCGCCGACCATGCCGTTCCGCAGAGAGCTGAGCCGATGACAAATAAGGCAATCGATACGAGGTAGAGACGTTTGGTTCCGAAGCGATCGGCAGCCCAGCCGGTCAGCGGAATGACCGTCGCGAGCGCCAGCATATAGCCTGTCGAAACCCATTGAATTACCGCCAGCGAAGTGCCGAAACTCTTTGCCAGAGCACTGATCGCGACGTTAACAATCGTGGTGTCGAGGATGGACATCAGGCTCCCCACACTGATCACGACGGCGATTCGCAGGAGTTGGGGGTTCAGAGTGGTGTCGGCGGTATTCTGTGCCGAAAGACTGGCTGCAGTGCTCATGTGATCGACTCCTGCGCCGGAATGGGGAGGTGCGACATCAGACCAATGGTTCTCATCGACCTTCGTTGTCATTTGTTCGCTGTTCTTTGCGACCGTTCAGTACGCGACTCACTCGCTCCATTTCGGTACCGAGGCGCCGGCATGGAATTGCCGAACCGCTGCGAGTTGGTGAACGAGATGTTGGATCTGACCCCGCCGCCGTATCGCCTGTAACCACAACGGTCCTCCCGAGTCATGGCAATCGCCACCTCACGTGCAGGCCGGATCCTAAAGGTGGTGGGCTCCGATGATGAAAGCAGCCATGGTGGCCGGCACGTCCCCAACCACGCGCCAACGGTGGCGAGTTCCGTTCTCAATCAGCACATCGCCGGGAGACAGCAACACCTCCGCGCCATCGTCAAGTTCGAGTGCCATGTTGCCGGAGAGAAGGACCCCGAAATCCGTCGTGTCGGTCCTGTGAAAGCCGTCGTTAGCTCCACCGCGTTTGTCGCCATCCTCGAGGTGCATCTCGGGAGTGGGTTCTGGTGCAATCACGCCGGGTAAGTACGTCCCAATAATGTAGCGGATGCCACCTACGGGTGGGAATATACCGGGCGCCGCCGGATTGTTCCCCGCGTTCGGGTAGGTTGCGGGCTCATCGGCATTCCACAGGAAGGCGAGCTCTCCCAGGCCAGGGATGGGTGTCCCATCGACTTTCTCGTCTCGCACAAAAACAGACCGACCCTTGGCGTCATGGCCGGTGACAACCGTGCGTACCTTGATTCCCTGTCTCTTCTCGTCCGGCTTGTTCATGGTCACGTTCTTGGATAGTTGTAATTTCGTTTTCATTTTTAATTTTCCTTTCGTGTTGTTGAATCGTTAACAATCGTAAAAACGGCAGACCGTTTGAGTTGGGCGCTGTAAGGATGGATCCTCTGCGGCACCGAAGTCGCGACTCTGATCAAAGATGTTGTTCGATGCAGCCACTGCTGACGACGTCGAAGCTGATGCATCGTAAGACGCGGCGGACGGGCGAGGCTGAAAATATTCGTCCTTAGTAAAAAGCTGCGGGCGCGAACCAACAAATTTACTTTCAGGGCCGGTAAGCATGCTACTCGCCTGAAAGGGAAAAATGCCCTGGCCGATGACCGATAACGACAGCGTATATAGACCGCAGCAAATGACTAGGCTCAATGTCAGCAACAAGACACTTTTGGAAATATACCGTGACATGTTCGTAGCTCCATTTGATGCTTCAGGCTTCCGTACCTCGTGACCGACTTGGCACGCATTGCTCATCATTACTTCTCCTGAATTCATAGCAGTCTTCCTTTTTATGAACACGTTTGTTGCAGATTTCGTAATATGCAAAGCGATCAGAGCAACGAATGTGCCAGTTTCGATTGGTTATCTGGAATCCTTGCACTATAAGGATCATTCCAAATGTTGCAGGTCGGCCAGCGGCGGATGTGACGAGATGGGTTGCCGAGTTATCGGCAGCTGACGAAATGTCGACTCTAATTCAGCCTAGTCACTTGCATCATGATAGTTAGTCAAGGAGTGCGGCGGCCCGACGCGGCAATGGGTTCGCGAAGACTTTCTGCTTAGTGTTCTGGTTCATGCTGTGACCTCGCGCTGAACTGCATCGACGACTGCCGCCGCATGGCTCAGTGGAATCATGTGCGCCGCCCCGGGAACGATTAAGGTCTTGGCCTGCAATACCGGCGCGAGCTGCCGGGCCGTCGCCAGCGGCGCGACCAGCGTCTTTTCCCCGATGAGGATCGTCGTTGGTGGCGCCGACTCGGCGAAAACGCAACCCCGGTGGTATCACACCGGGCTGAAATCATCTCGAACCGGAGCTTCGGGACCAGCGACGTGATCACCAAGCGCGCCCGTTCTCCAATCGATTCCCACGCGCCTTTTCCGCTCCAGTGCTCGACGAAGACCGCGCGGCCTTCGTCTGATCGGGAAGACTGCCCATGAAGCGCTGATACTGCGCCTCCATCTCAGCGTAGCTGGCCTCTTCGCCTTGGTCGCGCAGAACGCTCACGACGACCGGATCGATCAATGTCATCCTCGTCACACATGAGCCCAGCGCCCGGCGCAGATGCAGACCCATCCATTGCGCCCAAGGAATGCGCGACGAGGTGCATCGTCCCGACTCCTTGCGGATCAAGCGCTCGCTGCAGATGCGCGACCTCCTCCTGAATGCTGTAGGTGTCGCTTGGTGCAGGCGCCTTTCCGTAGCCGAGCATGTCGGGCGCGAAAACGTTTAACCTCAGGGATGTCAGTGCGCGTTTGCACCCGCCGCCACGAATGGGAGCCATTAGCGCCGCCAATGGACACCTTGAGCTGGAAGGCTTCAATCTCCCGCCAGCGCGACAGGCCGCCGTGCGCCTCAAGGGCGCGGGTTAACAAATCGTTCATGCGGTCTCCTTGGTCATGAGGTCATTTGCGAGTATGGGGGATTGGAATGAGGGCCGACAACGCCATTCGTGTGTCGTTGCCTCGCGGTTCCTACGAAAGCCTCCCGGTGCTTTGCGACGAAGCCGTCGATTGTCGTCGGCAACCGGCCGCTGATCTCGGCGATGAAGATGCGTGGAGGAGCCCGTGATGAGGGCAGTACCCTTCGAGTAGGAATTGCTCATGCTCTTCTCGCTGGCCATGTTCTTCTCCTTGGTCATGCTTTCTCTTGCGCGCCTCAGCCCGCAACAGCCTTGAGTCGATGCGATGAGGCGCCTTAGCTGAATTCGACTTCGCTGAGGGCAGTGTCCTTCGAGGGGGAATTACTCATGCTCTTCTCCTTTGTGCGGCTCAGACCGAAACTCCCTCCGCGGGGGTCCAGTCTGCAACCCAGTTCCCGTCGCGGAGCACCTCTTCCCCCGTATGCGGTGAGAACTCGACCATGACCGTCCGGCGAGGTACACCGAGCAAGTTCGACGCAGATGTCGACGATCGCCCTGCCTAACGCCAGCCGCTTTTCCGGCGGCCGACCACGACGAAACTCGACGAGAACCATGGTAATGGGCTCAAGGCCGTCGGAACCGACGTGATAAAGATTGTCCTCGCCGAGTTCGGCGATCCCGACATTGGGTCGCCACAACTGTGTCTCCATTACTTCCGCGTAAAGCTTGCAAAGCCTGGTCGCCAGTTCGCGTTTTAGCTCGACGGGATAGGTCCCAGGTAAATCAAGGTGCTACCGATGTGCGAGATTAGGCCGCCACTGCAGAGAATCGTGTCAGCATCTAAGATCCCTATCTCCAAATCGCCCGAAACCAGTGTGCCGATATTTCTGATCGCAAGAATACTCATTAGTCGGACTCCAAACAGGGATTTTTCAAGAATTTACTTTTCTTTCCTTGTCGACTGATCCAGAGGAGCGGCGCTGAAATTTTCCGCACACCAGGAAAAATGGTCGGTTCGGGCACGGGCCTTGTACTTCTCAGCGCTGAATCGATCTGCCCAATAAGATAAGGCTTTCAGATTCATTTCGTAGGCAGGGTCAAACTGGGACCATTTGCGGGCATGCTCTTCCGACCGGAAGAGATTCATACCCGCTCACCGGTGCGGCCGATCTTCCGGAGGCCCGCCAATTTCACTATAAGCATATCCCGCGAGGGTGTCCGGTTGGACCGTAAGCACCGCCTCATCCCGCATCTCCACTATCATCGGCTCCCCGCAATCGAGGCACGGAGCGTCCACACGTACCGTCTTTCCGGGAAAAAGCCAGCGAACCGCCAGCGTCTCAAACCCTCACTGAGCAAACCATTTCTGCTGTCCATCTATGGTGATGCGATACTGAGTGGGCAGATTGTTAAAGGGCGCGAAGGAAACGATATAGTCGGTACCCGGGTGAAACCACCCTGGATAGGTGCCGCTAGGGTACGCGGGACAGGGCGCTTCCATCAATTCATGGAGCAGTCTTCGGCTCTCCTCCACGGAGAGGCTTAAGGCCTTTGCTAACTCGGTGTAGTGAGGCGCTTGTCCCGTAACAATGAAATGTTGAGTGATAAGATAAAAAACCCTGTCCAGAAGTTTCAGATCAGCCATGATTATGTCTCCTTTCCAGGGAGCGAATTTTCTGGTGGTTAGTATCTTCCTCAGAACTCTTTGTCAGGTGTCACCCATCGTCTGCGTACGAATATTGCCAAGAGAATGCATGGCCTCGTTAGCCGTCGCCTAGATAGTACGGTACATCCCGTGGATTAGCCCTCAATCCGCTCATATTCGAACCAGAAGGCCTTGTCGCGTTGGATGATGCGGCCCGTGGACGGCTCGGGGAAGTGTGTCGCGTATACCATTACGCTGCTGTCGCAATACCGCTCCAGGAAACTCCGCCGCGTGGTTCTTGCGAGCGTGGGGTCAAAATCGGCGCGCATGATCCACTCCGGTTCCACACACTGCACGGGACTGTGGATGCAATCGCCCGTGATGACCGCTTCCGAGCCCTGGGAAGCAAGATGCACGCACACATGCCCCGGGGTATGGCCGGGAGTGGGTTCCAGCCAGACTTCGTCGTCGAGCGCAAAGTCGCCGCTGACGAGCTCCGCCTGGCGCGCCTCCATGATCGGCAAGACGCTATCGAGGAACTGAGGCTGCGGGTGCTTCCGGTGCAGCGCCTCAAAGCCTTCCCATTCGCTCCGGGCGAAGATGTACTTCGTGTTCGGGAACGTGGGTACCCACCGCCCGTCGCGTAGCTGCGTGTTCCAGCCCACGTGGTCCGAGTGCAGGTGCGTGCACATTACATAGTCTACGTCCTCCGGCCGGACCCCCGCCGCCGCGAGCCGCGGCAGGAACGTATCGAACTTTTTCATGTGCCAGAACAGCCATTGCGGACGGGACTTGTCGTGGCCGACGCAGGTATCGATGAGAATCGTATGCCGGCGCGTGCGCACGAGAAACGCCTGAATCGGCAGCACGAGGTTTCCCGATACCGGATCCAGCGCGCGCGGCTCCATCCACGTCCGATGTCGCGCCCAGTCGTCGGGCGTGGTCTCGGGAAAGAAGCTCAACGGGTCGAAAGCTGTGCAGATGGACTCGACGATACGTTGGATGACGATCTGGCCAAGGGGGTATTGCGTCATGGCAGGTTCTCCATGGGCGAGTTCACGAGAACGACCGGCCATAGAACGTAACCGGTCGTGGCAGGTAAGGCATCGCGGTCCTTTCGTTGTTTACAGTCTCGTTTTTGTGAACACGTTGGTTGCAGCTTTCGTAACATGCAAAGAGGTTAGAGCAACGGATGTGCCAGGCTCGATTCGATATCTGGATCTTTGAGACTATAAGGATTATCCCTAGTGTTGCAGCTCGGCTGCCGGCGGATGTGACGAGATGTGTTGCCCAGTTATCGGCACCTGACGAAATGTCGACTCTAATTCAGCCAAGTTACTTGCATCATGATAGTTAGTAGGGCAGCGCAAAAGCTTCGGCTGTCGCGGCTCCGGAGGTTTGCGCGGCAAGGTGAGGGCGAACCCTGTTGGCATGTCACTTGCACAATGATAGTCACTAGCGTAGGGTTTGGATATGCAACGCAAAAGCTTCGGCAAGATGCCCTGTCCAATCGCTCGCAGTTTAGAGCGCGTCGGCGAGTGGTGGAGCATTTTGATTATTCGCGATGCCTTACACGGCTTCACCCGCTTTGACGAATTCCAGAAGAGCCTTAACATTGCGCCCAACATGCTGACGCGCCGTTTGAGCGCCTTGGTCGATGGTGGTCTTTTGGAGCGCCGCTGCTACAGCCAACGGCCGCCGCGCTACGAATATGTTCTGACTGACATGGGCCGCGAGTTTCGTTCGGTCATCGTCGCGATGTTCACTTCTTTCCGTATTTTTTCTTGAAACGATCGATGCGACCTCCCGTATCGAGAACACGCTGTTTCCCAGTGAAGAACGGATGCGACGCCGATGATATCTCAACCTTGATCAGCGGATAGCTCTTGCCGTCTTCCCACTTGATGGTCTCTTTTGAATCCATCGTCGATGTTCCAAGAAAGGAAAAATCACCAGAGACGTCTTTAAAAACAACCTGACGAACTGTCGGATGAAGATTTTTTTTCATTTTGTTGTATCCTTCATAATGATCAGAGTTGCCTACACTTGTGCGATACCGCCATCCACAAACAATGCCGTTCCCGTAATGTAGCTGCTGTCGCCAGATGCGAGAAATACCACCGCCTTCGCGATCTCATCGGGTGTGCCGAACCTGCCGAGCGGAACAGTATTGGAAATCATCTTCTTGCGTTGCTCGCCCACCT
>VBKE01000184.1 GCA_005879605.1 Deltaproteobacteria bacterium
ATCCGCGATTTGCAAAGTGACGTGAAGAAGAAAGAGGAAGCTCTGGAAAGCCGAGCTAAAGAGATAAACGATCTCAAGTCCAAAATAGATGTTCTAGCGAAACAAATAACCCAATTGGAGACGGCCATTCAGCAGGCCAAAGCAGAAACGGGGAGTGAAGCTAAACGCGCGCAGCAACTCGCTGAGAATTCCAGCGCAAAGATCGCTACGCTGGAAGCCGAGCTTAGAGACAGAGAAGAGATCGTTCGGGCAAAGGAGTCGACCCTCAAGGGGCTGGAACAAAACCTTACTGCAAAAATCCAAGACTTGGAAAGTCAGGTGAAAAATAAAGAGAAGCTTCTAGCAGACCAGGATCGGCGGGTAAACGATCTCAATTCCCAGCTGGAGACTCTAACCAATGGGATAAAGGGGATGTCTTCCTTTTTCAAGCAGGCAGAGGCGTTGACTGCCGTTGAGGCCCAAGGTGACGGCACGGTTGTCCCAGGCCAACCATTAAAGGGAGAAATAGAGAAACCGGCTAACTCTCAATTTAAAAGCGCTGAAGTTACGTCCAACCCAGCGGGTGCTGCTCAAGAGGCGGTGTCACCGGGCTTTTTTGACACCGTGACCAAGGAACTTGCCGATATCAACGGGCCCCTGGCGTCCATGATTATTAGCGATCACGTGACGGCCCTCGGCGAATCCATAGAGAAATTTCCCAAGACGCGAGTGACAGAACTCGTTAAGGTCCTTAGCAAAGAAATAACGGACGAAAAACTGAAAATCGGTTTTCGCAAGCGCATAGCCAAGGAGTTATAATCATCGGCGTAAGCCGCCTTCTATCGTGTTCCCCTAGCGCCCTTCAACTCCGAATCTCTTGAGATAATTCTCTAACTGCTGGTTAACATTTTCCCTGCATTGGCGCCGAATCCTTTTTCATCCATTGAAAATGAAGAATTTGCGCATGACATAATTAATCATTACAGCAGCAAAAATGTTGGACCCAAAAGCATACGTTGTTAGCATACCGAAGCGCCGGATCAGAAACCCCATGAGCGCAGTACCAATCACTATTGCGACGCCTGAGACAAGATAAAACAGACCAATTTCTACGATCCAATGATAACGGCCGGGAACAAAAACCCAGTGAATATTGATAAAGTAAGCGACCAAGTTTGAGATTACAAAAGCAACACCGTTGCCCTTCATGGAATTTCGCGACCGCGTGGTATCGTCCACATCCTGAATCGGCAGGTCCAACAGTCTTACGAACCAATCATCTGCCTGTAATGCAAAAAACATTTTCCACGCTACAAGGTGAAAAACCAATATATGGGTCGAGGCGGCGATGCATCCACTGATTCCATACCTTATGAATTGAAAAAGATTCCCTGCGTCACTACCCACAAATTGATGGATGATATTCAAAATGCATATCCCTCAAGTCACAGTAAATCGCTCGATGGAATCACGTTTTTCATCTGACGCATTATTGCTCCCAAGTCAGCGGCGATTTAGCGAGATTTATCGAGGACGGCTTCGAGGTCTGGACGGTGTTCTTAAGCGGGTCACGTCAGGAGTCGGACTTGTTCGACGCTTTTCGTCCGTGCGCCAGAAGATGTCGAGGCTGGCGGTAGCGCGACGTTAGAATAAAAATTGGACCTATCCCCTTTTTCCTCCGAGTTCATCCCCTCGTTCATTAGGCGCCTCCTTTTGACATGCGACTCAACCTCGGAATATCAACTGAAACAAACTGAAAATCCAACCGCGACGCACGGGCTGTTCCATCCATTCAAAAAAAACAGCAGCTAAAAAGATTCCCCAAATCGTGCCAACCTCGGCGGCCGGGAAATGGGTTCCGAACGAAAATCCCTTAGGCAGGGCCGACGGAATGTACTTTGGAACCGACTCACTATAGGTGACAAATTCCTCGCCAAACTTTTCTTTGAGGAAATCCTCTTCTGCAGGAATCAGAATGGTGTGATACAGAGCAAAGAACACCAGCAAAAAAATACCAAAAGGAAACGCACCCGAGAGAAAGACCATGCCAAAGCCAATCAGCAAATTGGCTACGTACAGAGGATGGCGAACATAAGCGTAAGGCCCGGTCCTAATCATCGTTGAGACGTTATCGCGGTTCAGTCGGGGCCGTTTCCCACGATGGCTTACCGCCCACACGCGCAGTAACCCGCCGAGCAGCGGAATCCCAACCTCCACTACGTCGGCAAATTCCTCGGCCCAAGTTCCCTCGGGAAAAATATCGAAAGGAGGAAAGAACCACGCATAGATGAGCAATGACGGAAGAAATACTGCTTGAGCACAATGGCTAAGGAACAACGCTCTTCGCAACGCGATAGACTTTTCGAGCCTGCGAACGGCGTTGATTACCTCGGGGAGCGAGACCAGCGGTAAAGGTTGACGACGGTCTGTGTTGCCGACATCGCCGCCGCGAGGAAGCCCAAGCGACAGTTCTTCGAGACAAGCTCTGAAGACTCCCTCGCTCGACGTACGGCCGGGTTCGTAAACAATGCGCGCGACGCTGGAAGGCGGACCCCAGTGGTCGAAATTCGGATGTTGAAATATAGCGACTGTCCGTATCCCTAGGCTGCAGGCCATATGCATCGGACCGCTATCGCAGGTTACAAAAAGATCACAATTCGAAACCATGGCAGCAAAATTTCTAATCGAGGGCTCGAACACGATCGGGATGTCGCAGACTAAAGCGTCGCGAAAATACCCTACGGAGTCCCTTTCTTCAGGGCCGATGAACGTAACAACGTTTAGGCTCTGAGAACGCAGGGCCGCAATGAGTTTGCAGAAGCTTTTGAGTGGCCATCTTTTACCCCACACCTTTCGTCCTCCGACAAAAACCCCAACCGTAGGCCTCCCGGTAACGCAACCGGGCAGAGCCTGCATTCGTCTTCTTCCTTCTTCTACTTCAGCACTGGTAAGAACCAATGAGAGAAGACTGTCGTCGGGTTCAAGACCTAGACTCCGCAGGAACGCCGGCAGGACCCTATACTTGTTTTTCTCGGATGGTCTGGGAATTCTAACGTTGAACCACTGATCCCATTTGCCTTTAAGACCTACTCGGAAGCGCGCGCGTGAAAGTCCCACGATAAACGAGCCCATGGCTGATTGTGAACAGCTGACGTCCACCGCAAGGTCATACCCAACCGATCTCAATCGCCGAAGAAGAAGCGGGTAGTCCAACGCGGAACCGGGATAACGGCGTGTAATAATAAAATGATTGTCAATCGGCAGGTTCTGGAACAGCTTGGCGGAGATAGGCGCGCCGACAAAATCAATCCTGGCTTGAGGGAAACATTTCCGGAACGACAATATCGCCGGTATCGCGAGAATCGAATCTCCCAAGCGAAAAGTCGCCCGTACAATCAGAATTTTTTTAAACTCTTTGTGACGCAGATCGACCCGCTCTTCCCGTGAACCCGTTATAGCCAGTCGCATGATCCAGTGCGCTGCGCGACGAAGCTTTTGGTTTATCAAGTAACGGAATATTTTCGCCCGAGCCATATGATTCCCCTCTCCAGGTACCGCTCAAATCCACGATGAGAACGTACTGAGCAAAGCGACGAGCTGCAGGAGCGTGTTGCGGCCTAACCGGCGATAGTGTCGCTCACATGGCGGAGTTCCGTGAACTGTCTGGTCCAAGTCTGGCCCGGGCCGTGTATAGCGGCCGCATCGTGCCAATCTCTTCTGATGAAACGTAGATTTCATTTAGCTGGAGGTCAAGACCCGGCGTCCAGGGGCAGGATAAGAAGGCGGAACGTAGTGGTCTTTACCCATGCGCTGACAGATCCTCTGGCAAACCTCATCGAGAAGGGCCGAGAACTGACGCTGAGGTCATAACAAATAGGAAAAGACTATCACGTCGAAATCCCGACGCTGAGCCACAAGATATCGAGGCTGGCTTTTTCGCGCTTGATGAGTTCCTCAAGACATACAGCTGGGGCCGCTGTGCTCAAAGAACCCCAGGCTCTTTACTGGACGTCGGTTTTTGTGAGGCGTGCCGGTTGCCTACACGTGTATCGGATTATTAGTGTTGCGCCCTGCCCGCTCGTAGGTTCCTTTACGACCGAATCACCAGCACGCATCAACCTTCTCATCACTTCAAAGCAAACCGGCATCCTGTGGTTAGGGTTTGGATACCCTCCCACTTCCCTGTGGAGATTTTCTGATTCTATATCTACGTAAGATTGCCCGCTTTGCCGGGCGCCGTTTAGAATAGCCAGGAGTCGGTTTTGAAAATCCCATGCGGTAGGCGGCATAAATTTCTCCTTCCAACTTTTTGCGGATCTGACCCACAACATACTCTGGCTGACTTTGAAAAGCTATACAAGCTACTGCGCCTGCCAAAGTCCCCGCTGGTGCTCCTACGCCAAGAAAAAAGGGACCGAAAATAGACATTTTTGTAATACTGGTTTGAATCCTGTCCCAACCAAAGCGACTACTATTCTTGCAAAGATAACAAATTTGGCACTTAGAACAGGCCCTAAGACTTCCAAACTGTTACCCAATTGAGAAAATGGAGGCGATTCGTGGCTCGGGTTCCCATTTAATGCCAATGGCATGGGTGTTGCTCACAATCTTCGCAGTCACCCCGTTGCCTAAGAAAGGAAAAAGCGATGTTTCAGCAATCCCGTAACTTGCTACCTTATCGGAGCCTTCTGGCTCTTATGGCACTAATGGGTTGTGCACCTGAGATCAGGACTCCAAAATACACAGAGCCAAATTGGACGGTAGAAAATCCACTTACGACTTCCGGCGCATCAAAAGGGTCATCCCGAATGGTATCGCAAGCTCTCACTTCTTCTAGCCTCGACGCGCTTCGAACAGGAGAGAGCACGGCGACACCGGCATCGAGTCCGCTTAAAGACATTCATTTTGAATTTGATCGATACGAGCTACGAGCGGATGCTCGGGAAACTCTCGACACGAATGCGAATTGGCTTAAGGAAAATCCGTTGATCCGAGTGGAGATCGAGGGGCACTGCGACGAGCGTGGTACTAACGAGTACAATTTGGCATTGGGCGCGAAGCGGGCCCGGGCGGCCAGGGATTATCTAGTGTCGCTGGGAATTCCCCTGAATCGATTGTCCACGGTAAGTTACGGCGAAGAAATTCCGGTATGCACGGAACACGCGGAATCGTGCTGGGAGAAGAATCGCCGAGACCGCTTCGTCGTTGCCCCCGCGGTTCCGACGTCGTAATAGACTCACCGCTGCCGGCAAGTCCACTAACTGGCGAGTACTCAAGAAAGGCAACGGACCGTTCCCGCAACAATGCGATGAACTAGCCGATGCGCCATCCAATCCCGTGAGGTCAGATTCAATAGCTCTTTCAGCTAAGATGGCGCGCAATCGATAAATCAAACTTTGCTGATTGAGGCAGGGGAATAGTTAAACCAGGCCCACAGACTCTTCTAATAAATTTCAAAATAACCCGTGGCCGCTTTCTTGGCATTGATGTAGACATCTACCTCATAATTGCCAACACGCCATTTTCCCGGGTCGAAATTTCCAGCGCCGACCAAGTGGCCGGATGAAGTCCATTCCGGTCCAATCCGGGTTTCGACTTCCTCAATGCGCAGCGTTCTTCCGTTCTGGCGAAAATTGAGAGTAATAGGAAAATAGACATTGCTTTCGGGTCGAGGATAGTCAAGGTTAATTTCTGTGTAAACCGTTCTAGTTATCGTCTTTGCAAACCGGGTTTCATATTTCCTCTCCGTAGTAAATGCTAGTTTAGAACGTTCACCTTCAAAAAACCGGATTGTCGTAACACGTGCGTTAATGGATGGACCCAAGGCAACTTGCTCCTCGAGAATCTTAGGCTCGCCCGCCGCGGGGACGGCGCGACTTTCCAGCACACCCGTAGTGCTGCACCCCGTGATTGACAGCAGAAAGAGTCCAAGGAACAGCAGCCTGCAGGATCGTTTCAGGTCGAAGATCATCACTCCCTCCTCGTTTTAAACGGTATTCTTGACCAAACGAGCAATCAGAATGCCAAAATGGGAAGGGGTAGAAACCGTGCTGTTCTACATGGATTGGGTCGAGGGTAAGCGAGCTGTGTTACATAAGTGGCCAGATACGACCAAACTTGGGACGGCGGGTCATCGGCGACAGGAATAATGCGGACCTATCGGTCGTCCGAACCGCATTCCGGCCGTGCGAAATGACAATATAGAGCCTAACTCGTTTTCCGTTGCGTAGCGAACCCCTTGGGAATCGAAAGAGAAGCTCTACTCAATCCTGGCCGGATCACCACGACGGATCGAGCCGCTCCGCGCTACGGCAGCATACACACCGACGTTGACTTGGTT
>VBKE01000185.1 GCA_005879605.1 Deltaproteobacteria bacterium
CATCGCAACACCTTATACAAAAAGTGTTGCACTTCGTTTGTGAATTTAGGGCATCCAGAAGTCTTTGGAACTCCTGGATTCCGGGTCGCGCTACCCCGGACCATGATCCGGGGTTGCCCGGAATGACGTATGAATTATATTGCGAACTTCGGTTCCACGACACTAGTATGGTGTTTCTGAACTTCGTCTAAAAACTACAACAGCCGGTCGCTGACGTCCCCCCTTGGAAAAAGGGGGATTTGTTCTGTTGGTCGCGCTGAAATCCCCCTTAGGCACTTTTGCCAAGAACGATCAGCGGCCACTTTGTCAATGAAATTTAATCTCACTGGTTCAATTCCCAGCAGCTTGTTGCATAAACGGGCTTTCGAGTCCTCTCGAAGTCCGTCATTCCCGCATGCTTGTAGCGGTGGTTCGACTAGGCTCACCACAGACATTCGGGGGTGACGACTTTGGGGAAACTGTCATAGATGATTTTTGATACCTCCGCTGCTCGCTGCGGGGTAGTTCATTTCCGGGACACCAGATACTCTCTGAGTGGGTTTGATGACTAACCCAAAGTTCTGATACTGATCAGAGACAAACTTATGGCACCACTCGAGGAGGGCTTAACGTGGTCGAAACGAAAACTATTCTGCAGAAGATCGACGAAAAAGCCGGTGTCGCTTGGCTGACGTTGAATCGGCCGGAGAAGAAGAACGCTATGAGCCGAACGCTGATGGCGGAATTGATCGCTGCTCTGAAGGAGCTGGCGGATAATGACAAGATCAAATGTGTGGTAACCACGGGTTCAGCCGATTCGTATTCCTCTGGACTCGATCTCTACGATCTGCGCGACTCCTGGAAGCGGAAGAGACAATGGGATCAGGGCGGTACCATGTACGAAATCGTGAGGCTCCTGCGCAATATGCCGCAGGTAACGGTCGCTGCGGTCCGAGGTTGGTGCCTCGGGGGAGGTTTGGCTTTGATCAATGGTCACGATCTCTGTATCGCCGCGACGTCGTCGAAGTTCGGTATGCCGGAAATAATTCGCGGGAGTTATGGCGCCGTCGCGACGTCGACCTTGTTTCACAGTGGCATCCCGTTTAAGAAGGCATTTTACATTCAACTCACGGGAAGAAATCTCACGGCCGAGCAGGCGGAACGCGTGGGATTGGTTTCTGAAGTCGTGCCCGATGACCAACTTGTGCCCACGGTCGAACAGCTGGCGAAAGAGCTCGCGAGCCGCAACGCCGTGACTTTGGAGAGCGCGAAGATCGCCGCCTATATGCAAAAGGATATGGATTTTCTCACCGCGCTCAAGACCGACGACCTCGTCTCGCACCGCATGCGATATTACACGAACCCGCTAAGCGACGTTGAAGGGTATTTGCATTCGCAAAAAGGCGGTGGAACGACTGGTTACATTAAGCCTGAGGATAGAAAAAAGTAAACGTTCCGGCATTCAGGGGTTTCTCAACCAGATTGGGACACCTGGCAGCTTGTTTTTTTCGAATGCATTTTCCCTCACCCGTTCCCTCTCCCTGAGGGAGAGGGTTAGAGTGAGGGGGAAAGCGTTAAATAATATTCGCAACCAGCATGTAGGAGCGTAAAAGCAGAAAGATGAGCTCAGCACCAGCATTTCTTAGAGGTTATCGCGCCCTCGATTTAACCGGCCTGAGTGGCCAGTTGTGTGGAAGAATTCTCGCCGACTTAGGAATGGAAGTCATAAAAATCGAGCCGCCGGGCGGAGATCCCGTTCGCCGATTGCCGCCGTTCATCAAATCGCCGGAAGGCAAACAGCTCAGCACGACCTTTGCGCACTTGAACGCGGGGAAAGCGAGTAAGGTTTTGGATTTAGCCAACGAAGCCGATCGCGACGCTTTGCTCCGTATGGTGGAGACGGCGGATGTGGTGCTGGAAAGTTTTTTGCCCGGCCAGATGGAATCCATGGGGTTGGGCTACAAAACTTTGGCGGNNNNGACGGGACCGAAGAAAAATCTGGCGTTTAACGATCTCGTCGCCCTGGCGCAGAGCGGTTTTCTCTATATCTCCGGCGATCCTTCGTTACCGCCGGTTCGACCGCCGGAAACTCAAGCGTACTATTTCGCGAGTTTGTTTGCCGCCGCGGGCGTGCTCGCGGCGCTTTACCAGAGAGAGCGCACGGGGCAGGGCGATCATGTTGACGCATCGATGCAAGAAACCCTGGCGACCCACGAGCACATCATTCGCCTCTACTCCAACGACAAGCAGGTTGTGAAGCGCGCAGGCAGCCAACATGGACAAGTGGCTCCGGCGCGAATTTTTCCATGTAGTGACGGCTTCGTTTATCTCTACGTAACCCGGCAGCATTGGAAACTGTTCCTTGAAATTTGGAAAGACCACCCAGCGGAGATGGACGCACCGGATTGGGTCAATAACCTGTATCGCCGCGCGCATGCCGATCAGATCAATGCCGCTGTCGAAGCCTTCGCGCGCAAATACACAATGGAGGAGTTCACTAACCTGCTGCAGGGGAAGGGCATCCCTTGCGTTCCCGTGAATACACCGCTTGGCTTTGCCAATGACGAGCATGTGCAGGGCCGCGGTTTCATGGTGGCGGTAGATCACGCCGACTTCGGTCCGGCGACACAGTCGGCGATGCCGTTCGTCATCGACGGCGCGCGCATTCCCGTGGGCAGCGTGCCAGTTTTGGATAGCTGGCGTTCCCCCTCTGACATCTCCTCCGTCGCGGGGGAGAGAAGAGAGGGGGCCGACAGGCTCAGCCCAGGTTGGGATAGCGGCAAAAAACCGACGCCCGTGACGAAATCCGTTTCCGCAGCGAACCGCGATAATGGACCTCTCGACGGCATGCGCATCGTCAGCTTCGATCATGTGCTCGCAGGGCCTTACGGCACCACAATTTTGGCGGAACTCGGCGCGGACTTGATCAAAGTTGAATCACGCCGGGGCGGTATGGACCCTTTCCGGTTCTTCGGCACCGGTGAGGATCCCAATCTATCGCCGCGCTTTCTGGAATTTAACCGCAACAAGCGCTCCTTCACAGTCAATCTCAAACATCCAAAGGGACAGAAAGTTCTTCACGATGTAGTCGCGAAAGCGGATGCCGTGCTCGACAACTACAGCGTCGATGTCGTCGAGCGGATCGGCCTCGGTTACGATGATCTCCGAAGGGTCAAGCCGGACATCATCAACTTACGCATGCCGGGCCTTGGCACGACTGGGCCGAAGCGCCATTTCTCAACGGTCGGCGTAAATATCACCGCGTTCACCGGACTAACCTATCTGTGGAATCATTCAGGCATCACGAATCCGCCCATTGGCTCGCAGGTCGTGTTTCCCGATTACGTCTCCGGGGTGTTATGCGCGATCATTATTATTTCCGGCGTACTTTACCGGGACCGGCACAAGAAGGGTGCCTTTATCGATCTGGCACAATCAGAGGCGACGGCGTTTATGATCGGCGCGAGTTTGATGGAAGCGGTGGCGAGCGGCGAAGATCATGAGCCCATTGGCAATGCCTCGCCTTCGGCTGCGCCGCATGATTGTTACCCGTGCAAAGGGGAGGATCGCTGGTGCGTGATCGCCGCCGAAAACGAGCAGCAGTGGGTTGCGCTGGCAAGAGTTTTGGGATCTGAAGTTGTTAACGACGCTCGTGTCAAGACGCTGAATGACAGACTTCGGCATCGTGAAGAACTGAACGCAGCGATCGCTCGCTGGACGCAGGACAAAGACGCCTTTGAGATCATGGCGCGCTTGCAACAAGCCGGCGTCCCCTGTGGCGTCGTACAAACCGGCGAGGATCTAGCCAACGATCCGCAGCTAAAAGAACGGGGATTCATCGTCGCTGTGGAAAATCCCCGGCTTGGCCGCGTGGTGCTGCCGAACTTTCCTTTGCAATTTGCTAATGCAAGGTTGACGCGACGCTGGGAGTTTCCGGTGTTGGGCCATGATACAGAAGCCGTCTTGCGCGACGTTGTTGGTTACACTCCCGAAACTATCAGACAGCTCGGGGATGACGGAGTGTTGGAATGATGGAGTGACGGGGGAAGATTAAGATGGGAGTTGAATAGGATTCACGTGGTTGTCCCTACTATTCACCCCTCTTTCATTCTCCCCCGTCGGAGACTGTGTCGCAGTGTCACTTCGTTCAGAATGACATACATGGGATTCTCGCGATTACGACACAGTCTATCGGGCGGGAGAAGAAGATGGATTCGAAAAAACACACGAAGAGGTGCGCGGTGCAAATCAGCCTCCTAACGATCATTGTTGTCTCGGCTTTCGTTTCATCCGCCGCCGCGCAAACCAAATCTGTGGCCGATCTCGCCAACTACCGTGGCGCCGATCGAGAAGAGATGCTCAAGGGCGGCGCGAGAAAAGAAGGAAAGCTCGTTTGGTACACCACTCTGACCGCGCATCGCGACATCGCCAATGTCTTTGAGGCGAAATATCCCGGCCTCAAGGTGGAGACCTATCGAACCGGTTCCACGGACCTCCTGAGGAGAATTTTGACCGAAGCGCAGTCGCGTCGCAATCTCGCGGACCTTGTCGAAACCACGCCGCCGACGCTGATGGTGATGCGCGACAGCAAACTTCTCATGCCGTACTTCTCACCTTACTTGAGCACCTATCCGGCGGACTCAAAAGAAGAGGCCGACAGGGAGAAAGTATTCTGGACCACGGATCGCGAGTCGATGATCAGCCTCGGTTACAATAAAAATATGATCCGTGCTGCTGAGGTTCCTAAAAATTTTGCCGATCTAGCCAAGCCGGAAAACAAAGACAAGGTTGCCTTGAGCGGGGATGCCACGGGTGTCCGTATGATCGGCGCCATGATTCTGGCTAAAGGCGAAGAGTACGTCAAACAACTCAAGGCGCTGGACATAAAGGTGCACATGATTTCCGGCGGCGCGATCCACGAGCTTCTAGCTGCGGGTGAGATGCCGATGTCGCTTTCGATCTTTCGAAATCATGTGCTGCTGGGGCAAAGCAGGGGCGCGCCGACGGAGTGGGTCCCTCTGGATTTAGTTCCTACGAATGCCGGCGGTGTTGCGCTGCCGGCGGCCAGCAACCATCCCCATGCGGCGCTGTTATTCGCGGATTTTCTCATTAGTCCGGAAGGACAAAAGATCTTCGAAGAAAAGTTTCGCTTTGCAACATCGACCAAGAACTATGGCTTTAAGCGCTGGTATCCGGAGAAGGGCCTCACCCTCGATCGGTACGAAAAAGCCGAAGAGCGATGGCAGAAGCTGCTGCGGGAGATCACGCGGAAATAGTTGCTTGGTTTGAGCATCGCCATCGCAGGTTCTGGTCTTGCCAGCCCAAAATTTTTCTTCGCTAGCTTCTAATCGAACTACTTAACCTCGGTCGCCGTAGTTCCAATTGACAGGATTTTTCCGGCGGGGTACAGGTTGGTGTGAGTTCGATAAGCGATCATCGAATTGGGGATGTAAAGTAAAAGGAGGAAATCATGGCACAATATCAAACGCTTCTGGTCAACAAAGACAATGGCGTGACGACGATTACGTTGAATCGCCCGGAAAAGCGCAATGCAATGAGCCCACAGCTCCATCGCGAAATGTACGATGTGCTGACGGACCTGCGCTACGATAACGAGACCCGAGTCATCGTGATTACTGGAGCGGGCGAAAGCTTCTGCGCCGGTCAGGATCTCAAACAGTATTTTTTAGAGATGGACTCGCAGCCCGAGCGCGTGCGCGACGAGGTGAGAGAGAAATCGCGCCAATGGCGCAATGAAATGATCCGCAAACTGCCGCAACCGGTCATCGCTAAGATCAACGGCTGGGTGTTTGGCGGAGGATTCACGATCGTGAGCGGCTGCGATATTGCGATCGCCGCCGACGACGTGCGCTTCGGTCTTTCGGAGGTCAACTTCGGCCATTTCCCCGGGGGCGAGGTTACGATCGTTTTAACAGAGCATCTGCAGCCGAAGCACGGGCTTTACTACGCGCTCACGGGGCAAACAATGACCGCCAAAGAAGCCGAGCGCATTGGTCTCATCACGAAAGCGGTCCCGCGGGCTGATCTGGAAAAAGAGGTTCAGGAATTAGCCAACTGCCTGATGGAAAAGAGTCCGCATGCGCTGAAGGCGGTCAAGGAGGCTTGGTATTACACCTTCTATTCCAATCCGGAAGTCGCCTATGAAATCTCGAATCTCATCTCCGATCGAACCAAACTTGAGCAAGGCGGTAGACCGGGGCTACAGCAGTTCGTCAAAAAGGAATATCGGCCAGGTCTCGGCGCGTTCAAGTGGGAAGAGAAGAAGGAATAGGCGCCACTGGGGGACCACCATGGATTTTAATTTGCCCGAAGAGCTGCAGATGCTAAAAGACACGGTGCGGAAGTTTGTCGATCACGAGCTGATTCCCATCGAAATGCACAGCCAGGAGAACAACGAACTGAAGCCTGAGATCCGCGAGCGGCTGGAGAAGAAAACCAAAGAGATGGGACTCTGGATGTTCGACGTGCCCGAGGAGTACGGCGGTGGAGGACTGGGGAGCTTAGCGCAGGTGCTGGTATGGGAGCAGATGTGTCGCACGATCGCGTTGCCGTCGCGTGGACGAGGAATCTTCGGCCCGGAAATCCGACCGATTCTGTACGCGCTGAACGATGATCAAAAAAAGCGGTTTCTCGATCCCATCCTCAGGGGAGAAAAGGAGCTTTGCTTCATGCAGACCGAGCCCGACGCGGGTTCCGACCCGGGATCGATGAAAACGCGCGCCGTGCGCCAGGGTGATTACTACATTGTCAACGGCACCAAACGTTTCATCACTGGCGCCGACAAGGCGGACTTCGGCCAGCTCATGGCGGTAACCGATCCTGCCAAGGGGTCGCATGGCGGGATTTCTTGCTTCATGGTCGATATGAAATCGCCTGGTCTAAAGATCACGGCGAAGTACAAGACTATGATGGGCGAAGAGCCCTGCGAGATCGTCTTCGATGATCTCAAGGTGCCCGCGGAAAACCTCGTTGGTAAAGAGGGCGAAGGCTTCAAACTGGCGCAAAAGTGGCTCGGCATCGGTCGATTGAAACACGGCGCGCGCGCGTTGGGAGTCGCCGAGCGCTGTATCGAGATGGGCTCGCGTTACGCTAAACAGCGAGTGACGTTCGGCAAGCCGCTTTCCGAACGCCAGGGGATAACGTTTAAGCTGGCCGATTCCTACGTCGAGCTACACGCAGCGCGTTTGATGGTTTATCAGGCCGCGTGGAAAAACGATCAGAACGAAGACATCCGCACCGAAGCCTACATGGCCAAGATGTTCGCCGATGAGATGTCCTTTCGCGTTGTCGATCGCGTGCTGCAGATTCACGGCGGCATCGGTCTGACGTTGGACTTACCGCTGGCCAAGTGGTTCGTCGATCAACGCAGCCGCATGATCACCGAGGGCGCATCCGAAGTCATGCGCATGGTAATCGCCAGGGAAGTGCTAAAGAGATACAACTGATCTTAAACGAGAGCAGGTGGCTTGAAAGCGGAATCCGTTCTCTCCCCTTCGATGGGGGAGAGCTAGAGAGGGGGCGATTCATTGCGGATTCGACGATTATTTTCTCACCCCCATCCTGACCTTCCCCCGTCGCAGGGGGAAGGAAAAGAACACCGCGACAGTTGTATGTTCGAAATGAGCGGTAAAGAATCGCTCAGCTTGGGCTCGCGGTCTCGATTACAGAGACAGTTTAACTCACTTTCGTGAACGACAACTCCCAACGGTTGCCATCAGGATCGAAGACGTTGATCGAATAATTTTCGCTGTCCCGGTGCGGTCGCACCTTCTCGATATTGGCCCCGATGTCCTGCAACGCTTTGAGCGCTTTGTCTTTTTCCTGCCATGGAATGTTGAGTGTGTGATGCGGGTCCACTTCTCGAGGCTTTATGGACGCGTCGAAGAGATGGACTTCGAAGTTTCCGAGCCGCACATCGACTTCCTTGACCTGGCCAGCCTTCAGCTGTTCTTCGTTCGGGGTGACTCGTCGCATCACCTCTCCGCCTAACACTCTCGTATAGAACTCTTCCGCCTTCGCGAGGTCTTTGGCGCTCGTGGCAAACGTTTTGATCCCTTTGATTTCAAACATGGAAGCCTCCTGAAAAGATCACCAGAATGTGTTTTGCATGACGATAGTTCGGCTTTGGCAAACTTGTCAAGAAAGACGTAACTGCAGGCGTCGAGCTATAAGACTCATAGTTGCTTGCGCTGCTCGTCGCCATTTCAGAGGTTGCAGCGCAAACGTCCGTGGAGTTACTGCCCCAAGATCACGACTTTGCAAAACGTATCCGAAACCGGAGGATGTGATCGATGAAATGAGCACAAAACATTGACAGCGCTTGGGAATCGGGGTTATAGGGCAGGTGGCTATCACTGCGGAGAAAAAATAATAGAAAGACTGAGGGAAACGTATGCTGGGTGGTCATGCAGTCGCTCAATGTCTTCGTAACGAAGGCATAAGACACGTATTCTGTGTGCCGGGAGAAAGTCACATCGCCGTGTTGGACGGTCTGTGCGGCATGCCGGAGATCAAACTGATCACCAACCGGCAGGAAGGCTGTTCTTGCTTCATGGCCGAAGGTTACGCCAAATCGACTCGCACAACGGGAGTCTGTCTCGTGACCCGCGGCCCGGGCGCAACCAATGCCAGCA
>VBKE01000186.1 GCA_005879605.1 Deltaproteobacteria bacterium
CTGCTGCTCCACGGCTTCCCGAGTTCATCTCACATGTTCCGCAATCTAATCCCGTTGCTTTCGGATCGTTTCCACATCGTGGCCCCGGATCTTCCTGGCTTCGGCTTTTCGCAATCGCCGCCGCGATCTCAGTTCAAATATACCTTTGACAATCTTGCGACGGTCATTGAAGCCTTTACCGAGGTGGTTCGTTTGCAGCGCTACGCGCTTTATGTCTTCGATTACGGCGCGCCTGTAGGTTATAGGATTGCCACGAGGCACCCGGACCGAGTGACAGCGATCGTTTCACAAAACGGGAACGCGTACAAAGAAGGCTTGAGCGATGCATGGGATCCGATTAGGCGCTATTGGGCGGAGCCAACCACCAAGAACCGCGAGGTTGTCCGGGACGCCTTGTTGACCTTTGAAGGCACACGCTGGCAGTACACGCATGGCGTTGCTAATCCGGAGATGATCGCGCCGGAATCCTATACGTTGGACGCTGCTCTGTTGGAGCGCCCCGGCAATAAAGACATCCAGCTCGATCTCTTTCTCGATTACGCTTCGAACCTCACCCTCTATTCAGTTTTTCAAAAATACTTCAGCGACGCCAAGCCTCCTTTGCTCGCCATTTGGGGCAAGCATGATCCGTTCTTTATCCCTGCCGGAGCGGAGGCCTACCGCCGGGATAATCCCAATGCCGTTGTCGAGTTTCTGGACAGCGGGCACTTCGCCTTGGAGACGCACTTCGAAAAGATCGCAAGCGAAATCGGTCGACTCATGGACCGAGCAAGTAAGCGCGCTCAAACAATGGTGCAATAAACTTATTTTATCGGGGAGGAAGTCATGGCTCAAACTAATGCTCGTGCGAAACGAAGCGAAAAGGGGTTGCTCACTCCGGACAACTGTGTGGTCGCGATTATCGATCTTCAACCCCAGATGCTTTTTGGCGTCGCCAATTTCGACCGCCAAACGATCATCAACAACAACGTCGCGCTTTCGAAAGCTGCGAAGGTTTTCGAAGTTCCCGTCGTGCTCAGCACGGTGGAAACCAAGAGCTTCAGCGGCAATATGTGGCCGCAGATCCAGGCGATCTTTCCGAACCAGACGCCCATCGAACGATCTTCGATGAATTCTTGGGACGACAAGAATTTCGTGGCTGCGATCGAAAGAAGCGGCAAGAAAAAAATCGTTCTGTCCGGTCTATGGACGGAAACCTGTGTCGCGCTGCCGACGGTGCAAGCGATTAACGACAACTACGAAGTTTATGTCGTCGAGGACTGCTGCGGCGACGTGAGCCAGTTATCACACGACAACGCGATGAAGCGCGTGATCCAGGCGGGTGCCAAGCCGGTTACAGCGCTCTCGGTGATGCTGGAGTGGCAGCGCGATTGGGCGGAGCGCGACACTTATGATGCCATTATGGACATCGTAAAAACCCATTTTGGCGCATATGGCGTGGGCGTGGAGTACGCCTACACGATGGTGCACGGCGCTCCGGCGACAAAGTATCCCGAATACGTCGTACCGGCTGCCGCCGCTACGCACAAGTAGTTGCTCGGCAGGATCCGCTTACCACAATGAAACACACGAGAAGAGATATTCTGAAATTGGGAACGATGTTGGGCGTTTCTTACCTGTTCGGCGGATGCAGCATGGCTGCGAAAGAGATCCAACCCGAATTGATACTAAGAAATGCGCGCATTGCGACGCTGCTCGGTGGTTCGCGTTCCTTCGCCCAAGCCGTTGCCATTCAAGACGGTCGTTTCTTCGCCGTTGGCTCCGATGAAGAAATCATGCGTCTGCGCGGCGCGAAGACCGAAGTGATCGATCTCGGCGGCCGGACGGTGATTCCAGGCCTTAATGACTCGCACATGCATCCGATCCGCGGCGGACTCAACTATAACATGGAGCTGCGTTGGGACGGCGTGCCGTCGCTCGCGGACGCGCTGCGCATGCTGCGCGAGCAGGCGCAGCGCACGCCGCCGCCGCAGTGGGTACGGGTGGTTGGCGGTTGGACCGAGTTCCAATTTGTCGAGCGCCGAATGCCGACCCTGGAGGAGATCAACCGCGCCGCGCCCGATACGCCGGTGTTCGTGCTGCATCTCTACGACCGGGCGTTGCTTAACAGCGCAGCATTGCGCGCTGTCGGCTATACCAAAGACACGCCCGCGCCGATTGGTGGCGAAATTCAACGTGACAAGCAGGGCAACCCCACCGGATTACTCATCGCCAGACCGAATGCGAGCATCCTTTATTCCACCCTGGCCAAGGGACCGAAGCTGTCGCGTGAAGACCAGCTGAATTCGACGCGCCACTTCATGCGCGAGCTCAATCGCTTCGGCGTCACCAGCGCGATCGACGCCGGCGGCGGATTTCAAAATTATCCGGACGACTACGAAGTCATCAATGAGCTGCACAAACGCGGCGAGATGACCTTGCGGTTGGCTTACAACCTATTCACGCAAAAGCCGAAGGAGGAGTTGGCGGATTTCCGCCAATGGACACAGGTGACAAAGCCCGGAGCGGGCGACGATTTCTACCGGATGAACGGCGCGGGCGAGATGTTGGTCTATTCGGCGGCGGATTTCGAGGATTTTCTCGAGCCACGGCCGGATATGCCGCCCGCGATGGAATCGGAGCTCAAGGCGGTCATCCGCCACCTCGTCGAAAATCGTTGGCCATTTCGCCTGCACGCGACCTACGACGAGACCATCACGCGCGCGCTCAACGTCTATGAAGAAGTGAATCGCGACGTTCCTTTCGCTGGTCTGCACTGGTTCTTCGATCATTGCGAAACCATTTCGGATCGAAATATTGAACGGATCAAAGCGCTCGGCGGCGGCATCGCCGTACAACACCGGATGGCGTTTCAAGGCGAGTATTTCGTTGACCGCTACGGCGCCAAGCAAGCAGAGCGCACACCGCCGATTCGCCGGATGTTGGAGCTCGGCATCCCGATAGGCGCGGGCACGGACGCCACGCGCGTCGCCAGTTACAATCCTTTCGTCGCGCTTTACTGGCTCATCACCGGCAAGACCGTCGGTGGCACCGCACTTTACCCGGAAAGCAACCGCCTGGAGCGCATGGAAGCGCTCCGACTTTACACGGTGGGCAGCAGTTGGTTCTCCAGTGAGGAAGGAAAAAAGGGGTCGATTGTTCCTGGTCAGTTAGCCGATTTAGCGGTTCTTTCATCGGATTATTTTTCTATCCCCGAAGAAGAGATCAAACGACTCGAATCGGTGCTCACGATCGTCGGGGGTAAAGTAGTGTACGCAGTCAAGGATTTCTCGAAATTGGCCCCGCCGCCACTGCCCGTCAGTCCTGACTGGTCGCCGGTGAAATATTACGATGGGTACGCCCCATCTAACGTTGCGCAAGCTCTGGGCGCGCAAACGGACACGGCACACGCGAGACGCGCACTACCGCACGATCGCGTTGACGCGGTCGCGGCGAAAGCGCGCCGGTGGATTTACGGTGAATCCGGGCTTTGGACTCTGGGCTGTGATTGCTTTGCGTTTTGAAAGGGTTACGAATATGGAACCTGTAACTAACGACGCTATTGCGATGGATGCGCCGAACCGTAACGCGCTTGGCCAGAGCGCATCGGTCGCGTTTATTATTACTCACACCATTAAGGCTGGTGAGGAGAAACCGTACGAAGATTGGCTCGCGGCTATTCTAGATGCCGTCAGCCGCTCGTCGGGTTACTTGGGGAGAGAGATTTTTCGCCCCGGCCATGGAAGCAGGAAGTACACGACCATCGTGCGCTTCAACTCCCACGAGCACCTTAATGCCTGGGCTGAATCGGATGTGCGTCGATCATACGTCGAGAGCGTGAGCGATCTGCTGGAAAGAGGCGATCAGCATGAGATCAGGACGGGAATAGATTTCTGGTTTACGCCGGGAGGTATCAAACCTCCTAAGCCTTGGAAACAATTCCTCCTCACCCTCAGCGCAGTCTATCCGTTGACGTTGATACTTCCCCGGATCCTCGGGCCGCTGTTTAACCTCGTACCGCCGCCTCTCAATGATCAACTCGTGAAGGGGTTCGCGGTCGCCGCATCGCTCACCGCGTTGCTCACGTTCGTGATCATGCCGCGCTACACGCGGCTGGTGAAACGGTGGCTGTATGAGGAATCGGAGTAAGCAAAGGGTTCAAGGGGCGTGAGCAACATGAATGAAAAATTGCGAGCGGTAACTTTTCCAGTTGAGAAAAGCGAAATGGCGGAGCAAGGAACCCTCTCATTCAAGCAAACGGGTGATGCCACGCTTGAGGTGCATCTCGCAGGAACCTGGCGGTTGCGCGGCGGCCTTCCATCCGCGGCATTAGTCAAGCGCGAACTTGAATCAGCCCCGAGTATGCGACACATCGGTTTCGAAGCCCGCGCGTTGACTTCGTGGGACAGCAGCGTTCTGGCTTTTCTCGTTGAAGTCTCCGAGTTATGCCGCATCCGCGGGATCGATATGGATCGCACAGGCTTGCCTTCCGGGTTGCGCAGGCTACTCGAGCTGGCCGAAGCGGTGCCGGAAAAAAAAGGCGCGCGCAAAGAGACGGTTCAGACGCCTTTTCTTGAACGCATCGGCAACACTGCCATTGGTGCCGGCACGTCTCTCGGAGAGATGCTGGCGTTTCTCGGAGACATGACGCTTACCTTTGTCCGGCTCTTCCGTGTGAAGGTGCGATTCCGCGCCGTGGATCTCTTGCTCTTGATCCAACAGTCCGGCGCTCAAGCGCTTCCCATCGTCACGTTGATCAGTTTTCTAGTCGGCGTGATTCTCGCGTTTGTCGGCGCGGTGCAACTGAAACAATTTGGGGCGCAAATTTATGTGGCAGATCTGGTCGGTATCGCCATGATTCGCGAAATGGGCGCCATGATGACGGGTATCATCATGGCCGGCCGAACCGGCGCCGCATTTGCAGCTCAGCTTGGCACCATGAAGGTGACTCAGGAGATCGACGCCTTCACAACCATGGGTTTTTCGCCGCTGGAATTTCTTGTGCTGCCACGGGTGATCGCGCTCGTGCTGATGATGCCTTTGCTTTGTCTTTATGCGGATTTCGTCGGCGTACTTGGCGGCGCGGCTATCGGAGTGGGTATGCTGGATCTTTCCTGGACCACGTATTTGCGCGAGACCTCGAACGCTATCGACCTGACGGATGTTTTTGGAGGGGTATTCAAAAGTTCGGTCTACGGTGTGCTGATCGCCCTTGCGGGTTGCTTGCGTGGCATTCAATGCGGCAACAGCTCCTCCGCCGTCGGCGACGCGGCGACTTCCGCCGTGGTGACGGGAATTGTTGCCATCGTCGTGGCGTGTGGCGTTTTTGCGGTCGTGTTTTACGTCTTGGGAATTTAAAGAGATGAAATTCGGAACAGATAATTCCCCTCTTTGGAAGAGAGGGGCTAGGGGAGATTTTCTTACTCAGCCGCTTCGATCTTGGAAGAAATCTCCCTTAATCCCCCTTTTCCAAAGGGGGAAATTCATTCGCACTGCCAGGCAGAAAAATGCGTCTTTTCCCTCCCCGCTTGCGGGAGAGGGCAAAGCTGAGGGTATTTATGCCTGCAGGTATTAGCAACGGCAACGGCGCTCACCCCCACATCACGGTGAGTAATCTCACAATGGCGTACGGCAGTTTTGTATTGATGCGCGATTTAAATTTTACCATCAACCACGGCGACGTCTTCATCATCATGGGTGGAAGCGGCTCCGGTAAGAGCACATTGCTCAGACATCTCATCGGTCTCAACGAACCGGCGCGGGGCGACATTTTCTACGGCGAAGAAAACTTCACCACGGCGGATCCGGCCAGAAGGCAGGAGATGGTTAGGCGCATGGGCGTGCTATTTCAGAGCGGCGCGCTGTGGAGCTCGATGACCTTGGCGGAAAACGTCGGTTTGCCCCTGGGAGAATACACCGACTTGAGTCCGGCGGAAATAAACGAGATCGCCTCGCTCAAGCTCGCCTTGGTCGGCTTGAAAGGCTTCGAGGATTATTATCCGTCGCAAATTAGTGGCGGCATGCAGAAGCGCGCCGGACTGGCGCGGGCCATGGCGCTGGATCCGGAAATCCTACTGTTCGACGAACCGTCTGCTGGCCTCGATCCGATCAGCTCGCGCCTGCTCGACGATCTGATTCTCGAGCTGCGCGATAGTCTGGGCTCGACGGTTGTGGTTGTCACCCATGAGCTGGCGAGCATTTTCACGATTGGCAACAACAGTGTGTTTTTGGACCCGGAAACGCGGACCATGATCGCCGGCGGCGACCCTAAGGAGCTTCTGGCCCATTCGCAGCATCCTACGGTGCGCCGTTTCCTGACCCGCGGAGAAGAGGAAGAGCATGAATAAAAAGATCAGCCCAACACTTATCGGCGGCTTTGTCCTCGGCGCTGTCATCTTATTGGTCATCGCGGTGATCGCCTTCGGCTCAGGCAGGTTGTTCCGCCAGACAAAAGAATTCGTGTCTTACTTCGACGGCGACGTCAACGGCCTCCATATCGGCGCGCCGGTGAAATTTAGAGGCGTCGAAGTCGGCTCAGTCAAAAATATCCTGCTTCAGCTCGAGAAGAACATGGACGTCCAGAGTATTCCCGTGGTTTTTGAAATCGATTTAAAAATCACCAGCAGGGGAGGCGCTGTGACGCTCTTGGAGGATCCCCGCGCGTTGAAGGTTGCCATCGATCGAGGACTTCGGGCGCAACTGCGAACCGAAAGCTTCGTAACAGGCGTGCTTTATATTGGCATCGATCTCTTTCCCGGAACCCCAGTCAAGTTCGTCCAAGGTGCCGGATCCAAATATCCGGAAATCCCCGCCGTCCCGACAACTCTCGAAAGGGTTCAGGTTACAGCCGGGGAAATCCTCGCCAAACTAAGCGAGGTGGATTTCAAAGGAATGATGGATTCCGTTTCAAGAGCGGTGGACGGGGTCGATCAACTGGTCAACTCACCGGCGCTGAACTCCGCTCTGCAGCGTCTCGATCAGACCATGCCGAAGGTTGACCAAGCGATAGCCGAGATTCGCAAAATGACTGGCAATCTCGACGGCAATATTGCAACCCTGTCCGCAAATCTTGAACAGACTTCAGACACGGCTCGCGGAGCGGGCGGCAATGATCAATATCCGCGGTATCAGCGATCCGGACTCTGTCACCTTTTACGAGCTTGGCAGAAGTCTGCGAGAAGTCTCTGCCGCAGCCCGATCCCTGCGCCTGCTGTCAGATTCCGTTCAGCGAAATCCCAGGTCTCTCATCTTCGGTAAACCGGAGGTGCAGGAGGGGAAATGAGTCGCTCGATCAACCTAACATGCAGGATTGCAATCGTTGGTCTGTCGCTGGCGGGCTGTGGCACTTTCTCGCCAAGGCCCGATCCCTCGAGATTCTTCACGCTATCTTCGCTGCCGCAGATAGCACAAGCTTCGCCGAAAGACTCAACCGGGCCGGAAAAGATGTTTCTCGGGATTGGCCCGATCAAGTTTCCCGGCTATCTCGATCGACAAGAGATAGTCGTCCGAAGTGGACAGAATCGGTTGGAAGTTTCTGAAACCGACCTCTGGGCGGAACCCCTACAAGACAATTTTTCCCGGGTTTTATCGGAAAATCTTGCGCTGCTTCTGA
>VBKE01000187.1 GCA_005879605.1 Deltaproteobacteria bacterium
GTTCGTGCCGTTGTCATCGTTAACCAGCGCGTCGATCTTGATCTTCGTTGGCGTTGGATTCTTTCAGCCCGGATTGACCCGCCTGCTCAGTTACAAAGGAATCGACGCGCTCGGGGTGGCAATCACTGATCCGATCCGCGCCACCACGCCGCTGTTCAGTGCCATCATGGCGATTATCTTTCTCGGCGAGAAGATGACGTTGCCGATCGTGGTCGCCACCTTGATGATCATCGCGGGTATCATCTTATTATCCTGGCGCAGCGGCTCGATGAAACTCGGCGGTTCCGCGGTCTTTCTCTGGTACCCGATCGCGGCATCGGCACTGGCCGGCGCCACGCAAGTCGTCCGCAAGTTCGGCATGGCCGCGGTGCCGCATCCGTTTCTCGCGGCGGCGGTGACGGCGACATCATCTTTCGTCGTGTCGGTCTTGACGCTTTGGTATGTAGAGAAAAGCCAGGAGACGTGGAAGATGAACCGGCAGTGCTTTTGGTGGTTTCTCGCCGCCGGCGTGACCATCAGTCTCGGCATGACCTGTATCTACTACGCGCTGGATCTGGGCAAGGTCTCGGTGGTGATCCCCATCAGCAGCACCGGGCCCTTCTTCTCGCTCATTTTCGCCGCGCTCTTTCTGCGCGACGTGGAGCGCGTCACCTTGAGAATCGTCCTCAGCGCCGCCATGATCATTGGCGGCGTGGTGCTGCTGACTATCTGGAAATGAAGCTAAGCTGGCGTACGCCCCCACGGCCTTGAAAAAAGGGCAGGCCGGGTTGCCGTCCATAAAGCGATCACTAGCACGAAAACGATTACCGAAAGCCCCAGCCATTTTAGATTTTCGATTTTAGATTTTGGATTCATAACTCAACCATTCAAACTCTTATTTGATGACCTTGTCCGCCCGAAACAACACCGAGTCGGGGATCGTCAGACCGATCTGCTTCGCTGCTTTAAGATTAATCACCAGCTCGAACTTCGTTGGCTGCTCGACGGGGATGTCCGCGGGTTTGGTGCCCTTGAGAATCTTGTCCATTTGGACGGCGGCGCGACGATATAAATCGGGATAGCTCGGCCCATAGGATATGAGACCGCCAGCTTCTACCCAGTCGCTGCTTTGGAATATCGCCGGCAGGCGATTTTTTGCTAAAAAATCTAAAATACGCTTGCGGTAGGAAATGAGCACTGGATCCACTAAGGCGAGAAACGCATCTGGTCGATCTTTGGTCATCACAGCAAAAACCACTTCGAGCTCATTCGAATCTTTCACCCCTCGATCTTGCAACGCTACGCCCAACGGCCCTGCTACCTCTTGGGTCGCTTTTGCTTCGAGCGCCATGCCCGCATTGCCCTTATTCCAAAGCATGGCCACCCTTGAAAGTTTGGGAAAGATTTCCTTGAGCAGCTCTAGCCGCTTGGGCCATAAGTCGGAAGCTAGACCAGACATGCCCGTGATGTTACCACCCGGGTGCGCGAGACTAGCGACAACGCCGGTTCCGATCGGATCGCTAGTGCTGAAGAATACGATAGGGATTGTTTTCGTCGCTTGCTTAAGAGCGAAAAGGGCCGGTGTACCCGCGGTAAAGATCGCATCGACTTTCAGTCGGACCAGTTCCGTCGCGAGTTCAGGAAGACGATCTTCCTTTCCCTCTGCATAGCGGTACTCGATAAGAATGTTCTTCCCATCAATATAACCGAGTTCCCTTAGCCCTTGAACAAATACATCGAAGTTGGGATTGGAATGAGGCGCACCGAGGTATAAAACACCAATCCGGGGTATCGTCGCTTGTTTCTGCGCGTGGGCCAAATAGGCCGGAGCAAGAACAAGTGTGGCCGAGATGAATAATGTCAAAGTGCCTTTTTTCATCGATTTTTCTCCTTCTATTTACATGACGCCTCGTGCGCTGTGCCTGGGTTTCGCTTGATCATCTTGTCCGCCCGTATTCCCATTTTGGATTTTCGATTCTTGATGTTAGGTTCCGCAGTCATCGGATTACTTGATCCGCCCGATAAAGCACGGTCTGCGGAATCGTCAGGCCAATCTGCTTCGCCGTCTTCAGATTGATCACCAACTCGAACTTTGTCGGCTGTTCGACTGGCAGGTCAGCGGGCTTGGCGCCTTTGAGAATCTTGTCGACGTAGACTGCCGCGCGCCGGAACAAGTCGGGAAGATTTGGACCATACGACATAAGCCCGCCCTCGTTCACAAACTCACTCTCTGGAAACATAGCTGGTACCCTATTCTGGGCTGCAAACTTCGCGACCTGCACTCGTGAGCTGAACAACATCGCGTCTGGTAGTGTAATCAGAGCGTGAGCGCGACCCGTGACGGCTCCAGACAGCTGATAATGATACATGGGAACGAAATATGATATAGACGCCGCCGAAACCACGAAAAGCATGCCCAGAAGAGGCGTGTCCGACCAGATCGGGCGGTTCGTCACGGCAAGAAGTACTCCGGTGTAGCCAGCGACGTAGAATCCAAAAAGCCCCCCGATCACGGCAATCACTCCGCCCAGCATTCCCGGCGGACGAAATTTGCGCCCCGCCGGCCATGCCAGACGATCATCTTCAACGAGCGCTTCTAAAAACGCTAGAAAGACAAATATTCCAAATACTAAAAGCGCCCAGGATCCGACTGACATGGGCGACCAGTATTTGAACATCGGCCGATAAGTGTTCGACTCGATCAGCATGTGCCAGAAACGCAGCGGCCGACCCAAATCCAGAGCGCTTGCCAACTCAGTGGGACTACTTGCTTTCAAGGTCTGGAGCTGCAGACCCAAAGATTTAGCCGCAACCTGTACCTCGTTCAAATACAAAGTTGCGCCTGGGTTGGAAGGATTAAACAAGACGGCGACGTGTGAGATCTTGGGCATGGTTTCTTTAAGGATCTCCAGGCGCTTGCCGCTAAGCTCTGGCGAAAGCAGAGTAAGTCCGGTGATGTTTCCACCCGGCCGCGCCAGTGTTTTGACAAGTCCCGCCCCTAGAGGATCGCCGCTAACTGCCATGACAATCGGAATCGTCCTGGTCGCGTTCTTTGCGGCACTGGTTGAGCGGTTCCCATCTGTAACAATGATGTCTACATTTAAGCGGACCAATTCGTCAACGATCGTTTTATCCTGATCTGCTTGCCCTGCCGCAAATCTCCACTCAATAAAAATATTTTGCCCCTCTACATACCCCAGATCCTTCAAACCCTGACGGAATGCCTCTTCGCGAGTCCCAAGGCCGGCAGCCCCCAACATGTAACAACCTAATTTGGGGGCTTTCACCAGTTGCTGCGCATGAGCTGGAAAGCCAAGAGCAAATAGTAAAGCGCCAAAGAGGCCAAGGGCAAAGAGCATAGAGCTAGGCCGCGTGTTTCTGACCTCTGACGTCTGATCCGTAATCTTCTCATTTGATCACCTTGTCCGCTCGCGCCAGCACATTCGGCGGAATAGTTAGGCCGATCTGCTTCCACTCTTGTCGGGCCGAGAGAGCCTGGATGCCTTTTCTACCTTGTATGATGACTTGAGTCGCTGCAGTAACTATTTTTGCACTTCAAGGCCGTTCACGACGCTCCGAACTCCGGGTGATTCCCAGGCGATTTTGAGCGCTTGCTCGCGGGCATCCAAGGACTTGACCGTCCCCCTCAAGTAAACTTTCCCATCATTTGATACCACTGTAATTCCCGTCAAATCCACTTTCTTGTCCGCGAGAAGTCGATCCAGCACCGACTTGGACAGCGCTTCGTCTTGGGGAGCTTCTGCCGTTGGAACGTTGACCGTAGCGCTGCTGCGCACCATTTGGCAGCCAAAAACTGGTGTCAGAGCTAACAAGACAATCGCGCGCAGAGTCTTTGGACTAATCATTGTTTCCCTCCTCTTCCAGGGTCGACACTTTCAGTGCTTCGACACGCCGCTCGACGATCACTGTCGGCGATGTGATTACCGTTTCGCCTGGATTGTGATTCGCAGGAGTTAATCGCCATTTCACTTGATGACCTTATCCGCTTGCGCCAGCACGTTCGGCGGGATCGTGAGGCCGATCTGTTTCGCCGCTTTCAGATTGATTACCAGCTCGAACTTCGTCGGCTGCTCCACCGGCAAGTCGGCGGGCTTGGCGCCTTTTAGGATTTTGTCAACATAAGTAGCGGCGCGCCGCGCCGAATCCGTCGTGCTCGGCCCGTACACCATCAGACCACCAGCGTTCGCAAACCGGGTGGTAGAGTATATCGCCGGGAGCCCGGTCTTGGTCGCTAGCTCTACGGTCTTGGTAGGGATGCGCGAGCAGTCGAAAACGAACAGCGCATCGACGCGCTCCCGGGTCGCCGCCCGTAGCGCGCCGTCGATCTTTTCTGGACCACTTATCACCAGGGATTGCAGGTGCACTTTCAGGACTCGGGCTGCCGCTTCCGAGTCACTCCATTCCGAATCGCTCACGGGTGTCCCTGGCGGACACCTCAGGACAGCTACACGCGATACCCTTGGGAAAGCTTCCTTCAGGAGTTCGAGTCGTTTCCCGGCGACGTCTGGAGAAATATTAGTCAACCCTGTGACATTCCCGCCGGGGCGCGCCAGGCTGGCCACGAGTCCCTGGGTTACCGCATCGCCAGAGCCAGTCATAACGATGGCGATGGTGCTGGTGGCCTTCTTTGCGGCTAGCGCTGCAGTTCCGGTGGACGTAACGATGATGTCCACCTTGAGACGAACCAACTCGTCGGCGAGGGCCGCGAGTCGCTCGGCGCGATTCTCCCAGTATCGGCGCTCGACGACAATGTTCTGACCCTCGATCCATTCGCGCTCGCGGAGCCCTTGAAGGAAGGCTTCCTCGCTCGCAGTAGATTTTTCGTTCCCCAGGTAACCGATCCGCGCCACTTTCTTCGCCTGCTGTGCTTCGGCGAGAGAAACAGTAGCCAGAAAGAAAGTTGCCACTAGCCAGACCAAGAGGTTCCTGTCTACTTTTGCGTTTTGCATTTTTACTTTTGCCTTACTTTATGACTTTGTCCGCCTGGTACAGAACCGAGGGCGGAATCGTGAGGCCGATCTGCTTCGCCGTTTTTAGATTGGTCACGAATTCAAATTTCGTCGGCTGCTCCACAGGAAGGTCAGCGGGCTTGGCTCCTTTGAGTATCTTATCTACGTACGTGGCCGCACGGCGGTATAAATCGGCAAGGTTCGCGCCATAATACATCAGGCCTCCTCTCTCCACCGATTCACGGTCGCCGAACATGGTCGGCAAGCGATTTTTCGTTACGAGATCATTGATGTATGCGGGCTGTCTGATGAAAAGATTATCGGGCAGCAAAATCAGAGCCTGGGCACGCTCCTTGAGCGCAGCTTTGACCGCGCCGTCCAATTCGTCGGTACTGCGGACCTCCAGAACCTGTGCCCGTATAGCGAGGTGATTGGCCGCTGCTTCCGTTTCCTTCAAAGCGAATAGAGAGCCTGTATTCGTGGGGTCTCTAAAAACGGCCATGCGGGAGAGTTTCGGTATGACTTCCTTGAGCAACTCGACCCTTTTTCCGGCCACCTCCTGATTAAGCGTAGTCAAGCCCGTGAGGTTTCCACCCGGCCGCGCGAGGCTGGCGACAAATCCGGACAACACCGGATCGAAAGTCACCGGAAAAACGATAGGGATCGTTTTTGTCGCCCGCCTGGCGGCCTCGATCGATTGCGTGTTTGACGCAACGATGAGATCGGGCTTGAGCGCGACCAACTCGGCGGCCAGCTTGTCGATCTCTTCCACCTTCCCTTCGGCATACCGATACTCGATTTGAATGTTTTGGCCCTCGATATAACCGAGTTGGTGTAGACCATCGCGGAATGCCTCCTGGAGAGGCGATGGCGGAGACACAGACCCGAGTGTTAAAAAGCCGATGCGCGGAATTTTCTTGGCCTGCTGCGCCTCGGCAGAAAAAACAGTAAACAGAAAGACAGTTAGCAGTAGGCAGAAAAGAATTTGTTTGACCATGCGTTTTGCTCCCGGTTTTTTGCTGCTCACTGCTTACTGCTCACTGTCATTTAATGACCTTGTCCGCCCGGAATAACACCGACTCCGGAATCTTCACGCCGATCTGGTTGGCGGTTTTCAGATTGATCACCAGCTCGAACTTCGTCGGCTGCTCCACCGGGAGATCGGCGGGCTTGGCCCCTTTTAAGATCTTGTCCACGTAGGTCGCTGCTCGCCGATCCAAGTCGAGGAGGCTCACGCCGTAGAATACGAGCCCTCCGTCTTCCACAGATTCTCGCCTGGCGTACATCGCCGGGAGCCGGTTCCTTACCGCGAGTTCTGCAAGCTGTGGTCGATGAGAATTTAGGATGGGGCTGTTTAGCGTGAGGACTGCGTCAGACCGCTCCTTGCTTGCGGCTCGGAATGCAATCTCGATATCCTTGGGACCTAGTACGTCTAAGTGTTGAACCTGCACCTTGAACGCCCCTGCGGCAAGTTCGATCTCTCTTAACGATTGTGCGTGGCCCGGCATGGTCGAAGTCCCGAAAACGGCCACGCGGGAGAGCTTGGGAATAATCTCCTTCAAAAGCTCCAGCCGTTTTCCGCTTAGCTCCGGGGCAAGGGTCGACAATCCCGTAATGTTTCCGCCTGGTC
>VBKE01000573.1 GCA_005879605.1 Deltaproteobacteria bacterium
AGAGTTCATTGCCTGACAATCCCGGCCACTGACCGTATACTTTGCCGCCTCTGACGTTGCCTCCCATAACCCACATGACATTGCCGTGCCCATGGTCGGTGCCTGTGTTACCGTTCTCGTGAACCGTTCGGCCAAATTCGGACATCACCAGAATCACAGTATCTGAATAGGTGGTCCCCAACGCCTGAACAAAGGTCGCGAGCGTCTCGCTCAAAGCTTTTAACCGATTCGGTAGTTGTCCGGAAACTGATCCTTGATTGATGTGAGTATCCCATCCACCGAGTGCAAGGAAAGCCACCTTTATAGTCGAGTCGCGCGCAATGAGACGACCTAACTTCTGTGCTTCATCGGCAAAACCCACGGGTGAAGGTGCACCCTGATTAGCCATCGTCATCTCTTCGGTAAGTTCAGCCAGAAGTTTTTTGCGCGCAGCCTCACCCTCACGATAAGCAACACTTAACGGATCATTGCCCTTGTAAAGACGATCAAAGGCGGCTTGAATCTCCGGTCGGTCAAGTGGTGTCGGACGTGTTCCTGCTTGATTGAGGGCTATATTTGTAGCAGCCGCCGGACCCGAAAGAATACGGGGTAGCGTGGGTCCCAAACTGACAGCTTCAGTCGCGCTTCGAGCACCCGGTAAAACTTCGAGTAGTTTTCCCGTATCCTGGTGTTGCGGTTTCCATGTAGTCTTGTGCGTCGACATGAGCCCGACTTGAATTCGGTGAGCCGGAAGCATGAACAAAAGCAAACGTTCCTTCGTCCCAGAACGGCATAATAGAGGAAAGTGCCGGATGTAAGCCGAAATGGTCATCCAAACGTAGCGCGCCACCATCCTCACCGGGCCGGGGAATTGCGATAGTTGGTCTTGAAATATAGTAGGGGCTTTCGCTGTAGGGCACCACTACGTTCAAACCATCCACGGCACCGCGCAAGAAAACTACAACCAGGCGTTTTCGGCCCTTGTCATCACCGATAGCTCTTGCGGCCCAACCATTGCCGCCCAAAAGTAACAAGCCCGATGTCGACACTAGGGTTAGTTGTTTCAAAAAATCTCTTCGTTCCATAGTTTTTCTCCTAGCTCTATTCTCTTACCGATGCATGAAATCGGGACTTCCGAGAATCAGAGCTGCGCGAAATGGTCCCGGTGAATTGTCCAATGTAGCTCTGGTCTCTGCGGAGAGCGCATTGCCAAGCAACCTGGTGAGAATTGTAGAATCTAGCGGTTCCACACGATTAGGTTGATTCTCCGTCGCCGGCTGTTTTATTTCCCCCATTTGCTCCGCAGGCTCGAGTGGCCGCTGATTCAGTGGCAATCGACCGGCGGCCAAGGCCACGGCAAAGTTAAGACGCTGAGTCATAGCGCTTGGATTTAGCCATGCCGCTTGAGTATTTTTGTATCCATCAGGCGTCAGGCATCCGTAAAGCGGCATTCCAAGCTGTTGCATCATGCCTAGAAGCGGCCTTGCATTCACGAGCGGATATCCTGAGGCACGAACAGCGGAAATCACGTATTCGTAAGGTGTTTTGAACTTCTTGCCAAAGTACTGCTCATCCCAGAATTCAGGGCTGTGAAATAGAGTATTCAGTACAGCCCGGATATCACCTCGTGTATTCAGGAATTCTTTGGCTAGACGGTCGACGAGAGATTTCGGCGGATCATCGCTTACAAAATACTGCGCCAGCTCATAGCTTATGTGACGCGCAGTGGAAGGATGTTGCGCTAATATGTCAAGAGCCTCTTCTCCCTCATTAATTCCAGACTGTTTGATGGTGCGACCGAGAAAAACCTTGCTGCTGAAGTCGTGGCGATTTGAATCGAAGTAGAAACCGTTAGAGTCCGGTACGTTCTCGCTGCCTGGTGCTCCTAATAGACGAGCGGCGCGTGCTTGAAAGGGTTGTCCCGGTCGGCGAAAGCCCCAGCCGGTCAAAATGCGGGCTAGTGTAATCACGTCGTCTTGCGTATAACCGCCATCCACCCCTAACGTGTGCAGCTCCATCAGCTCACGAGCATAGTTCTCATTTAGACCTTTGAATGCGCCGCGAGCACCGGGGCTATTCGGCGCCGTGTTTTGCCAATTATCTAGATAGAACAACATCGCCGGATGTTTGGCGGTGGCTCCGAGGAGGTCACGGAAACGGCCAAGGGTATAGGGCCTTATGGCCTCGTCTTCAAACGAGCCTATCCAGAGGTAGTCCAGACCTTTTTGCGCAAACACGTTGAAATGGTTGAACCAGAAATTCACCATCACTTCCTCGAGCTGTCGGGGACTTTCTACGGCTCTCACGAGGCGTGCCTCCGTAGCCTGTTCCAAGATCACACGTGCCCTTTGACGCGCGCGGGTGCGGTAAGTCGTAAGGTAGAAAGGCTCTCGAGTCTAATGGCTAAACTCTCAGGAAGCGATAGTGAGTTGGGCGAGAGCTGCTCTTTTATGTATTGGTCAACTCCGATCGACTTTACACGCTCCACATCTCCTGGTCGCGGGCCGAAGGCAAGCCGGTCGAGCACATGGATTGGTTTTAACTCTGAAGGAATACTTTCTGCCTGAGCGTTATTGGGAAGGACACTGAAGCCTAGAGAAAGAGCTAGGATATAGAAAATCCAAGTTCTAAATATCCGAACGCTGGTCATGATCGACGATAATCGCTTCGTCTTCATGGTTTTCACTCCATACTAATATGCTTGAAAACACGTTTGCCGTTAATGATCTCGGTTCACACCTGCCGGGTTCCTTTGCAGCCTTGGCTGCTCTAAAGAGAGATATCCCTTGGTGTGATGTCAGTCACGTTGGTAGGAGCACGTTCGCCGGGGGGTATTTCTATATGTTAGACGACCGGACTCAGAAAAAGCTTACGCAAGGCTTACAGAAGGAATCATTGAACGCGTAAACTTTTCGTTCTTGACCCCGTCTAAGCGATCAGAACCGTAAGTCAGAACAAGGAGGAATTTATTTATGGACGGATTCAAAAAAGTGGTTTTTGGGGGTCTGGTTATGGGCTCTTTATTAGTCGTTGGA
>VBKE01000308.1 GCA_005879605.1 Deltaproteobacteria bacterium
CCACCAAATCATATAGGCGACTTCCGACGGCTTCGGATTTGGTATAGCCGTAAACCGCTTCGGCGCCGGCGCTCCAGAACAGGACGGTATCGTCGGGCGCAAGTGCGATGAGCGCGTCCGGTGAGCTGTCTATCAGGATCTCCCGAAGCTCGCGAACATAGTTTCGCGCCTGGGAGGTCTTGGACGTTGGTCTTCTTTTTCGCTTAATTTTTTCCCGTGTCACAGCAAATACTAATTCTCAGCAGTTGAATCGCAGATGTCTCCTCCTGACTTTAAGATTTTAACGATTCTCCGCCAATTTGCTTTTCCACAGAAGAAGGATTCGCAGCGGAATGAGACGAGTGACGCTGCAACTCTCTAATCACCGCGTCGATGTTATCGCGGCCCTTGAGCGCGATGGACTGAGCCGACCGCTTGAGCCGGTCCGTCTCCTCCATGGTAATGTCTTTATTCGTCCAGACGATCACCGGAATATTTTTATAGTGGGCGAGTTGCCTGAGTCTTTCGAGAAATTCGAAACCGTCCATCTCCGGCATCAGGAGGTCGAGAATGACGGCGTCGAGTTCCGAATTGGCTGCCGCGGCGAGACCGCCGGTGGGGCTTGCATGGCAGACGGCGTGATAGCCGCTCGACTGAAGCGCTGCTTTGGCGATCTTCAGTGTATTCGGATCGTCGTCGACGACTAAAACTTTTCTCCGGGTGCCATTGGGTTCGACTCCGGCGTTTCTTAGCGAACCCAAAAGCGTGTCGGAATGGATCGGCTTCAATAGTAACGACGATCACGGGCGTGGATTGATTGGGACCTTTGGCGCGAATTGAATGAAGGATGTCCCAGCCCCCGGTATCCGGTAAATTTAGGTCCAGTAAAACTGCGCTATAGATGTTGTCTTGTGCTTTTGCTATTCCCTCGGTTCCCGTCATTACGGTATCGACGGAATAACCGGCGTCAGCGAGGATCTTAATGAGCCAGTTACGATCCTGGTCGTTGTCTTCGATGACCAAAACTTTTGGCGCATCTGTAGTTGAAGAAGCCGAAGGGAAATCTTCCACTCGGGATTTTTTTTTCTGCTCGGCATTTCTAGGCAAGACCGCATGGAAAAGACTGCCACGGCCATGGGTGCTTTGGACGCCCACGCGACCTCCCTGGGCTTCGACAATCTTCTTGGTGAGCGCGAGCCCGAGACCGGTGCCTTGATGTTTCTTGGCCGTGCCACCGTCGAGCTGCTGAAATTCAACGAACAGTTTGCTGACTTGGTCGGATTCGATTCCGATACCGGTATCCTCGACTTCCAAACGGAAATGCTCGGGGTCTTCCGGTAGCGCCCGCACGGTGACGCGGCCCCCATCGGGCGTGAATTTGATCGCGTTGGATAGATAGTTGTAAAGCACTTGCTTTAGTTTCGCGGGATCGATGACCACTTGCTCGATCATCGACGCGACTTCGACCTCGACCGTGAGGCGCTTGCTCGCCGAGAGAGGTTGAAAGATCTTCCGAAGGTCAGCGATAAGTTTGGTGAGATTGATCAATTCAGGGCTAAAGTCCATCTTATCGGCTTCTACTTTCGCCAGATCAAGCACGTCATTGATAAGCGCGAGCAGATGGCGCGCGCTGGTGAGAATATCACCCAGATATTCTTTGTGTTCGGCAGAGACCGGCCCGAGCTTGCTATCGTGAATGAGCTCGGAGAACCCGATGATCGCGTTCAGAGGCGTTCTAAGCTCGTGCGACATGTTGGCAAGAAATTCGCTCTTCAGCCGGTTGGCTTCCTGAACACGGCGGTTCTGCTCTTCCAACTCTTCGCTCCTTCGGCGGATCTCCTCCTGTGCTTTTTGATCGGTGGTGTCGCGAAAATAACCTGTGAACAGGGGTGGCTCGTCTTGGCCTATTCGCGTGACGCTCAACTCGACCGGAAACTCGGTCCCGTCAGCACGCATGGCGGGCATTTCAATCCTCTTGCCGAGTATGGGACCTTCACCTGTGGCGAGATAATGGGCCATGCCACGCCGATGTTTCTCGCGCAGGGAAGGAGGAATGATCAACGCAGCCATCGACTTGCCGACCACGTCAGCGCGCTTGTAGCGGAACATCTTCTCCGCCGCTGGATTAAATTCGAGGAGCTTCCCCTCGTGATCCATAGTGATGATGCCATCCAGCACCGACTCCAGGATCGCCCCCTTGCGGGCTTCGCTCTTGCGCAGCGCCTCCTCCGCCGACTTGCGGTCGGTGATTTCTTTTTGCAGGTCTCTGTTGATGGCCTGAAGTTCGGCGGCGCGGCCGGTTACCACGAGCAAGAAAGCCCCTAACAAGCCGGTAAACAGCAGCCCTCCGGCAAGAACGCTCCAGACCTGCCACGATCGTTGGGCGGCGAGATACTCCTTCGTTGGAGCGAACTGGATGATCCATCGACGTCCCGCCATCTCAAAGGGAATGACCCTCTGTAGCACCGCGGGCTTCATCACTGTGTCCGTTTCAACTGGAGGATCTTTTGAACCTAGCGCTTGTGACCGATGGTCGTATAGAAGGCGTCTTTTTCCTCCACCTGTGTCATCGTAGAGGCGAATCTCGACGTCCTTTGGCTCCTCGCCGCCTTTTAGCGATGTCTTGATCAGATCGCTAATGCGGAAAGCCCCGGTGGCATAACCTTGCAGGTTCCGGCGCCGCTCTTCCGGTGTCCTCTGAGGAAGTCCGTTCCTGTAGATTGGCAGGAAAACTAAAAACCCTGGTTTGAGTTCAGCATCCTGTACGAGTGTGGTTGGGTCTGTGGCTCTCGGCTTCCCTGTATCGCGCGCCTGATTTAATGCCTCGCGTCTGATGGGGTCCGAAGCCACATCAAAGCCCAAAGCGCTTTCATTCCCAACGTATAACTCTAAATAATAGACTGGGACGTACTCGGCCCGCGGCGCTGCTCGAGCCAATTCTCCCTGTCCGTTCTGTTCCGTGATCTGGAAGTTGGTAAAGCCATTGCGCCGGGCAGCTTGCTCGTAGGCTGTCCGTTCGGTGTCCAGCACCCGGGGATTCCACGAGAGCGCTTGAATACCCGGATGGCGTAAGAACCAACGCGAGACGAAGCTCTTAAACTCCTGCCGGCCAACGTTAACCGAGCTGCCAAAGAAACTCTCTATGGAGTAGAGAGCGTCGATATAATTGTCAAAATTATCTTCTAGCTCTTGAAATACTTTATCCGTTCGACGCTCGAATTCCGCCTCGATGCGGTTTTGTTCCCATGCACTCGTATAGACGAAACATAGAACAACCAACGCGAATGTCAGACACACGGGCAAGGACACGGAGATCTGCCTGCGCAGCGAGGCTCCTTGTGGTTTGGCCGCCCAGATCAGAACCAGGGGTGTAAAGGCAATGACTCCAATGGTATCCCCCAGCCACCAAGTCCACCAGTGCAAGAGGTAATCGGCCGGCTGGATGACGCCTGCGAACAACAGACTCGTCACACCCCATGTCGCATTCACCAGGCAGCTTATGGGCCCTCCGAGGAGTAGAAACTTGAAGACATCTTTTTCTCCGATAAGCGCCGTCGGGTGTCGTACAAAGCGGCTCATCAGCAGGGCGCCCACAATGGCTTGCAGGGATGCTCCCGCGCTGATGCTGACCACTAGGAATATGGATTTAAAAATCGACGTAGCGCTCCCTGTATCCAGGGAAGTCCATACGTTAATTAAAAATGATCCGAGTAAGATGCCCGGCCATACCCGATGGCCGCGCAATAGGGTGGCGGCCAAAGCAATGCCTGCTGCCGGCCAGACAGCCGTTGCGTATCCTGGAGGGATAGCTAATAGCAGGCTGAGCCTGCCCACCGCATAATACGCTGCAGCTACCGCGATCAGCTCTACCAATCGCTCGGCCAAATGAAGCGTAGACCGACTTCTCATTGCTGCGTTACTAAAGATATCTCCTTGTTAAATTGATTTTTGGATTGCTCGCGGTTGGTCTAACTGATGAGAATGATTCCTTAGACGGGAACCGCAACGACGCACCGGTGCGGACAAAACCCAAGGGGTATTGTCTTTCATTGTTCCTTACCGAAACCATTTGGGACCAAATAAGCCGGAGCAGACTTCGTGCCAGAAGGGCGATCTTGCAACCCGTTGTTTTTATTGCGTACTTATCGAGCGAGCAGAACGAGTTTGCGTTCGGCGTAACAGCAAGGGACAAAAATGGACAAAAATGCATAACACCCACTTCAATTTCTCGGTGCCTTGTCGGTTGTCGACCGACTTCTGGCGAGCGCCAGGATCGTCGGGACTAGATCGGTCATAAGTCCGCTCTTCGGTACACAGGTGTCGGCCCCCGCTGCGAGCGCCCACTTGCGGTAGCGCGTCAAATCAAGAAAGGTGAACGCGATGATGCCCAACTGAGGGCGATTGCGCCGCAACGCGCTTATGACCTCCAAGCCAGGCAGATCAGGCATGTCCAAGTCGACGAGAACCACATCTGGTTTCAGTGAGCATGTTTTCGCTATTCCCTCTCTTCCCCCGTGGGCACAACCAGTCACCACGATGGCCGTCTGCGCGCTGAGGTAATCGGCCGCGAAGCTCAGGAAGTTCGCATCGTCGTCCACGAGAAAAACGGAGACGGGATCCTGTTGGTTTTCCTCCGCATCACCCGCCGGCTCTGCTAAAAGATGATGGATGGTCGGCAGGAGTTCCGAACCCAGTCGCTTTTTTGCAATGAAAGCGTCGGCGCCATTTTCCAAAGCCGCTCGCTCATAATTGACCTCCGAGTGGACCGTCAACACGATAACTTTCGTAGCGGGCATGTAAGATTTGATTCTTCTGGTTGCCTCGAAGCCGTTGACTTGCGGCATCGTGACGTCGATCAAAACCAAATCAGGATGAAGTTCCCTAGCGGAGCGCACAGCTTGCTCTCCATTCTCGGCTTCTCCGATGAGCTGGAAGTCGGGATCTTGGTTCAATAAATCTCTCAGCACGTCGCGGAAACCACGATCATCATCAACTGTCAGAATAGTCGCAGTCTTCATCTCCCCCTGTAAGGCTGGCTAGGCACACCCCGCCACCTTCTTTTGCCGCGACAAGTATGCGGTAGTAGCGAAATTGCGGGTATCGGGCGGATACCTTAAAACGCCGAGAAAAATGCCTGATGGGGTGAGGGAACTTGTAAGAAGAAATGTGTAGTTTTGAGCGTTTAGTGGGAAGCAGTAATACTTCTTAGGGCTGAATCAGGCCTATTTTAATTGCGTGGCGGACCAGACCCGCGGTCTCATGGATATTGAGCTTGGTCATGATGTTTCTTCGATGAGATTCGACTGTTTTGACGCTCATGCCAAGCTGCTGGGAGACTTCTTTGTTGGTTTTCCCTTCGGCAATGTGCTGCAAGACTTCTCGTTCCCTCTGAGTCAACGGGTCCATGGCCGCAGCGCCCTTGGCCAAGGCGGCTTTGACAACGCCTTCGGAAATCCCCGGGCTCAAGTAGGTTTCTCCCTGCAGAATGGCGCGGATAGCGCGGACAAGATCCACTCCCGCCTGTGTCTTTAGAACATACCCTTTGATGCCTGCGCGGAGGGCTTCGAGAACGTATTGCTCTTCTTTGTACATCGTCAGGAGGATGGTTTTGGTCTGGGGTAACAGGGCGTGGATTTCGCGCGCCGCGTCGATGCCATTGAGAACGGGCATGGAAAAATCGATCAAAGCGATGTCGGGGCGAATTCCCTTGGCCAGTTCCACCGCCCGCTTGCCATCGGAGGCCTCGCCGGCGACTTCGAACCCCTCCTGGAGCAGAATGTTCTTCAAACCTTCGCGGACGATGACGTGATCGTCAGCCAGCAGCACCCGGCAAGTCATTGGATTTCTCCTGAGGAATGGTAATGAGGAGCTTTGTTCCTGCGTCTGGAGCGGAGAGGATCTCAAATCTGCCGCCCAGCGACTCGACCCGCTCCCGTATCCCGGCCAAGCCTAAGCCTGTGCGCCCCCTCGAGCCAGAGATCGCCTCGGAATCGAAGCCCACGCCGTCGTCTTGAACGGCGCACTGAATTAAGGCCTCGTCTTCGAGTAGCCGAACCCTGACGTGCTTAGCTTTGGCGTGCCTGACAATATTATTTAACGCTTCCTGGACGACGCGGTAGAGGGTCAATTCGAACAGAGGAGAAAGGCGTCCGTTCAGCGCGCATTCAGTCGTGATGTGAATTCCGGACCGTTTGGAGACCTGGGTGGCGAGTAACTCGAGACTAGGCTGAAGACCGAGATGATTCAGAATCGTCGGATGAAGCTCATGCGAAAGATCGCGTAACCGTTCTTCGATCTGGTCGAGCAGACCCTTGACTTTTTGCACCGCATCCCGGCCGGGAGCGGGAACTGTCTTAGCCAGTTCGTCAAGCGCTATGTAGACGGTGGCCAACAGCTGTCCGGATTCATCGTGCAGGACGCGGGCAATCCGCTCCGCTTCTTGATCTCGCGCATTGATCAGTCCTGGGATGAGCGTGCGGATCTGTCGCTCATTTGCGAGGAGATCTTGCGTAAGCTTCCGGCTTTGCTCATACAGCTGGGAGTTGTGAATGGCGATACTCGCCTGCTTAGCCAAAGTCCCCATAAAGGTTATTTCATCGTCGGTAAATTCGTGCTGGCTCCTTGTAAACACCGAAAGAACTCCGATAGCTTCGTCATTAAAGATCAGGGGCAACCCTAGAAGGGAGACCAATCTCAACTGCCGGTAGAAGTCTTTTCCCGTTACACGCTCATTCGTTTGCAGGTTGGAGATGACGACGGTCTTTTTGGACTCTATGATGGCTCTCGCGAGAGGTCCGTGGTCTCGACCGGAACCGCTCTTCCACTTTTCCTCGTCTATATTTCGGCAAGTCAGCGGTTCGAGGGCGCCTGTGGATCGATTGACGAGCCTGATGTGAGCCGCGGCGTAGGGGAGCAAAACGTCGATTTTTTGCAACAAGAGCTCCAGAACGATGGGAAGGTCCAAAGTCGAGGTTATGGTAAGGTTGATGTCGTGCAAAGCTTTGATTTGTCTTTCGGTTCGCTTGCGCTCGGTGATGTCTCGAGTAATCGAGGATACGCCAATGATCTTGCCGCTCTCGTCTCTGACTGGCGATAACGTGACAGAAACATGAATCGGCTCGCCGCTCTTTCTTAAGCGGATCGTCTCGTAAGAATCGATACGCTCTCCGCGCTTGATTCCCTCAAAGTTTCGCTTCACCTTTTCGATTTGATCCGGAGGAACGATGATCATAAAGGAGTGGCCTCTCATTTCCTCTGCGGAGTAGCCGAAAAGCTTTTCGGCGCCTTTGTTCCAGCTCGTAATCACCCCATCCAGGGTCGTGCCAATGATGGCGTCAACCGATGACTCCACGATAGCCGCCAAATGGGAATGGATCTCGGCTGCTCGCTTGCGCTCGACCGCGGCGTTGCCCAGCGCCTGCGCTACCTCGTTCACCTCGTCTATGGGCGAAGCCGGGATCTCTTTGATTTCGCCACGTCCCAGAGCCGCGGCTAAGTCAGACAAGATGTCGATGGAACGGGAGATTCGCCTGCCGAAGCGGGCGGCCAAAAAAATTCCCATCAGGACAAGAACGACTCCTCCTAACATAAGGATCGTGATCGAGCGGCGTGCCAGAAGATCGAGGCTCGATACGGGAACTGCAATGCCCACTGTCCAGCCGGAAAGTTCCGATCGGGCGACAGCGGCATAGGCATCCCTTCCATCCTCCAGGACACCGCGCGAAATTCCTTCACGACCTTGATTGTTCGCGGTGGTAAAGGGCAGAGGCGCCGGCTTGCCAAGAAACCGCTCGATACCGTGTGTCCCGGCTATGATGGTTTCGTGCCTATCGATGATCGTTGCGTACCAATCGGGAGAAGGCCTTTGCTCCAACAGAAACTTAGAGAGGAATGTCGGTGCGCCGCTGGCTGCCAGAACGTAGCGGATATTTCCATCCCGGATCACGGGCACATTGAAACTGATTAAGTATTTCTGGCTAACCGTGCCCCAAAGGAGGTTGGAAACGACCGGTCGTTTGGTTTTTGATACTTCTTGAATGGCATCCAGTGCCATGCTCATCGGCATGGGCGAGCCAAAAGGTAGAAGCAGGTCGATGAGCTGTTGGCCCGAGGGCTCCATCAATAGGATGGTCTCCCAGTTCTCGTTTGTTTTCAGCACCTGTTTTGCCTGGTCATAAAATTTTCTCAGATCTCCGGAATCCAGATGCTCCGAAGTGGCGAGCGTCTCCAGGGCGCGGATCGAGGCGAGCAGCTCGCGGTCGATGGCTAACGAAATCGCACGGGAAGTATCCTGGAGCTGGTTTTCGGCTGTCCCGTATCGGTTGCTGCCGTGGATGATGACGACCGCGCCGGCAAAAATCAGGACGGGCAGGACCGCGGCAATCACGAGGGCTATTAGGTTCGAGCGCAGCTTCATATGACGACAGCCGCCTCACACAGAAAAAAGCCCGACTGGATCATTCCAGTCGGGCCCATGGTTGACTCACCAAAGCTGCTTCCGCCGAGTCCGGCAGAACTCCACAGCCTCTTCTACGCGACTGTAACAGGAGTATCCGCCTCACGGAAAAGACTGTCAAGACGTTCATGGCCTTGGGTCATTCACCTCACTTGTTCTTTCTCTTTCCCTACCTTTGTGCTAGCAAAATGACCGGATGACATCTCTCGCCCATCTTAGTCAATCCGTCATTCGTTGCCGCAAGTGTTCCCGGCTAGTGCGCTGGCGCGAGCAGGTCTCAAAAAGTCCGCCGCAACGATACCAGGGAGAAAACTACTGGGCCAAGCCGCTGCCCGGATTTGGCGATCCACAGGCCCGCGTACTTATCGTTGGGCTGGCGCCGGCGGCGCATGGCGGTAATCGCACCGGCAGAATGTTTACCGGCGATCGCAGCGGCGATTGGCTCTACGGGGCTCTGCACGCAGCCGGCTTCGCTAATCAGCCCCAGTCGCAGCATCGAAACGATGGACTTAAACTAAAGGATTGCTACATCACGGCGGCCGTTCGTTGCGCGCCGCCGGACAATAAGCCAAGCAGAATCGAATTTGAACGCTGTCGCCCCTACCTGGTCGAGGAGCTGACGTTGCTAAAGAACCTTCGAGTGGTGATCGCTCTGGGAAAGATCGCCTTCGACTCCTTTCTCGCCGCTCATCAAAAAAGTGGCGCCCTTATGCCAAAGCCCCGACCCTTGTTCGGCCACGGCAAATCCGTCGTTCTGCCGAACCGTGTGACGTTGATTTGCTCTTACCATCCAAGCCAACAAAACACTTTCACCGGCAAGTTGACACAACCGATGTTTCAGGCGGTGTTTCGAAAAGCAAGAGAAGTGCTGACGATTGCTGATAACTTAGAAAGCATGGTAGTTAAAAGTCGAGGTAGGAACTCAAATGGAACGTGATTACCGCGAGATCGAGGCTGAGCTGAAAAAACGAGTCGAAGGCGACATTTACTTCGACCGTTATTCACGCCTGCTTTACTCCACCGACGCGTCCATCTATCAGATCGAACCCATTGGCGTGGTGGTGCCGCGCCACAAAGGCGATGTGCAGGCTGTGGTCGAGCTTGCTAATAAATTCAGCGTGCCCGTGCTGCCGCGCGGCGGAGGAACCTCACTGGCCGGCCAGACGGTCGGGCATGCTCTCGTTCTGGATTTTTCCAAGTACATGCAAAACGTCCTGGAGGTGAACCAAGAAGAGCTGTGGTGTCGCGTTCAACCCGGCCTGGTGCAGGACGAACTGAATGCCTATGTGCGATCGATGGGCTTGCAGTTCGGCCCCGACACCTCGACGTCCAACCGGGCGACTATCGGCGGTATGATCGGCAACAACTCGGCTGGCGCTCACTCGCTCACCTATGGAAAAACGCTCGATCACGTCATCGAGTTGACGGTCCTGCTATCGGACGGGAGCGAGGTGGTTTTGAAGGAACTTTCGTCCGACGCCCTGGAGGGCAAAAGCCAAGCCGATAGTTTGGAGGGGCGGGTGCATCGCGAGGTGGCGCGTCTCGCGCAAGAACACCGAAGCGAGATTCTGGCGCGCTATCCGAAGATCATGCGCCGGGTTTCAGGCTATAACCTCGATGAATTTATCAAACCTCAGCCGTTCAACCTTTCACGCATTCTCGTCGGTTCGGAAGGAACGCTGGGCACGGTCGTCGAGGCCAAGATGCGTTTGGTACCGAAGCCCAAGTGGACGGCCCTCGACGTGGTTCACTTCGATGACGATCTGGAGGCGTTGCGAGCGTCGCAAGTGATTCTGGAGACCGCGCCCTACGCCCTGGAGTCGACGGATAAGATGATTCTCAATCTCGCCCGGGGTAACATCGTGCAATCACAGCGTTTGGGATTTGTTCAAGGTAACCCGAGTTCACTTCTCATGGTCGAGTATGCGGGGGACACCGAAGCGCAGGTCAAAGAACAAGTTTACAAACTCGAGGAGGTACGTAAGGCACAGCATATTGGTTACGCCGCGACGCTTGCCTTCAAGCCCGAAGAAGTAAAAGCGGTCTGGGGAGTGCGGAAAGCAGGCCTCGGACTACTGCTCGGTACGAAGGGGGATAAGAAGCCCATCGCGTTCGTCGAGGACACCGCCGTCGCTCCGGCCAAACTGCCGGAGTTTATCAAACGATTCAGAGAAATCATCACGCGCCATGATGCCATCGCCGGCTATTATGGCCATTGTTCTGTCGGCTGCATGCACATTCGCCCGCTCATTGACCTCAAGGAAGCGAGCGAAATGAAAAAGATGGTCTCCATCGCCGATGCGATTTCAGATCTCGTCCTTGAGTTTAACGGCGCCATGTCGGGCGAGCATGGCGATGGCCTGGCGCGCAGCCATTTCAACCAGAAGCTTTTTGGAGCCGTTCTTTATGAAGCGTTTCGCCAGGTGAAGCGGGTGTTTGATCCGAAGAACCTCATGAATCCGGGAAAGATCGTGGATGCTCCCGCCATGACGGAGTCGCTAAAGATCAGTCCGCGGTACCAGACCTGGCAGCCGGAGACGACTTTGGACTTTACAGGGCAAGGAGGTTTTGCCAGAGCGGTGGAGATGTGCAGCGGCATGGGAGAATGCCGCAAAAAGCTCGACGGCACGATGTGTCCCTCTTACATGGGAACCCTCGACGAAGAGCATTCGACGCGCGGTCGAGCCAACGCGTTGCGTGCGGTTCTGTCAGGCAAAGTCCCGAAGGAAGAGTTCACCGGCAAACGGCTCCATGACGTGATGGATCTTTGTCTGGAGTGCAAAGCCTGCAAGGCCGAGTGTCCGTCCAACGTCGATATGGCGAAACTCAAGTACGAGTTTCTCGATCATTATCATCGAGTCAATGGTCTGCCGCTGCGCAACCGGCTCTTCGGCGGGATCGAACGGCTCAACCGCATCGGTTCGCAATTTGCGCCGCTGTCGAACTGGGTCGTTGGTTCAGGATTGAACCGCTGGTTGATGGAGAAACTCGCCGGCATTGATCGTAGGAGGCCGCTGCCGCAATTCGCCGGCGTCACTTTCGAAGATTGGTTTGACGGCCGCAAGCCGGAGGGCGACGGTGCGAAGGGGGAGGTCGTCCTGTTTCACGATACTTTCAATAACTTCAATACGCCGAACGTTGCCGTCGCAACGACCCGCCTGCTGGAACGTTTGGGTTACCACGTGCTGCTGGTCAACAAGCGCTGCTGCGGCCGGCCCATGATTTCAAAAGGGATGCTGGGCGAAGCCAAAAACAACGCGGCGTGGAACGTCGATCAGCTCGCTGAATACGCGGAGCGGGGAGTTCCGATTGTCGGCATGGAACCTTCCTGCTTGCTGACCTTGAGAGATGAATACCCGGATTTCCTACGTACCAACGACGCCAAGCTTGTGGCGCGAAACAGCTTCCTGCTGGAAGAATTTCTTTTGCAGGAAAGAGACACGGGAAAAGTGTCGCTGAGCTTCGGAGCCAACGGGCGCAAGGCGCTCTTGCACGGCCACTGCCATCAGAAAGCTCTGGTCGGCACGGTTCCGACTGTCGCGCTGTTGAAAGGGGTGGGCTTCGAAGTGAGCGAAGTGGATTCCGGTTGCTGCGGCATGGCCGGCTCCTTTGGCTTTGAGAAGGAACACTATGATTTATCGCTAACCATCGGCAATCGCAGGCTTGCCCCAGCGGTCAAATCGGCCAGCGCGGAGGTTGAGATCGTCGCCCCAGGAATCTCCTGCCGCCAGCAGATTGAACACCTCACCGGCCGCAAAGCCAAGCACACGGCGGAGGTGCTCTGGGAAGTGTTGAATCCTGAGTGATGAGTACTGAGATGCGAAAGAAAGTCGAGAGGTTCGAAGACCTGATCGCATGGCAAAAAGCGCGGCGTTGACATTGAAGATCTATCAGATCCAAGCAAATCTCCGGCTAATGGCGCGAGCAGGAAGGCGGATAGCTACTTCTTTTCTGTCTTGCTCTTATCGTCCGCCTTTGATTTTTCGGCCACTTTTTCCTTGGCCTTATCGGCTTTCATTGTATCTCCTTGAGCCGGTTCGGGCTTTTTCGTGTCAGCCGCTTTGGTCTTTGTCGCTGCTGCTCCCGGCTTGTCGACCGTGGTCTTCCCAGTTGTGGTAACCTCCGAGCGGATCTGTTTCATAATGCCTGGCCCGATTCCAGGAACTTTCTCCAAGTCATCCACACTCTTAAAAGGGCCGTTTTTCGTTCGATAGTTAATGATCTCCTGAGCCCTTTTCTCGCCGATGCCTTTAAGCGAAGTGAGTTCCTCTTTGGTCGCTGTGTTGATATTGACGGTCGCTATCGCGACGCCGTAGATTGTAAGCCACGTCACGAGAGCTAGTAAAAGTTTCTTCATGGCTTCCTCCTTTGTTTTGGTCTTCTCTGCCAGAATGTCTTTTAGACGCGCGCGAGTGAAACTACATTCGAACGGTCCGGAAGCGGGTAATAGCTCATGCAATTCGCCCGTGTCAAGTTCCAGTCCGGTACCGCGTGTTCCCGTGCTGATAAATCATGGTAAAGTAAGTTCATGGATTCTATCATCGACCAGGCGAAGCGGAAGGTCGGCGCTTGGGCCGAAAGCCACAAGCATGTCGTGCTTTACGACGAAGAGAGCTCAACTTTTCTCGACGTCGCGTCGGCAAAGCGGATTCGGCTGTCGTGGCGTGACTTGAAAGACTTCGAGGAAAAGATCCATCCTGAGACCAAGGATCATTATCTGGTTTTGCTCTTTGAGAACGATACTCAGATCGCGCTGGTCGATCCTGGAGGAATCGCGTTCGCTCCATCGACGGAGAACACCGGCCCGCTGCGGGATCTTCCGCCGGTGGTATGCTTCAAAGACTTTTTCACTCTGAAGGGCCGCGTTGATCACTATCTGTACGATCATCCGGACGAGCCGACGCCGCGGGAATGCCTGGACTTGGTGATGATCTGCATCGCGACGTTGGACGGCGCCCGCGCCGTGGGTTTTGATGTGGGAGATTTGGAAGGCGAGCTGGAAAAATCGCTCAACGAAATCGAACGGACGACGGGATGAAAGGTCAGATTGGAGTGATGGAGGAATGGAGTGTTGGGACAGAAAACGGCGAGCAGCGGGCCTAGCCGGGCGCGCGGTTGGCAGCATTAATTGAGCGAGATCTATGGCCGTAATAAGCGAGCTTTGCTGTCCCAAGTGCGGGTATCGGTCTACTTCAAAGACTGTTTTTCAGTGTCCAAACTGTAAAAGCATTCTTGAGGTGAACGTTGAGATTAGTCATCTGACACGCTCCGACTTTGATACGATGCGGCGGAGCCGAGATCGCACGATCTGGCGCTGGTTCGATTTTTTTCCGATTGAAAACCGTTCTTCCATCGTTTCGCTGGGAGAGGGATGCACGCCGTTAATCCATTCCAAGAGACTCGCTGAACATCTAGGAATCTCTCGTTTCTATTTGAAGAACGACACCGTCTTGCCGACTGGCTCGCTGAAGGACCGGAGCAACAGCGTCGGGCTCTCGGTTGCCAAGGAGCTTGGCTTTATGACCGCCACGGTGATGTCGACTGGCAATGCCGCTGCATCGGTTGCTGCTTATTCGGCGGCGGCCGGTTTGAAGAGCGTCGTCATGGTGCCGGCGGGGACGGCGACATCGAAGATCATACAAGCGCGCGCATACGGCGCCACGGTGGTCGTGATCGACGGCGATTTTGATTATGACGTCGCCAAACTGTACAAGGCGGCAGTTCAGGAATTTGGCTGGTATGACTGCCTGTCGTCGAATCCGTACCGCGACGAAGGTAAAAAGTCGTACGCCCACGAAATGGTCGATCAACTGGATGGCGAGATTCCGGATTGGGTCATTCATCCAACCGCGGGCGGCACTGGCATCTACGCGATGTGGAAAGGGTTCAAAGAATTTCTTTCATTGGGCTGGATCAGCCGCGCGCCGAGGCTTGTGGCGTCTCAAAGCGCAGCAGCCGCGCCGATTGTCGCGGCGTTCGTGAAGGGGCTGAGAGACGTCGAGCCTGTTGTGGCGCGGGAAACAATCGCCGAAAGCATCCAGGTCGGAAATCCCGTGTCGTTGGGTTGGCGCGCGCTGGCGGCGTTGCGCGAGTCGAAAGGGACCGCAGTCGCGTTAAGGGACGAAGAAATTCTCCAAGCGCAATCTTTAACGGGTCATCTCGCCGGGCTATTTGCCGAGCCCGCGGCGGCGACTTCAGTTGCCGCCGCAAAAAAACTACGGGAAGCTGGAGTGATCGGTCAAAACGAACTGGTTGTCTGCAATCTCACCGGCCACGGTTTGAAACAGCCGGATGCGGTTCGGATACCGGACGAAGCGCTGCGGCCGATTGGCCCGACACTGGATGCGCTGCGCGCGCAAGTCATAAGAGCAGGAAATTAGGTTGCGGCCGGCGTTCTGTCGATGGCGCCGGTGATCCGGTTGATGCCGCTGCCCGGGGCGGGCTGCGCCTTCAAGATATCGCCGGCGCCGCCTATCTGGTTTGGTGGGAATGATGGTGTGAGCGGCGCCGGCGAGTCCCAAGGCGAGCAGCGTGTTGAATAGTGTTTGAATGCGCGCGCAACAGCTTCTCGCTCGTGTGTGACGGGATGCGAGGGCTTTCAGCGAGCAAGGAATGTACCACCCTTCTCTCAAGTTCCAAACTCAATCTAATCAACTGGTTGTGATCACGACTCGCCTTGATGTTCTTTGGCAAATTGTAAAGAGTTTTAGCAGGGAAATTCGAGGGGTCGGCAAAATGAGAAAAAAACTTTGAAGAACAAAAGGTTGCGTATAGTTTTCTAAACGTAAAGTTTCTTTACAGAAATCGACGCTCGAAGGCGAGTTTATAGTCTTGTGTTTAACGCCCCCTGCTTGTCACACCTTAAAGCCGTGCTCGCGGTACCACTTTTCCGCGCCGGGATGAAGGGGGACATCTCTGGGCGTGGCTTCAGTGTCTTGCCCGAGTTGACCGGTGCCTGTGTAGGAGTTTTCCCAGTAGATTTCGTCTTTGCGCGCGTGAATGGCGTCAACCACTTTGTAGGCGTCGTCATCGGGCAACGACGCTCGCGTGTAAAGCGGCCAGCCGCTGTAGTCGAGGCATTCGTGGTCGGTCTTGAGATGCGGATAGCGGCCCGTGGGAATGACCACTTTGCGCCAGCCGAGCGCTTCGAGCTTTTCAAAGGCGAACTCATCGAGCGACACGGGCTCCATGCCCGCGGCGAGCGCCTCGTCAAACCAAAGCACCAGTCCCTCGTCGAATATGGCGTCGATCGTTCCAGCATGCAGCGCGTCCAGTCGCCTCTTGTCACCGGGGCCGCCGTTAAGCTGAAAGCTGCCGCCCCAAGATTCGATATCCTTCAGCAGCATTCCATAGACGGCGAGCGTTTGATCGAGCAACACGCGCGTCGAATGGGTGGCATCTTCGCGGATGGAGAGACGCAGGGGATATTTTTTCTCTTTGAGATCGGCCAACGATTTCAAACCGGTCCTGGGGTGAATGACGTGGACGTAGCGGTCCCAGGACGGATACGTTGCCAGAACGCGAACCGGCAACGGCTCGGAAAACAATCCGGTGCCGCGATAGGCCTGAGTGAGAAAACCCGACGGATTGACCATCGCCATTTCCAACTCGCCGCTGCATACGGCCCGAGCGAGGATCGGCGAACCGGTGGACATACGCAGCCAAGGCTTAAAGTTCTCCGCCGAGCCGCTGCCGATCGAAATGCACATATCGCGTGGGCCGTAATAGGGCGTGTTGGGATCGCCGGCGATGTGCAGGCCGATTTCCCAGAGCATCTTCGCTCGTTGAAAGTTTGCGCCGCGGGGAAGGGGTTCCATTGTTTCTACCTCCAGTCAAAACGATTTGATCGTTAGATTATTTTCTTAGACACACTCGTGTCAAACAAAATAAGAGATGTTGTCTCGTTCCTTCGCCGCTGCCAAAGGACTTAAGATGAGGGGTCACGATTTTCACCCCCACCCTAGCCTAGTCTCTCCCGTCGAGACGGCAACACATTATGGAGAGAATGGAATAGTTTGTAGCATAGGTTAAGAGACTTATCCTGCAGCTCGACCCATCCTACATCCTACGACACATGAGCCTGTCCTGTTATGCCCGGCACGTGCTATAAATCAAATATCACTTTACACGATGGGCACAATGAGCTTCGACCCACAGGCGATTTTTGCTAATCTAACGGAGCAGGAAAAAATCAAAGGACATCACTCGCCGGAAGGGCGAGCGATCCGGACGCTTAGTCGGGCGCTCAACGGCTGGTCGACGAACAATCTTTCCGCTCGCGACGTGTTTGAAGGCGAGACTGAGGATCTCCGCCTGGTCAGCGCGAACTTTGCCGGAGCTCACGACGACCGCGGTAGACAAGAACTTGATCACGCGGTTGGACGCGGTGCGCCTGCAACGCCTTCACAACATGCGCGCTCGCTCGCCCGACGAGCAGGGCTTCAGGGCGCAGGAAGTAAACACGGCCCTTGAGTTTTGTATTCAGCTCGTGGAGAAGCATTGGTAGTGGCGGCGACGGCAGCCGCGGTCGCATGAAGATGCGTATCTCTTTTACCACTCTTGCATGCTTGTTGGTTTCTGTGGTTTTTGTTGGAGGAGTAATTCACGCCGAGCCAGTTACACCTGAGCAGAACCCGAACGGGAGTCCGGGCGGTGGATCCGGTCCGGAAAGCAACCGAGCGGGCAAGAAAAGTCCCCGGAGGTAAGTTCCGAGAAATTTACTCGAAGCATGAAAAGCAGTTTTTCAATCTGAGCACATTTCGAAAGGAGCGCATCAATGATTCAACTCTATACTTGGAACACGCCCAACGGAAAAAAGGTTTCGATCATGGCGGAAGAAGTCGGAATTCCCTATGAGGTTTATCCGATCAATCTTCAGCAGGGTGACCAGCACAAGCCGGAGTATCTGGCGATCAACCCGAATAACAAGATTCCCAGTATCGTGGATACCGACGGGCCCGGCGGCAAACCGCTGACGTTATTCGAATCGGGAGCGATTCTCATGTACCTGGCGGAGAAGACGGGCAAGTTGTGGCCGCAAGACGTGCGCAAAAGATATGAAGTGATTCAATGGCTCATGTTTCAGATGGGCGGTGTCGGGCCGATGTTCGGACAGGCGAACTATTTTTTCCGTATGACCGAAAAGGTGCCGTACGCCATCGAGCGCTTTCACAAAGAAGCGCTGCGGCTCTACAAAGTCTTAGACCAGCAACTCGGCCATAAGGAATATCTCGCCGGCGAATACTCCATCGCCGACATTGCTACTTATCCATGGGTGTGGCGTCATGAGATACACCAAGTGAAACTGGAAGAGTTTCCGAACATAAAGCGCTGGTTCGATGTGATCTCGGCGCGGCCGGAGGTGCAACGGGGAATGGAAATTCCCAAGACGTAGAATTCTGTAGAGACAGCGCATTGGATTATGTTCGCCGAACGAATATGCATAGGTAATTTCGCAGGGGGATTCTTTTATGGCCAAAGCACAAAAAATTTCAGAGAAGCCGCGCGCTGAATGGGGCTCGGACGTCATCGTCGATCTGCTGAAGGCGTTCGAAATCGAATACGTGGCGATCAATCCCGGTGCGACGTTCCGTGGATTGCACGACTCGCTGGTGAACTACGGCGGCAATCACGCACCGGAGATCGTTCTTTGCACGCATGAGGAGATCGCGGTTGCCTTAGCGCATGGTTATGCGAGAGCCAAGGGCAAGCCCATGGGCGCGGTCGTGCACAACGTAGTTGGCCTGCAGCACGCGTCCATGGCGATTTACAATGCGTGGGCCGATCGGTTGCCCGTGATCGTCATGGGCGGCACCGGACCGATGGACACGGCGAATCGCCGTCCTTGGATCGATTGGGTGCACACGGCGCTCGTCCAAGGCAACCTGGTGCGCGATTTCGTGAAGTGGGATGATCAACCGGGCAGCGTCGAGGCGGTGCCGGAATCGTTCGTCCGTGCCTATCGCTTAGCGACCACCGAGCCCATGGGACCGGTGTATATTTGCTACGACGGCGAAGTGCAGGAGAAAAAACTGGATGGAGAGATAGCGTATTCGCTCGACAGATATCCTGCGCCGCTGCCGCTTCAAGCGCCGGAAGAAGGATTCGAGAAGACGATTCGCTGGCTGCTGGAAGCGAAGAGGCCGGTCATACTGGCGGACTCGGTGGGAAGAAAAGAAGCGGGATTTAACGCTTTGGGCGAGCTCGCGGAACTCCTCGCCGCGCCGGTGCTGGATCAGTTGTGGCGGTTCAACTTTCCCGTGCACAATCCGTTGAACCTAAGCGGCATGCACGCCAAGGTGATTCCCCAGGCGGACCTGGTTTTGGCTCTCGATGTGTCGGATCTCGAGGGAGCCGTCACCCAGCGGACGCAAGAGAAAGGAAGGAGAAGGCCTGTTGAGCTGCTCTCACCGAGTACCAAGATCATCAATGTGGGGCTCGACGATCTGTTGGTTCGCGCCTGGTCCACGGACTTCAACAAACTAAGGCAGGCTGATCTCATGATCATGGCCGACACTGCTGTTTTCTTGCCCGAGCTGGTGCGGCGTTTGAAGGCTGAGAAAGAGAGGCTCGGTAAATTGAGCGGGGATACCCAGAGCCGCCGTGCCCAGTGGGCCAAGCTTTACGAAGAGAAAGTCGCGGCGCGCGAGAAGGAAACCAAGACAAAGTGGGACGAAAAGCCCATCGCCATGAGCCGGCTCTACGTGGAGCTTGCCGAAGCGCTGAAAAACGAAGATTGGGTGCTTACGAACGGCAGTTCGCAAGGAAAGGAAAATTCGTACCTTCCGGCCATGAAGTTCAACCAGATTCTCGGAAAATACAAGGGCGGAGGTTTGGGCTACGGCCTACCGGCTTCTCTGGGAGCGGCGCTCGCGCACAAAGGCTCCGGCAAATTCTGCGTCGATCTCCAACCCGATGGCTGCTTGCTGTTTACCGTGAGTTCTCTTTGGACGGCGGTGCACCACAAAATCCCATTGCTGATCGTCGTTTGCAGCAATCGCTCTTACTATAACGACGAGGAACACCAAGAGCGCGTCGCCGAGGTGCGCGGCCGTCCGGTGGAGAACAAGACCATCGGCATCCGCATCGAAGAGCCCGAAGTCGACTTCGGCGCCATGGCGCGCACCTACGGCTGCTGGGGCGCCGGCCCGATCACCGAGCCGAAAGACTTGATCAAGACGTTACGCGAAGCGGTGAAAGTCGTGAAAGAAGGGAAGCCGGCACTGGTGGATGTCGTTTGTCAAATGCGGTGAGCAGGTAAAGGTGTGGATTCGCCTTGCTCGGTGGTAAAAGGATGGGTGGCCGCGGTTTAATCTGTTCGGGTCAATTCACCGCAGCTTGATGCGTAATGGCGATTTCGAGTCTTCTCAAAGTCCGTCATTCCCGCATGCTTTTAGCGGTGATTCGACCAGGCTCACCACAGGCAAAGCTCGGATTGGACCCCCGATTAAAAGACCGCGTTGGAGGCGAGAGAATGAAAGCGAAAGCACTCAAGGATTCAAGTCATCTCTACGAAGTGGAGCGGCGCGCTCGGCACGGCGAGCGGCCCGGATTCTGGATCGCCGAGCTTCAGATCAGCCCGAGCCAAAAAGTGCCCTGGCATTGTCACAATAAGATCCAGGACACGTTCTATGTGCTGGAGGGCGAGATCCGTCTCTTTCTACGGGACCCAAAGGAGGACGTGCGGCTGAAACCCGGCGAGACCTACTCGGTACGACCCCGGCGGCCTCACCTTGTGACCAACGCGGGCCAGAGTTCAGCAACGTTCTTAGTTCTCCAAGGCATTGGCGAATACGATTACGTACCGCTAACGGAGTAGGGGTGGAGGCTTGAATGGGGATCCCCAAGTTGCTTGGTTGAAGCAGCGGCCGGTATCGCATCAAGTCACCTAATGGTCGTGGCCTCATTCGTTATTTTATAGCGAACCTCGTGTCCCGAGATCAAATAATCGAAAGTCCTTTCTTAAATGTGGGATAACTTAGCTCGGGCAAGATCTCTTGTCTCATCCGAGTGCTATCGGCGACGACGGAGGTCATCGCCATCTTGACGATGTCGCGCGTGAGGGGTGTGCGAGTGTGAAAGATCATTGCGAAGGTTTCGCATAGTGTGGCTGCCAGCTGAACACAAAAAACCGGAACTCGCCACGGTTTTCTATATCCCCAATGTCTTGCCATTTCATCTAGGAATCCTTGCAACATAATCGGCTGATCATCAGACAGATTGTAGATGCCAGACAGGTTATCTCGTTCGATTGTGACCTCCACGATCCTCAAGAAATCCGGCAAAGATAACAGGTGAACCCACGTCGGTTTGTTCCATATGGCGAGCAGGCCGAATCGCATTAACATGCGCGCTGCTTCGGTTAATTTGACCCCGCGTCCGTATATTACACCCGCTCTCAAGACGAGCGGTTTTGTATGGTTTCCTTCACAGGCACTGAAGAGATATTTTTCCGCTTCGAGTCTCGTTCGGGCGTGAATAGACGCAGGATGGCCGTCCAATTTGCCCATGGCGCGCGAATCCGGCGTAGTTTCCCCTTCGACGTGGGGAAAACTCACGAGAATGAATTTCCGAACTCCATTCACAAGAGCCGCCTTTACGATATTCTGCACGTAGACGGTGTTGGTCCTGTGAAGAAACTTTTCCGGTCTGGGCCGGAAGAGGACTCCGGCTAGATACACAATGCAGTCGATATCTCTGGTTGGTGATAACAGAGATGCGGGACTATCGAGGTCTCCTTGCACAATGGAAACTGTCGGGTTTGCCGCTAGATCGGGCGGCAAACTCCTTTTGTGCACCAACAGACGGAGGCGATAAGAACAGTTCAAGAGATGCCTGGCGAGATGAGAGCCTAAATTTCCCGAAGCTCCGACTATGAGAACGTTCATGTCGTCTTGTTTAGCATGAGCCGTTGGAAGTAAACGACGCCGCCGAGATCGAAGAGGCCATGGGCGACCACGGGAACCGCTAAATTACGAGTGAAATGGTACGACAAGCCAAAGAGAAATCCGTGAACGAATGACCAGGAGCTGACCACGCGGATATCTTTCTTGCCGAAGTGAGCGAGACCAAAGGTCACGCTGCCCACCACGAGACCCCATTTGCCCTGGACAAAACCTCTGAAAAACAACTCTTCGCCCAGCGCCGCGGTGAGTCCACCGGCGACGGCGTGTGCAAAGGAGGTGCCGAAGTACTCTTTCGCCAAAGATTCGGTAAGAATCTCAGCATAGTCGTTTCCTTTTGCGATGGCGTAACCCTTTTGCACCAGAAACGTCCAGGCCGCGATTAGTAAGAAACTGACGAATCCTTGCAGGACACTGAACCAATTCAGGGCAAGATTAAACGGGAGGGAGAAGTACCGGATGCCCCAATAGCCGATTCCGCCAAGAAGCAGAGTGACGGTGAGATCGAGCCACAAATACTTCTTTACATAGAACAGCATTCAGCTACGCGCTCATCTGATCTGCGAGATCCAAAAAGTCTTTCGTCACAAAATCGTACTTAGCTGCTGGAGGAATCGCCCCGGATTTACCAGGACCGTGCTCCAATGGGCGATGAACATAGCCCGTTCTGAGCCCATGCTTCTGCGCCGATTGCAAGTCGGACTCATGCGCCGCGACCAACATGACCTCTTCAGGCTTGAGGTCGAATAGATCCGGCACCAGACGATAAGTCTCGGGGTCGGGTTTGTAGTGGCGGACATTTTCGGCTGACAGGATGCAATCCCATGGAAGGCCGGCGTGCTTGGCCATATTCGTGAGCAAAGAAATGTTTCCGTTCGAGAGCGTCGTGATCACGAATCGCGCTTTCAAGCGCTGAAGCCCTGCAACCGAATCGGGCCAAGGTTTGAGTCGATGCCAGACACGATTGAAATGATCTTTCTCCGGGTCGCTCAGATTTTCGATCTTGAATCGCGTGAGGATCTCTTCCAGCGACATCCGGTGAAGAACATCGAGCTTTGTCCACGGCAGCTCGCCTCTCTGAACCCGGTCCAGGGACGGGCGATAGACTGCCCGCCACGCATCGGCGAACGCCGCCCAGTCGATGGTCAGTCTTTTTGCCTTGCCGAGCTGCTCGCCTTCGTCAATCACGCTCGAGCGCCAATCAACGACTGTGCCGAAAACGTCGAAGGCGAGTACTTTGATCGAAGCCGCAGACGGGTGAATCATTGGGTCCCCCAAATAAATGATAGATTTTCTCCGGTTTCAGGGCGGACGATCACTTGCGTGCCGTTTTTCATGTCAAGCCGCGCGGCGTCTTTGGGTGAAATGAAGACGGCGTCGCGTCTCTCGCTCGCTGGCCATGAAACGATCTTGAGTTCCGAAAGTCATACTATTGAATTGTTTACCGTGCTGTCCGGCGGATCGAGAACGCTAAAGAGGGCGCGATTGTTGGGCATGCTGGTGAACCCGTCTTTGTAGAGGTAGGGGCCGCCCCACTGCAATTGGTCGCCTTCCTTTGTGAGTTTCTCGATCCCTTTGTAAATGGGCATGACTCGGCTCATCTCTTCGCGGATGCTCTGCGTGTCTTGAAAGGGGAACAGGAGATCGCCATTGGGCATGCTTTTGCGTCCGATCATCACGGGGATCTGCCACTCGGGAAGAGACTCGCCGATGCGATCTCTGGGAATTTCCGGCGTGAAGCGAATCCTGCGTTCCGTACTCGTGGATGTTCCACCGCCGCGCTGTTCGTAACGCGTCTGCCCCGGCAGGATCAGCACGGCTTGTTCGGCATCAAGCAGCATAGAACTGTTGAGAACGATGTCTTGATGGACACGCACCGGCGCTCTCGTGAGCGCTTCCGCGACAAAATTACGATCGGACGTGGCGTCCAATGGATTGCCGCCGATGGAATAGAGAAATTTAAGGTCGCGCTGATGGGCAGCTTCGATCATCTGAGGCATTTTGAGTCCGGGGTTCCACGGCACCGGATGGCGCCAGAGGTTGGAAAATCGGCGGGCGTTTTCGTCGTTCACCGCGAAACCGCCGGGAAACTTATCAGGCTCCGAGCCGCATTCGCTGCCGCCTTGAACGCCGCTGTGGCCACGGATCGGCATGATGCCGCATTTTTCCCGCCCGAGCATGCCCCGCGCTAACGCGAGATTGACGATCGCTTTGACAGCTTCGACGCCAAACTCATGCTGCGTGAGCCCCATGCTGTAGACAAAAACGGTATTTTTCGCGGAACCGTAGAGGCGCGCAAATCGCTCCATCTCTTGGCGAGCGCGGCCGGACCGGTCCTCCAGCATTTCCCAGGACTGCTCCTGGAGCGCGCTCTTTAGCTTATCGAAGTCTTGGGTATGTTTCGCAATAAATTCTTCATCCAGTTTGTTCCATGCGATCAAGGCCTTCAGCACGCCGTTGATAAAGGCGATGTCGCCGCCGACGCGCACCTGAAAAAAATCGTCCATGAGTTTCGTGCCGAAAAACGCGCTGCTCACAACCGACGGCGCCCAAGAGCGCTCCAAGCGATATTCGCGCACGGGGCTGACGACCGCGATGCGCGTGCGCTGTTTCTTGGCGTAGTGCAGGTATTTCGTCGTCACGGGTTGGTTGTCAGGGAGGTCGGAGCCGAAGATCACTACCAGATCAGTGCCGATGAGATCCGACAAAGAGCAGGTCGGGGCGCCTATGCCGAGCGTTGCCTTTAGCCCCGAGACGCTCGCCGCATGGCGAAATCGGGAGCAGAGATCGATATTGTTGGTGCCGAGCACGCGGGCGAGTTTTTGGAACACGTAGTAGACTTCGTTGGTGAGCCCGCGTGAAGTCGCGAAAAAACCCATTTGATGGGGCGCCGTGTCATGAATCGCTTTTGCTATGAAATCGACGACCTCCTCCCATGAGATGCGGGAGAAGCCTAGATCCGTATCGCGGCGGATCATCGGATAGGGAAGCCGGCCGAGTAATCGGAGTTTTTTTTGGTCGAGTCTTTGCAGTCGGCTCACGTCGCTCATGACCGCCATATCCAGCGCGCCCATGGTGTTCGACTTGAGGAGCCTGAGCTGAGTCATGCACAGATGAACGCCGCCGAGCACGTTGTCCTTCAGGCCGTAGGGGCCCAGGGAGCAGCCGTCGCAGACGCCATGCTTCAGAATATCCCAGGCGTAGGGCAATTCGGTTTTGTTTTCCCAGAGGACGCGGAGCATCTCGCGGTAATGACGCGATGTGTGGTTGGATTTTGCCTTCGGCATGATGATCTTGTGGATCAGCGCGCGCGTTCCCGCAATTCGGCGAGGACAGCGTAGAATTTTTCCGGCTCGCTTTTCGAAATGGCGTTTTTGTAAAGCGCGTAGCGTTCGTGGAATTTCCAGTGGCTCCACTCCCGTGGAGTCACGGCCTGGCCGTTAGTTTCGCTTCTGTCTAGGACCGGTTCTGGAACGCGAGATGTGTCCCATAACGACGCAGTCAATGGCGGCAGCATCTCAACTGGGCTGCCATTATATTTTTGACACAGAAAATCCAGGTAAGCCGTGAAGGCAGCTTGCTCCTCCTGATTTTCAATGGGCAAGTGGCAGATGACCTGCCGCTCTTCGATGCTGAAAGCCAGCCAGTCTTTGAGAGACAGCTTGATACCCGTGAGATCCAGCTTCATGCGAACAGAAAGCGGGAGACGGTTCAACGTGGGGTAGAATTCTGATTCGTAGCGAAAGCGATGAAACATAATCCAATCGGTTTGCTTTTTGGTCAAGCAAGACGATATTTTCTTTTCAGTCGACCGATGTCAAACGGTTTATGCGATTGAGATAAGCAAACGATCATGATTCACCTGCGATGACGACTCGCGATCAAGTACTTGAGAAAAAAGAGAGTACAAACATGTCTATGATAAACGACGGCGGAGGTTTTGATGGCTACAGGGTATTCAAAAATGGTTCTGCCTTTCAACCAAGTCAAAGAGAAGGAATTTCTGTCTCGACCGATGGGCTGCAAGGGAGTGGGCTTCAGCTTTGTGCGCTACAAATCCGGCGAAGGAGCGACGTACGTCCACCGCCACAAAGTGCAAGAAGAAGTGTTCATCACTTTGAAGGGAACCGGCTCGATCATTTTAGACGGGAAGCGCATTTCCATGCCCGAAGGGACCATCGTGCGCGTTGCGCCGAGGGTCTATCGCGCTCTCGGCAACGACTCGAACAAAGATGTGATCTATATGATTCTAGGCGCCATTCCGCCGAAAAAATTTCCGCTGGGTGGCAGGACGCTTCTTGGGGACGGGATTCCCAACCGCAAGAAGATTCCGCGCTGGAAAAAACAGTAGGTGGGGGCCACGCGCGAAGAAATGTGACGATGGCTTGAGTATGTTGCTCGACGAGAACATTCCCGTTCCCAGCGATTAGAATCGGTAACAATTGGGAGGACTCTAGTCAGCAAGCTTTATTTATTCTTGAATAGGAATCGATATGCAGTTCGAGCCTCGACAAACTGGGGCGCCGCCATCGCCCGTTCACCCCACGGGATTCTTTACGGGCGTGCAGATCCGACCCGTCATCATCGGTGTGATGGTCGACTATGTCGCGACTTCTGTAATGATATATGTCTACTTTTTCGTGTACTTAGCGAATCAATTGTCCAAACAGGGTGAAGTCTCTAGTGACGCAATTACCAATTATATGACCACCACGGAGGGCCTCCTGATCGGATTTGCTATCGGCACCCTGGGGACGGCCATCGGTGGTTTTGTCGCCGCGTGGAAGGCGGGGAATTTTGAAATCAAGCATGGCGCATTCGTGGGACTCGGCTCGCTGATCGTATCGTTTATCGAAGAGTTGCTCCGCGAGGAATTTATTCCGCTGCCGGAATGGTTTCGCTTTCTGTCGGTTGTCGCGATTATTCCAGCCGGCGCATTTGGAGGGTATGTGGCGGAGATGTTCAAGGGCTTAGGTGGCAATTATCGACCGACCGGTGGGAAGTTACCGGGGACTTGAGGAAAATAGCCGACTGAACTTATTAGACGGTCATGAATCAGGAATCGGTCTGGCAACTTCGATTTGATCTCGCTGTGGCACTTGCGCTACTCACGGTGGCAAAGGCGGTTCGACCTGGAAATCCCAATCCGGATGTTTGCTTCTACCTCGGTGATCGGTACTGGTGTCTCGCCGAATATTGCAAAGAGAGAGGGTCGGTCAACAAAGCCCAGCGCCTTCGAGAAACGGCTGAAAGATACCTGCAATGCAGCGGCCCGTGGCGCGGTCCGCCCCATGCTGCGGCCATGGCTATGCCTGTGCCTAGGCGGCCGACGTTTACTCAAGCGATTGGTTGGCGCACGGGAATGAGACAACCGCCGGATGATGCGGCCTAGGATTGCAGGCTGATGATGGCGAGAATCGCAATCGACGATTTTGCTGACAAAGAAATTGCGCGGGTTTATTTCGCAACCAGGCTCACGGAAGCACAACTCGTCGAAGCCGAACTAAACAAGCATAACATCGACTACGCGGTTGCAGTGGAGCAGTATCTCGCAACTCATCTGTTTTGGCCTTCGGAGCACAGCGGGGCGGCCTTCTATGTGATTTCTGGCCAGGCAGACTTTTGTTGCCGAGTTTTGTATGAAGCGGGTTTAACCGCCGGATTATTGGAAAAAGAATTTCAGTAGCAATGAAAGCTACCCAATTTCGACGAGCCGTGCCTGGGGATTGTCCAGCCATCCTGCGGCTTCAATCGGCTAATCACATCGCAAATCTTTCGGAAGAACACCGCAAGGAGGGTTTCCTCTCGGCGGAGTTTACACCGAAACAGGTTGCCGCGATGGCTGAAGATCTAGGAACGATGATTGCCGTTGTTGAGAACAAAGTTGCTGGATTTCTTTGCGCGTTCCGGCGTGAGTTCAACACCGGGTCCCCGGTTATCGCGAAAATGCTCGACTCTTACGATCTAGTGAAATTCGAAGGTAAGCCGCTCAGCGCCTACAACAACTACATCTATGGCCCGGTTTGTATTGATCGTGAATGTCGGCGCAGAGGATTGCACCGAGGTTTGTATGAAGCACAAAGGAGAGACCTTGCCGGGCGGTTCGAAGTGGGCGTTGCTTTTGTCTCGCGTGACAATCCGCATTCCCTACACGCGCACGTCGCCGGCCTTGGGATGACTGAAGTTGGCGAGTTTGAGGTGAAGGGTAACATCTACGTGATTTTGGCCTTTCGTGTGCCGGAAAAATCAAAGTATGAGTAGATTCCCAAGTTGATCGTCCGGCAAGCTTGCAGAATCGGATTCGCTCCCATAGAATCGGTTCGTCACTGCGGGGCTTGCAGTGGCGACCCAAATCTTAACCGGAAAGGAAGTATTGAATATGGATGCAGATGCTAAAAAAATTGCGCTGCGGATGATTCCCTACGGGCTTTATGTTCTGACGGCAGAAGGTAAAGACGGCAAGGTTACCGCTTCGACCGTCAATTGGGTTACGCAGAGCGCGTTTCAGCCGCCGCTCGTGGTTGTCGGTGTAAAAGCTGATTCCGGTGCGCATGCAATCATCAAGGAATCCAAGACGTTTGCACTGAATATTCTAGGGAAAGATCAGAAAGGGCAGGCGTTTACTTTCTTTAAGGCGCTTGAGCGTGAAGGGAATACGATCGGTGGCGAGCCCTTTCGGAAGGGGACTTTAGGCGCGCCGATATTGGAGAAAGCCCCGGCCTTTGTTGAATGTCAGCTAGTGGACACCATTGAAAAAGGGGACCACTCCATTTTTGTGGGTGAGGTGAAGGACGCCGGAGTGGCTGCACAGCCTTCCGGCCGGCCCGATGACCTGACATTGACTCTCAGGGACCTCGGAGACAAAGTTTTTTACGGCGGATAATTCAACAAAAGGAGACGACTATGGCTAAGATTCGACACATCGCATATCGCGCGGAAGACGTGGACGGCATGGCAAATTTCTTTGTGAACGCTTTGGGGATGACGATCAAGCAAAAGCGGAAGAACAACGCGATTGATCTATCCGATGGCACGATCAACATCACCGTGCTGCCGCTCAGAGCCGGCACATCAGATGGCGAGCCGACGCGCCGTGCGGGGATTGATCACATCGGCTTCACGGCGGAGAACGACGCGGAGGCGTTCCGGATGATGGAAGCTGCCGGTGCGAAGAAGGCCGGCACAGTCAATCTGGGAACCGCTTACTACGAAGACAAGTTCATGGGGCCTGAGGGAATTGTCGTCGATGTAGGTCACTGGGTCGGAGCCGCGCCGCTGGAGAAAGAAAACAAGTAAGCCCGCTTGTGATTACCACAGTCGTCCAGTTCAAACTGCCGGCGCCGGTCACCCGTGAAAAAGCTAAAGAGCTGTACACGGGAACGGCGCCGAATTATCAGAAGGTCGATGGATTAATTCGGAAATATTATTTACTTTCCGAAGACGGCGGCACCGGCGGCGGGGTTTACCTTTGGAAATCAAAAGCTCACGCCGAGAAGCTTTTCACGCCGCAGTGGCGCCAATTCATCAAAGACCGCTACGGCGCTGAACCGGTCATCAGTTACTTCGAAAGTCCGGTGCTGGTTGACAACCTGACAGGCGAAATCAGCGCTGACTAGCCTACCCGAGTCTGGCCCGTTCATTCGGAGCGCCACTCACACGAACTCCAAGTCGGCCCAAACACCGACATGGTCGGACGGCCACAAGCTGGAGTCGTGTTTCGCTGGTTGATTGAAGCACAGGCCGCTCGCACGAACTCTCAGCGATTCCGAGATCCAGATGAAGTCGATGCAGCGATCGAATCGTTTCCAATCCGGGTGAGTCGGCTCGCCATCGACTTCGCTGAGCGGGGTAAACGCCGTGGGCTCGGTTTGCGTCGGGCGAAACTTTTCGGCCATTAGTTTCATCGACTCCGCCTCCAGCGGCGCATTACAGTCACCGCAAACGATTTGATGCTCCACATCGTCTCGCTCTTTTATCCAGACCAACAACTCCTTGACTTGAGCGACGCGCTCGGAATCCTCTCGCACCGCTGGGTAGAGGTGGGTCACGTAGAGGTCCAACGCGCGGCCTTCGATATCAAGCCGAACAACGAGAGTCACCGTATCCCGTGCGGAGAAAAAACGGTGCGATTGCTCGATCACTGGAAACCGTGTCAGGACTCCTACGGCTTCGGGATGCGAAGCCTTGTCCGCCCGGGGCTGTTGCAACAATGTGTAACTTACCCCTGGTTCGGCTTGTACGCGCTCTTGCAGCCAGTGGCCGGTTTGAGTTGGCAGCCAGATCTCGTTGAGACAGAAAATATCAGGCTCGATCATGGCGAATTGCTGGATGATCAGTTCCCGTCGCTCAATCCACCTTTTCTCATTGCGTTCCAGATTCAGCGTAGCAATCCGAAAGCTCATGTGACGGCTCTTCAGGCTAACGAATCATCAAGCGCTCGGCTTTGCCGGAATAGTTGATGAAGACGGTTTTCAGCTCCGTAAAGAAATTGAGTCCTTCCTCGGCCATCTCCCGTTCGCCGACACCGGTGGCCTTGGTACCGCCGAAGGGAAGTTGCGCTTCGCCGCCGACGGTCGGTTCGTTAACGTGAACCATTCCAGCTTCAACTTCCTCGACGAAGCTCATGATCGTGTCGATGTTCTCCGTGAAGATCGAAGTCGTGAGGCCGTATTCAACGCCGTTGGCAAATTGCAGAGCTTGATCGAGATTATTCGCCGTACAAACCGATAGCACCGGGCCGAAGATTTCTTCTTTGAAGATGCGCATGCTCGGCGCCACGTTATCGAAGATGGTGGGCTCGACGAAATAGCCTTTGCCGAGATGCTCGGGCCTCTTGGCGCCGAGAACCAGGCGCGCGCCCTCTTGCTGGCCGAGCTTGATGTAATCGAGGTCGGTCTTCCACTGCTTCTCGTCGACCGCCGGTCCCATGTCGACGGTGTCATCCAAACCGGAGCCGACTTTGATTTTCTTGGCGGCGTCCACCAGCCGTTCAATGAGCGCGCCTTTGATGGATGGATTGGCAATGACGCGCGACGTGGCCGTGCAGCGCTGGCCGGTCGAGCCGAAGGCGCCGCCGTGGATGGCGATGGCGGCTTTGTCGAGATCGGCGTCGGCCATGACGATGACGGCGTTTTTGCCGCCCATTTCGCAGGTCACCTTGGCGCCGCGCTGAGCCGCCTTCGCGTAGAGCGCTCCGCCGACTTCGTTGGAGCCGGTGAAAGAAATCGCCCGTAGAACGGGAGAGTTGACGATGGCTTCGCCGACGACGGAGCCGGAGCCGACCAGCATGTTAAACACGCCGGGCGGAAGGCCGGCTTCTAGGTAAATTTCCGTCAGCAATGCCGCCGTCGCGGGTGTCAGCTCGGCTGGCTTGAAAATGACGGTGTTGCCTGCAACGAGAGCCGGCGCAGACTTCCAGACGGGAATCGCCCAGGGAAAGTTCCAGGGCGCAATCAGTCCGACCACGCCGAGCGGGCGGCGAATGGTGTAGGTAAACGTATCGCGCGCTTCCGAGGGAAGCGTCTTGCCATGCATGCGGAAACCTTCGCCGGCATAGAACTCCAAGAGCGAGATGCCTTTCATCACTTCGCCTTTGGCTTCCTTAAAGATCTTGCCTTCTTCGCGAGTCAGTGTGCGGGCGATCTCGTCGGCACGCTGCCGCGCGATATCCGCCGCGCGCCAGAGAACACGCCCGCGCTCGGGACCTGGAGTTTTCTTCCAACTCTTGAAAGCGGCCTGCGCCGCGTCGATGGCACGGTTGACGTCGTCCGCCGTGGCGGCGGGAAATTCCGCGATAACATCATCAAGGTCGGCAGGATTGACGTTCCGTACCAGCCGGTTGGATTTCGGATGGAACCATTGGCCGTTTACGTAAGAACCGGTTTGCATGGTTACCTCACTCAAATGTGAAATGGTACCCTAATCATATAACTCGTGAGACAAAAAACACCAGAGCCGACGAAGCAGTTGCTCTGGTTCAATGACCTATCAAGCGATCCGTTGAGAAAGAAAGTCGATGGGGTTGTGACAACACCAGCTGCGGCTCTTTAGCTTGCGATATTCAGAACGATTTCCGGCTTAGCTCGCGTAATGTTTTGTTCCACCTATCATCGAGTTTCTCGTATTGTTCCGTGGTCAGTCCCTGGTCGGGGTACCAGCGCTTGAAGCCATAATCCTTCGTTGGGCTGCCGTACTCATACTGCTCGAGAACTTTCTGTCCGCCTTCACCCAAAATGAAGTCGGCCATAAGTAAGGCTGCATGAGGATGCGGCGGTTGAGCCGAAACAGCCGTCGATCCGGAGTTCGTCGGAACCAATTCCATTGGAATCCATTCAATGGGTGCGCCTGCTTTCAACGACACTTCGACGTGATTGCGAAAGATCGTCGGCGATACTGCAATCTCACCGGGAATCACCATATCGAGTAGAGCTCGCCCTGAGACATTATGGGTTACCGGGTTCTGTGCCTTCAGTTTTTTAATGTATTCTTCCCCCTTGAGTTTGAGCATCGTACCTACGACGGTCACGCCGGTGTCGCTGCCCGCGAAGCCGATTTTGTCTTTCAGTTCGGGCCGCAATAGCCCTTCGTAATTCTTCGGAGCCAAATTGGCGGGAATGGAATTTTTGTTGTAGCCGAGACCGATGTGGGACTCGCGATCGATGGACCAGAAAAATAGCCCTTTGGGCCCTTTTTCTTTGACGTTATCGGGGTATTTTGCCTGCGTCGGAAAATAGTAAGGCGCTATCAATTTGTTGTCGCGCAGCAATTTCAGCAGCGGAATCGTGCTTTCAATTGTGTCGACGATGTAGCGCTTCGATTGGCTTTCAGCCAGTATTCTCGCTCCCAACTCCTGACGTGTCGCCCGGTAGGATTCCACTTTGACGCCGGGATATTTGGCCTCAAAAGCCGAAGCCAGTTCTTTGTAGGAGCCGCCGGCGAGCGACGTATACCAAGTGATTTTACCTTCGGCTTTAGCACCCGCGTAAAGGACCTGTTCGCGATCGGGTTTGTTGTACGCCGCGAGTTGCGCGAACGACATGGATTTGCCGCTTTGTGCCCATGCGGTAGAAGCCGAAATGACAGTGAAAATTAACCCGCTAATTAAAAGCTTTATCATGTTCCTCCTCGGGCTAGCGGCGCAGGTCGATTAGTACCCCGTTTCCATCAGCTGATTATAAAGAGCTTGTAAAATAGCTTGAGTCTTTCCGGCCACTTGTAGTGCGCGAACTCCTGCGGCACTTTGAATTCTTTTTCAATCTGCTCGGTCGTTTTACCCCTCCTTGATCATCTTGGCAACCTCGTCTCGCATTTTGAGTATGTAGACGGTGAGGTTCCCGGTGCTGTGGCCTCGCCCTTCCGCCGTGATCTGAAAGGTGAGACCGCCGAAGTGAATGAAAAGATACAGCCGAACGGTCCGAGGAAAATGCTCGCGCTGAACGGGGTGGAATAAGGTGAATTCTGACCGTTGAGATTTTAGCAAAGATCGAAACCCTCTTATCGGTCGCGCTGTGGCGGAGAAGCAAATCGAAGTCGAGGATTTCGCGGGTTTCTAGCGGGCACCGATTAGTAATCCTTCAACTCACCGTATCCCAGCTTATCTTGACGCTCTGGGTCCCAAAAGTTATTCTCTTCCCCTAACGAGTTGCCAGTTCTATGGATCAGGAAATAATCGCCCGTCTAAGAAAGCGGATGACAGCAGACGGGTTGGACGCGATCATCGCCGTCTCACCGGAGAACGTAACCTATGTCACCGGGTTTGTGGTGCCGTCGCAGTCGCTGATGCGTTGGCGGCATGCGATCTGTGTCGTGACGGCGGACGGGCGGATCTGCATGGTGGCTATCGACATGGAGGCGACGACCGTACGGGCGCACGCGGGAATCGACGATCTGCGGATCTATCGTGAGTTTACTGAAGATCCGATGGACAAGCTCGCTGAAGCTTTGAAAGATCTCAAGCTTGACGGGAGCAAGATCGGGGTCGAAATGGAATTTCTTCCGGCCAAGGATTTTGCCACGCTGCAAAGGGTTGTTCCAAATATTCAGTGGGTCGCCGCCGATGCGATTTTCAACCAGGCCCGCCAGGTAAAAACAACTAAGGAATTAGAGCTGCTCCGTTCGCTCAGCAAACTGACGGATAAAGCGATCGGCGACACGCTCCGAGCGGCGCGAGCCGGCATGACGGAAATGGATCTAGCGGGTCTCTTGTTGAGCAATCTGCTTACCGGTGGGGCAGAGAATTACAAGCTGATGATTATCGCCTCGGGTGAGAGAAGCCAGTTTCCCAACGTCGGGCCGACCGGTCGCAAACTGCAAGCGGGCGATCTCATCCGCATGGAAATTTTCGGCCAGAAAAAGGGCTATCTCGCCGGCATCTGTCGCAGCGCCGTGGTCGGAAAGGCGACGGCAGAGCAAGAAAAAATATGGACCAACCTGATTGAATGCAAATATCTGGTCATGAGCATGATCAAGCCGGGGGCCAAGTGCAGGGAAATTTATCAGAGGTTTCTCGAAAAGTTCAGCGAGCTGGGATTCGAACCGATTAGTTTTGTCGGTCACGGCATCGGACTTCACCTGCACGAAGAGCCCTATATGGGACAGGACGGCGACGAAGTATTGGAAGAGGGGATGGTGGGAGCATTCGAGCCGCTGGTTTATATTCCCGGTCGCATGGGCTTGCAGAATAAAGACATGTTTTGCGTGACGAATATCGGTTGCGAACTGTTATCCGACTATACGCCCACGGATACTTTGCTGAGAGTTGGCTGAGACACGATGAAGATTACGAAGATCGAGACTATTCCGATCCGCTTGCCGACCCGGAGAGTTCATCAATGGGCGAGTTTGACGACACCTATCGGCGTTTACGTGATCATAAGATTACACACGGACGAGGCTGTCGTTGGCCTTGGCGAGGCGCCGGTGCTGAAAGATTGGGGCGGTGACCACGGGAAATATTATGGTGAGACGCCGCAGACAACGGCGCACATCATCAACGATATCCTCGCGCCGGCATTAACGGGCCAGGATCCTCGGCGGATCGAGGCCGTTCACGCCCTCATGGACAAGAGCGTGAAAGGTTATCCCTACTGCAAGGCTGCGATCGATGCGGCGCTGTACGACGTCGTGGGGAAGGCTATGAATGTGCCTGTCTATCAGTTGCTCGGCGGGTGCTTTCGCGACCGCGTACCTATTGCCCACAGTCTTGGCTTGATGGAGATTGAAAACGCTGTTGAAGAAGCGCTCAAGGCAAAGGGCGAGGGAGTCAAAACTATCAAGCTCAAAGGCGGTGTGGATCCCAAGCGAGACGTGAAGTTGATTCGACAAATGCGCAAGGCGTTGGGACCGGACACTAAAATCTGTGTGGATGCAAATCAAGGTTATCCGACGGCTAAACTCGCCGTTCAGGTGACCAAGGCAATGGAAGAATACGATCTGCTCTATATGGAACAACCGGTGGAGGGCATCGATCAGATGGCCGAAGTCGCAAAGCGAGTCGACACACCGATCATGGCCGACGAGAGCGCATGGACAGCGCACGATGTTCTTGAAATTGCGCAGAAGAAGGCTGCGGATGTCATTTCAATCTACACCACCAAACCCGGCGGAATTTTCAAGGCGAAAAAAGTTGCGGCTGTGGCCGAAGCGGCAGGACTCCAATGCAACGTCAACGGCTCCGTGGAGACCGGGGTCGGCAACGCGGCAAATCTTCACCTGGCGGCATCGACGGGAGTCGTCACCCTCGGCTGCGTCGTGCCGGTTTCCACTCCGAAAGGCAAAGGCAAAAAAGGCATCGCCGGGATTTATTACCAGGATGACATCATTACCGAAGCCTTCGATTTTGCCGAGGGTGATATTCTCATCTCTTCCAAGCCTGGCTTGGGCATCGAGTTGGATGAGGACAAACTCAAACACTACCGGCTCGATTCTTAAGACGCGGTTTTCATGTCGATCCGTAAGATAGCAGTTCTCGGTGCCGGTAACGGCGGCTGCGCCGCCGCGGCTGATCTCACGTTGCGAGGCTACGAGGTTCGACTCTTTTCGCGCTCCGAGAGCACTTTGATGCCCATCCACAAGCGTGGCGGCATCGAGCTTGTCGAAAATGGCCAAGAAAAATTTGCCGTCCCCTTCTTCGTCAGCTCCCATTTGCCGCCGGTCGTGAGTGACGTTGATTTGATCATCATCGCTGTGCCCGCTGTGGCGCATGACTATTTGGCCAAGAGTCTGGCGCCATACCTTTGCGACGGTCAGCGTATTCTCCTTACCCCAGGGCACACCGGCGGCTCGCTCCACTTTACAAATGTTCTGCGCGCTACCGGTGCCAAAGCAAGCTTCGGGCTGTGTGAGACCGTCACACTGCCGTATATTTGCCGCATGGTCGCGTCCGCGCGCGTGGAAATTTATCGCCGCACGACAAATCTTCGCTGCGCCGCCTTTCCTGGGCAATATACCGAGAGCCTCGTCAAGGAAATTCAGCAGGTTTTTCCCAACGTTGTTCTCGCCGAAAACGTGCTGGAAACCGGCTTGTCGAATATCAATGCGATCATGCATCCCGCCGGTATGCTCGGAAACCTGGGTTGGATCGAGAAGACCGGAGGAGATTTCTACTATTATCGGGATGGGATCACTCCCGCCATCGCGGCCTGGATCGAGGCAATCGATCGGGAGCGATTGGGAATTGTTAAGTGCCTGGGACTAAAACCACTTCGCTTTATCGATATTTTTTACAGCGCCGGTCTGGCTTCAAATGAAGCTCGCGCCAGCGGCTCGGTTTATCGAGCCATCAGCGAGAGCGAACCCAACCGGACGATCAAAGCTCCGAGCACTCCGGATCATCGTTACATTAAAGAGGACGTCGGCTACGGGCTCGTACCTATGGCGGACATCGCGCGATTGCTCGGGGTGAAAACGCCTGTCATGAATAGCCTGATTACTCTGGCTTCGGTGGCTAGTCGCACGGATTATCGAAGGGAAGGACTGACTCTCGAGAAGATGGGATTGGCAGGGGTTCGGCGGGAGGATTTGCCGAAAATCCTGGGAGCGGGGTTCTAGGAAGGAGAGCTCATGCGGCTGGGGCTTTGCTTTGATGGTTTCTATTCCATCCAGGAGATGATCGAGCTGGCGGAGTTAGCCGACGAAACCGGTATGGACTCGATTTGGATGTCCGATCATCTGTGCTTTCGGGATTCTCTTACGACATCCATGGCGCTTCTGGCCAAAACTCAAAAGATTAAAGTCGCGCCTGCGCCGATGAGTCCCTACTCGCGCCAGCCGATTATCTCCGCCATGTCCATTGCAACCATGGAAGAGTTTGCTCCAGGGAGAGTCATTGCCAGTCCCGGAACGGGCAACGCGGCGGCTTTAAAGGAAGCAGGGATAGAATCGCCCAGGCCGCTCAAAACCATGCGCGAATATGTCGAGATCTTAAGGCGGTTGTTGAGCGGCGAGACGGTAAATTTTCAAGGAGAAGTATTTCAGATAAACGGCGCGAAGATGGGCTTCGTACCGTCGCGGCCGATCAAAATGTATTTGACGGCGGTCCGCCCGCCCATGCTCCGACTCGGGGGCGAGATCGGTGATGGCGTACTGCTGTCGGCCGGCTGCGCGCCGGCCTATATCGCTCGATGCGTCAGTGAGATCAGGAAGGGAGCAGAGAAAGCAGGCAAATCGTCGACCGACAGAGACGTCGCCGGGTTTGTCACCGCGTCCGTTTCTGAAGATCCACGCGAGGCGATCGAGGCGAACAAAATGTTTTTAGCGTACATTTTTCGCAATACGCACCACGCGGAGAACATCCGCTTGGGCGGCGGAAAGGTCGATCAAGAAGGACTCGCTGTGGCGGTGGGGAAGCGCGACTGGGACGCGGCCAAGAAATACATCACTGACGAAGTCGTCCGGGCGCATTCGGTCGCGGGCACGCCGAATGAATGCCGTCAACAGTTGGAGTCCTTCATCAACGGCGGATTGAATCTACCCGTTCTTCTTCCCATGGGAACACAAGAAGCGAGGAAACAAGTGATACGGATGGCTCGCGAGGTTGTCGGTTGACGGCTCCATTTTGTCCAATCGCACTCCTTCGGTCTAAATGAAATCGGCGTATTGTCTCGCGCTCGCTGCACCTTGCTTATGACCGGTTTGCTGTTTACCTTGTCATAATGAATGTCCCTTCGGTAACTTTGAACCACGAGTCCCGCCGGGGAGCCAGCGGCGATAGATCAACTCTATGGAAGAGTTTGATTGTGGTCCTGCCGCTGCTTGCGCTGCCGGCGCTCTGGCGCTGGACGCCGCTGAATCAGTGGATCAATTTTGCAACGATCGTCGATTGGCAAGACTCCGTGAGGAGCAACCCGGCGGCCCCGTACTGGGTTGTCGGCGGCTATGTTCTGGCGAGCCTGGTTTTCTTTCCCGTGATCCTGCTGAATCTCGCGACCATCTTCACGTTCGGTCCGATCTGGGGCAATGCTTACGGCCTTGCTGGGTGGCTTTTGAGCGCTGGAATGGGCTATGGAATGGGCCGTGTCTTCGGCCAAGATAGGATGCGAAAAACCGCTTCGGCTTACTTTGAGCGGTTTTTAGAGCGGGTGGGACGGCATGGTTTTCTGGCGGTTCTTGCCGTACGGATATTGCCGGTCGCTCCGTTCACTCTGATCAACCTTTTTGTCGGTGCCTCGGGCATCCGGTTTTGGCAATTTTTCTGCGCCACTCTGCTTGGTCGGCTTCCAGGAATCGTGACGTTGACCCTCTTCGGTTTTCAAATTGAAAACATGTTGCGCAAACCCGTGTTCGGCGGCCTTATCCTGCTGGCTCTTGCGCTCGTGCTGGCGCTCATGGCGGCCATTTGGTTGCTGAAGTATTTTGGCTCGCAGGGGCGGCGCGGCTGACTTCAGCGCGATCTCAATTGTTTCCCTAACGGGAAACGCGAAAAGCTCGAAGATCCGTTCGAAAAGTCCCCGCGAGTTCGAAAGCGGAAGGATGAGAAGAGTAAAAAGCAGAAGGTCGCGCGCGGCAAGACGACGAGTTGAAGGAACGAGAGTCTATTCGGGAAGAGTGTAGCGCTTCTCGACCAGTTCTTTGATGAGCCGGCGGCTCTCAGGAGCGGACAGCTCCGGCGCTGCTTCGATCTTGGAAGTTTCGTCTGCGAGTTTGTCATCTTTGATCGCTTCTCTGAACCACCGGGAATAATCCCCTTGACGAAGGTGGTGTAGCCAGGTGTCATCATCGATGCCTTCGGCGATTTGAATAAACAAGATCAGATTTTGCGCGCGTAGATTTAGACGATGTCCAGGTCCTCTGAAATAAAAGCTGCGGTTCTCAGGCAGCTCGCCCTCAGCGTACTTCCTCTGGTGACGCCGACGCTGCGTGCGGTTCGGCGCGATGCTGAAGGCGAACGGCGGCGCGCCTTTCGCGCGCGACCAAAAGAGCGCTTCGCCTCTTTTTAAAGTTTGGGGTCCGCCCGACGGGGGAATTTCGCCGACCGCCTTACAAAAATTCTTTAGAGTCGCTCTGAAATCCTCACCGAAAGCTATCAAGGTGTCCACAGTTTGGAGGGCCGTTGAGATCAGCTTTTCCGGCTGGACAGTTATAAAAATGATTCGATCGATTATTTGGGGTAAGGTGAGAACCGTCGCGTCCCATGAAGAAGGAAGAACGTGGTGAGCTTCGTCGAGTACGATCCAGTGGGGGCGGCCGGTCTGGGCTCGCATCTCTTGGAGACGAGACAGAAGCGAATGCAAAAAAGCGGGCCTGTCCGCTAAACCGAGGCTTACCAGGTTAACAACAACATTGTTGTCAGGCTCTTCCAAGACCCGCAGGATTTCTTCGATCTGGGGGACCTGGCGACTGTTGCCGAGCGCAATGGCTCCCTCGAAAGATTCGTAGTCGCCTTCGGGGTCAACCACGCAAAACTGATATTGGGCTTCAGCGAGTCGCTCTAGAAATCCGGTGGCCAAAGTCGATTTGCCACTGCCCGAAGAGCCCGCCAGCAGGAGGTTTTTGCTATAGGGCGAAAGCTTCACCTCGCGACCGTCCTGCGTTCCCAAAAGGAGATGCCGGCGGGTGAGCCGTTCATCTCTTGATTTCAGATCGGAATCCAACAATTCCTCAATGAGCTCTATGACCCCTTCGCCATTTTCATGGTTGGTGACAAGATCGGCCCGCTCGCGCAGGGTTGGAAGGGCGTTGCTCACCGCTACCGAGCATTCGCAAAGCGTCAAAAAGGCGAAATCATTTTCTGCGTCCCCGATGCCAACGACATTATGAGGCGACAATTTCAGATCGTGAAGCGCTGCGACGAGACCGGTCGCCTTATTAACTCCACTCGGTAACAGCATGACGGCGCCTTTATTGAAGATGAGCTGATATTCCAATCCGAGATCACTGATGACTTGAAGCAACGCGGTATCGTAGGACCGGTCAGTAGAAACGATCCGGCGTCCGCGCGAAAACGGGATGGCCCGTTCACGCAGAGCATTTATAAAATCTTCCGGCGGCTCATCTGCCAACAATTTTTCTTCTTTGGTTGCCGGGGAATAGAGCAAAATACCATTTTCAGCGACCACGCGACTAAATAAGTCGATGACCGGACATACGGTGATCAGATCGTCAAATTCCCGCCCGGTAACGAGGATCAGCTTGCGGCCCGACGCCACCAGCTTTTCTAAGGCGGTGATTGTTGGGTTTTTTATCTGGCCTCGATGAACCAAGGTTTCGTCGAAATCACAGGCGAGCGCTAGATATCGCATGATGAGAAACCGAGCAAGCAAAATGCCAGGAAAATTTGAAACGATTCCATTTGTCCCAATTCTGAAGGCATCACCATTGTACCAAATTGTGAACAATGGGGATTTTAACCGACAAAGCATCT